>NZ_PDYP01000039.1:0-1222 GCF_002743115.1 Sporosarcina sp. P17b | reverse complement strand
ATCCTAAATTGCAATATTAAATTAGCCACTTAGATAAAATCCAGTGTATGTATGAAGGGGAATGTGATCCCTCAATTAACGGGTTAGTTTTGGAAATACTATGCTAACCTAGCCAACTCTTCTTCAAACAAAACGGATGGCTGTCGATAGTTCAAAATCTTCCTAGGCAACTGATTCAGTGTCTGATAAATACGTTGAATAGACTCTGTAGAGTAATCAGAAATTGCTTTTCCTTTGGGAATATATCGTCTGAGCAGACCATTGTGTCGCTCGTTAGATCCTCTTTCATACGGTGCATATGGACGAGCGAAATAGACGTCAGTAACACCTTGAAGACTCTTTGTCAGATTAGAAAACTCGCTGCCGTTATCCGACGTAATCGTTTTGAATACTTGAGAAAACAGCTCACCAAAATCCTGTCGTAACTGGTTGATCGCAAAGTCCACCGAATCATGATCTTGATCATCTAGGAGGATGGCATAATAGTTTCTCGTTTTACGTTCAACGAGCGTCAATAATGCGTTGTCATCAGACTTCTGTCCTTCTACCGTATCAATTTCCCAATGACCGAATTCTTGACGATCTTCAATTTCAACGGGACGTTCAGCGATGCTCATGCCCAAAATACGACGGTTTCTTCGGATGTGTTTCACTTTGGTGTTCCGTCTCAGTTTCATCGGCAAGTCTATATTTCGAACGCGTAATACGTCTAAATCAATGTAGTTATACAGGGTTTTCGTGGACACAGTAGGTCGGTCTTTCCACTCTTCTTGAAGGCTTGTAAACCCGACGACTGCATCTGGTGACCAGTCTTGATCTAGGATTTTATCACACGCGAAATTGACAAATTCATTGGCTATAAGCAGCTTACTTTTTGCACCGCACTGAAGTCGATTTCGTTCATATATCGCCTGTCCTGTTTCAGCGAAATAAGCTGTATAGGATGTGCGCCCAGTTTTGAGCTGGGTCGTGGTTCCACGCTTTAATTCATTAGCGATTGTTTGATGAACGCGTCCTAAGCGTCTACCGATCTCTCGGTTGGTATGTCCATCCTTGTGAAGCGCCTCGATTTGACCGCGCTCAAAAGCTGACAGGTGTTTATTTTTACGGTTTTGTATGGTACTCTCAAGTTGTGCCACTATAAAACTTCCTCTCATTGTTAGTCTCGCAACTTCAATGATACACGAATTTTATAGTGGCATTTTTTTGTTTGGATTTAGGT
>NZ_PDYP01000038.1:0-1386 GCF_002743115.1 Sporosarcina sp. P17b | reverse complement strand
GTTGGGCTCATAACCCAAAGGTCACAGGTTCAAATCCTGTCCCCGCAACCAATGGTCCCGTGGTGTAGCGGTTAACATGCCTGCCTGTCACGCAGGAGATCGCCGGTTCGATCCCGGTCGGGACCGCCATTTTTTACATACGCTTCTAATTAGCGTCTTTCTAAAAAAACTAACAATAGTGGCTCAGTAGCTCAGTCGGTAGAGCAAAGGACTGAAAATCCTTGTGTCGGCGGTTCGATTCCGTCCTGAGCCACCATTTATATGCCGGTGTAGCTCAATTGGTAGAGCAACTGACTTGTAATCAGTAGGTTGAGGGTTCAAGTCCTTTCGCCGGCATCCTTACTGGTGGGGTAGCGAAGTGGCTAAACGCGGCGGACTGTAAATCCGCTCCCTCCGGGTTCGGCGGTTCGAATCCGTCCCCCACCACCATTTAGGGGCATAGTTCAACGGTAGAATAGAGGTCTCCAAAACCTTTGATGTGGGTTCGATTCCTACTGCCCCTGTATTTTTTAAAATAATAATTATTCTGGCGGTCGTGGCGAAGTGGTTAACGCATCGGATTGTGATTCCGACATTCGGGGGTTCGATACCCCTCGTCCGCCCCATTACTTTTAAAATAATTAACACCTATTACTATACTGTAAGTGATCATAACATGGCGGTCGTGGCGAAGTGGTTAACGCATCGGATTGTGATTCCGACATTCGGGGGTTCAATTCCCCTCGTCCGCCCCATTAGTGGGGTATAGCCAAGCGGTAAGGCAACGGACTTTGACTCCGTCACTCGTTGGTTCGAATCCAGCTACCCCAGTCAGTTTTGCGGAAGTAGTTCAGTGGTAGAATACGACCTTGCCAAGGTCGGGGTCGCGGGTTCGAATCCCGTCTTCCGCTCCACTATGTTGGCGGCATAGCCAAGCGGTAAGGCACGGGTCTGCAACACCCTTACCACCGGTTCGATTCCGGTTGCCGCCTTTTAATTTCATATAATTAATTACTTTACACGTGCCCGAGTGGTGGAATGGCAGACACGTCGCACTCAAAATGCGATGCCGCGAGGCGTGCCGGTTCAAGTCCGGCCTCGGGTATATCCTGGTCTTTTCCAGTTAAGTTGAGAAGGCCTAAAGCATCTACAAACGTTGATAACACAGCGTTTGTAGATGCTTTTTCTTTTTGGCGAATACGATAGAAAACGTTAGGTTTTGAAAACTTTTTACACAAATTTTACACAAGAATTACAAAATCATGTTCTCAAAGATTGAAATTGTTTCTTCTTCCTAAATTGCAATATTAAGTTAGCCACTTAGATAAAATCCAGTGTATGTATGAAGGGGGCTGTTATCCCTCTATCGATAATCTCTTTTTGAAAATACTAAGCTAACCTAGCTAA
>NZ_PDYP01000036.1:0-1501 GCF_002743115.1 Sporosarcina sp. P17b | reverse complement strand
TGTATGGTACTCTCAAGTTGTGCCACTATAAAACTTCCTCTCATTGTTAGTCTCGCAACTTCAATGATACACGAATTTTATAGTGGCATTTTTTTGTTTGGATTTAGGTGGCTAACTTGATTGTACAATTGGCCTCATTTTTTGAATTTAATTTGTTTTGAATGATTACACCGATGCAATTTGCATCGCCAAAAATACTATCACACAACATTTTCAGCTGTGACATTTCATTATCATCAATACTAATAAAAATTACACCGTCTGAATTTAATAGCTTATAAGCTATACCCAATCGCTTTGACATAAACGATAACCATTTTGAGTGCTTAAAATTATCTTCTTCATCAACATAATTATCATTATAGATAAAATCATCTTTCCCCCTGTTATAAGGTGGATCAATATAAATTACGTCCACTTTACCTTTATGTGTTTTTTCGAGTAAATACAAACTATGTAAATTATCACCTTCCAAAAGGAAGTTATAGGACAGTGAAGGGTCCGCAAGAATTTCTTTTTCTTCAACCTCTGTAAATACCGGAACATTGGTTTTAATTTTTTCATCGACACGTTCGATATGCTCTTCCCAAACCAAACCATACTTCTTGCTAGTCAATGCGGACTCAATTTCATTGATTGCAATAATGGTATCATCATCACCATGTTCATCTCGTAACTTATTCAAAAATTCAAGCATATGCTCTCTTTTTATCTTTGAAAGGTTTTCCATAACTCATCTCTCCATTTATAATTATTCTGCTTTTATGTAAATATCAACTTGATCCATATATCTATCATCGTAAAGTACTCTAATTAAATATTCATAAGCACTACCTAGTATATCAGTCGTGAGTGTTCCTTGTACCATTTGTAATTAATGGTACTTTATTATATATTCTATTTACAACAAGATCCTAGGAAAGTGTTCATTTTTATGTGAATCCTTTTTCTGTTTTTTTGAAACTCTACGCTCTCGGACAAGTCACTATAATGCTTTTCATGATATCCTCTACTACCACCTAAATAAATGTCTCACCACATATTGCACACAGAACTATTTTATCTTCTTATGATTCCCCGAAGTGTTCATCTTCCGTTCACCCATTTCATTATTATTTAGTGAAGACAATCCTCTAATGTCTATATCTATATCCTATACGATTGTTGAGATTTTTCAATAATTGTATTTATTACATCTAAATTCCTTCCCATGTCTTTTATTCAATCATATTACTCGACTTCTCAATATGCCTAAAGAGAGGATTTTAACAAAATAAACACTCCTGGTTAATTAATCTTAAGTGGTATTAAAAATACATGCGAATAGGAGCTCAAGCACGTGTTTTGTGCGACAACATCTTTTCATGAGGTTATTCCTGCAAAGATTATACATTCACTTTTGAAGATGATACGCTAACAGCAGACTACATTCATAAAAAGAAAAGAGTGACCACATGAACCCCTACAAAATAGCCGTAATCTCCGGAGACGGAATCGGCCC
>NZ_PDYP01000035.1:0-1799 GCF_002743115.1 Sporosarcina sp. P17b | reverse complement strand
AGAACTTTTTAGTTTTACCGTTAACTTGTTTCTCAACAGAATTTTCTAAAGCAACACCTTCATAATCATCTGGAATTTCTATGTCTGATAAATAAGCAGATACATAAGCACCTATATTATCAACGTCTTTCAATGATTGGATGGAAACAAAACCATTGCCCCACAGAGTAGCCAGAAGCTCGTTAGGCAAGTAAATAGATTTCAGCTCATTAAACCTTAACAATACGTGCAAATGATAACAGCCAGATGCGTGTGGCTCTAGAACCCTAATTGCATCAATGCTTGTACTTTCATTATATTTACGTTTCAACCGTTTCAAAAAGCTATCGTAATCTTTCCCTACCTGTAAATGATCTTTGGTCTGCTTAGCGTAGGTTAAAGTAATAAATAACTCGTTTGAGCAACCACTAAAATTATTGTTTATCAAATACCTTAATTTCTTAAAGGTTTGACGTAGAGAATTTAAATTGTCAGCCCTTGTTTCAGAGCGTTCAAAAAACTTTATTTCCCCAGTAGATAATTCTACATATCGTTCAGAATCCAATTTTCGTATATGGTTAGATGAATTTCGCTTTTCCATATGCTGCACTTCTACAATGTGGTTCATCTTCGTTACGGTAACAGTAGAATCATCTTTTATTGTGATTTCATCTTCCAATCTGGTTATCTTCAATTTTCCACCCCTGTCTTTCATGCGGTGAGATGTTTAATCAAAATCAAGTTAATAAGAGCAACCTGATTTATCTCTCTTAACAAACCCCTTTTCCGCCCATCAACTTAAAGTAGATATACCTCTTTTCTTCCTCGATCTCCTTTATATCTTTCTTTAGTTCCTGACAGATACGCATGTGCTTATTCAAAGCCTTCATTTTGTGTTCCAGTCTAGCGTCAAGAACAACCAACGGACAAACCATATTGTCACCTCCTCCCATCGCTACATGGTCTTACAGGTTGGCCTTGACAGCGAGCCTTTCGGGGCATGAGTAGCCCGTGCCAGCGCCAGCAGTTGAAAAGAACTGTGGCACGCGACTAGACAGTCTATCATGCCCCTGCTCACTATCAAGGCACCGCTTCGCTCAACCTTCCAGACCATTCCGCTGTATCATCTGTTCGATCTGTTGTAACTTCTCCACCACTTGCCCCATATCAGCCATAGATTTAAATGCTTCTTTTTCTCTCCGATAATTTTCAGTAGCCATCATGACGATCGCACTCTTTGACAATCCAGTTCTAGTAGCTTCAGCATCTAGCCAATCATTCAAATCAAACGGAATACGAGTATTAACACGAATCATTTCTCTTTCCACTAAATCACCTCTTTTGTACACAATATAGCATCAATCTTTGATCTAGTCAATTACTGGTAATAATGAAAAAGGTGTCTATTATATAGCCCAAGGAACCACGGCAGAGCCGCACCTTGCGCTATATAATAAGACACCCATAATTCATATAATCATCATTAATTTAACAGTGCCGCAGCAAGTGTTATACTGTGTTTAAATCAAGTTCTTTTTAGGTTATACTGTTCGTAAGTAATGGTATTAGTAAATTCACTTTGTTTGTCGGCTATATTTATACTTTTTTTGTAGTGTGGTGTACCAGCACCCACTATTTTTTTTATGTCTTTATACGCCATATCTTCTCTTTCAGGATACTTCATACCAGTTGTCTTAGTGAAAATATTCACCCCAGATGGATAATAAGAAAGCCTTGCACCTTTCAAGAACTTTTTAGTTTTACCGTTAACTTGTTTCTCAACAGAATTTTCTAAAGCAACACCTTCATAATCATCTGGA
>NZ_PDYP01000034.1:0-3251 GCF_002743115.1 Sporosarcina sp. P17b | reverse complement strand
AGTTCAAGTAACTACTTTTTAAAATAGGTTAAGTCCTCGATCGATTAGTATCTGTCAGCTACATACGTCGCCGTACTTACACCCCAGACCTATCCACCTCATCATCTTTGAGGGATCTTACTTACTTGCGTAATGGGAAATCTCATCTTGAAGGGGGCTTCATGCTTAGATGCTTTCAGCATTTATCCCGTCCATACATAGCTACCCAGCGATGCCTTTGGCAAGACAACTGGTACACCAGCGGTATGTCCATCCCGGTCCTCTCGTACTAAGGACAGCTCTCCTCAAATTTCCTGCGCCCGCGACGGATAGGGACCGAACTGTCTCACGACGTTCTGAACCCAGCTCGCGTGCCGCTTTAATGGGCGAACAGCCCAACCCTTGGGACCGACTACAGCCCCAGGATGCGACGAGCCGACATCGAGGTGCCAAACCTCCCCGTCGATGTGGACTCTTGGGGGAGATAAGCCTGTTATCCCCGGGGTAGCTTTTATCCGTTGAGCGATGGCCCTTCCATGCGGAACCACCGGATCACTAAGTCCGTCTTTCGACCCTGCTCGACTTGTAGGTCTCGCAGTCAAGCTCCCTTATGCCTTTGCACTCTACGAATGATGTCCAACCATTCTGAGGGAACCTTTGAGCGCCTCCGTTACTCTTTAGGAGGCGACCGCCCCAGTCAAACTGCCCACCTGACACTGTCTCCTGCCCGGATCACGGGCAAGGGTTAGAAGTCCAATACAGCCAGGGTAGTATCCCACCAATGCCTCCTCCGAAGCTAGCGCTCCGGAATCCTAGGCTCCTACCTATCCTGTACAGGCTGCACCGGAATTCAATATCAGGCTACAGTAAAGCTCCACGGGGTCTTTCCGTCCTGTCGCGGGTAATGCGCATCTTCACGCATATTATAATTTCACCGAGTCTCTCGTTGAGACAGTGCCCAGATCGTTACGCCTTTCGTGCGGGTCGGAACTTACCCGACAAGGAATTTCGCTACCTTAGGACCGTTATAGTTACGGCCGCCGTTTACTGGGGCTTCAATTCAGAGCTTCGCTTGCGCTAACCCCTCCTCTTAACCTTCCAGCACCGGGCAGGCGTCAGCCCCTATACGTCATCTTACGATTTTGCAGAGACCTGTGTTTTTGCTAAACAGTCGCCTGGGCCTATTCACTGCGGCTCTCTCGGGCTATTCACCCTACCAGAGCACCCCTTCTCCCGAAGTTACGGGGTCATTTTGCCGAGTTCCTTAACGAGAGTTCTCTCGATCACCTTAGGATTCTCTCCTCGCCTACCTGTGTCGGTTTGCGGTACAGGCACCTCCCGCCTCGCTAGAGGCTTTTCTTGGCAGTGTGAAATCAGGGACTCTGGAGATAAATCTCCTCGCCATCACAGCCTAGTGTTATATGAGAACGGGATTTGCCTCGTTCTCCACCTCACTGCTTAGACACACAACCAACTGTGTGCTCACCCTATCCTACTGCGTCCCCCCATTACTCAAACGGCGGGGAGGTGGTACAGGAATATCAACCTGTTGTCCATCGTCTACGCCTATCGGCCTCGACTTAGGTCCTGACTAACCCTGAGCGGACGAGCCTTCCTCAGGAAACCTTGGGCATTCGGTGGAAGGGATTCTCACCCTTCTTTCGCTACTCATACCGGCATTCTCACTTCCAAGCGCTCCACCAGTCCTTCCGGTCTAGCTTCAACGCCCTTGGAACGCTCTCCTACCATTGACCCTAAGGTCAATCCACAGCTTCGGTGATCTGTTTAGCCCCGGTACATTTTCGGCGCAGCGCCACTCGACCAGTGAGCTATTACGCACTCTTTAAATGATGGCTGCTTCTAAGCCAACATCCTGGTTGTCTGGGCAACGCCACATCCTTTTCCACTTAACAGATACTTGGGGACCTTAGCTGGTGGTCTGGGCTGTTTCCCTCTCGACAATGGATCTTATCACCCACTGTCTGACTCCCAAACATAAATCATCGGCATTCGGAGTTTGTCTGAATTCGGTAACCCGGGATGGGCCCCTCGTCCAAACAGTGCTCTACCTCCGAGATTCTTTCGTTTGAGGCTAGCCCTAAAGCTATTTCGGAGAGAACCAGCTATCTCCAGGTTCGATTGGAATTTCACCGCTACCCACACCTCATCCCCGCATTTTTCAACATACGTGGGTTCGGGCCTCCAGTCAGTGTTACCTGACCTTCACCCTGGACATGGGTAGATCACCTGGTTTCGGGTCTACGACCCCATACTTATTCGCCCTATTCAGACTCGCTTTCGCTGCGGCTCCGCCTTCTCAGCTTAACCTTGCATGGAATCGTAACTCGCCGGTTCATTCTACAAAAGGCACGCCATCACCCATTAACGGGCTCTGACAATTTGTAAGCGCACGGTTTCAGGATCTATTTCACTCCCCTTCCGGGGTGCTTTTCACCTTTCCCTCACGGTACTGGTTCACTATCGGTCACTAGGGAGTATTTAGCCTTGGGAGATGGTCCTCCCGGATTCCGACGGAATTTCACGTGTTCCGCCGTACTCAGGATCCACTCTGGAGAGAATGTGCTTTCGACTACGGGGCTTTTACCCTGTTTTGCGGACCTTTCCAGGTCGCTTCATCTAACACATTCCTTTGTAACTCCGTATAGAGTGTCCTACAACCCCAAGAAGCAAGCTTCTTGGTTTGGGCTCTTCCCGTTTCGCTCGCCGCTACTAAGGGAATCGATGTTTCTTTCTCTTCCTCCGGGTACTTAGATGTTTCAGTTCTCCGGGTGTGCCACGAGTATGCTATGTATTCACATACACGTACTGTCCCATTACGGACAGTGGGTTTCCCCATTCGGAAATCTTCGGATCAAAGCTCACTTACAGCTCCCCGAAGCATATCGGTGTTAGTGCCGTCCTTCATCGGCTCCTAGTGCCAAGGCATCCGCCGTGCGCCCTTTCTAACTTAACCTATAAAAGGTCCAATTTCATCCTAGCGATAGGAATCCAAAGGTTAAAAAGATTGCTTGAATCGTATAAATACAATTCGGTTGATTACTTGATTACTTTCAATGTCGTTTTATCCAGTTTTCAATGAACAAGAAAAAAGTTTTGAACACTCAACTACATGAGCCTTCAAAACTGAACGCAAAACGTTAACGTGATAGATCGAAGATCTATCTTCCGAATGTTTCTTCCATATTTCAGGCAAGAAAACATAATCCTTAGAAAGGAGGTGATCCAGCCGCACCTTCCGATACGGCTACCTT
>NZ_PDYP01000033.1:0-4145 GCF_002743115.1 Sporosarcina sp. P17b | reverse complement strand
AACGAAGAGATTGAAAAGAAACGGCTTATTGCGGCCAAACTGATTAACAAGATCTCTGTTTACGAGGACCGCATCGACATAGAATGGGCGTTTTAAACGCCTACATAATCTATGTTGCAAATAACCTCGACATGACTACTATGCGGGAACATATCAACCGGTTGGACTTCCTTCGTGCGATAGCCACCATCTTCTAGAATGCGTAAATCCCGCGCCAATGTTCCTGGATTACAAGATACATACACAATCTTCTTCGGTTTATAAGCTAAGATAGTTTCTAATAATTTTTCATCGCATCCTTTACGTGGTGGATCAACGACTAATACATCAAACTCTTTACCTTGCGCGTACCATTTGGGGATGATTTCTTCTGCTGGCCCCGCTTCAAAATGAGCGTTAGTAATATGGTTTAGTTCTGCGTTACGCTTTGCATCTTCTATCGCCTGTGGCACTATTTCGACTCCGTATACTTCCTTCGCTTGTTTAGCCAAGAACAATGTAATCGTTCCGATCCCACAATACGCATCTACTACTGTTTCATTTCCAGTCAGGTTCGCATAATCAAGTGCCTGTTGATACAACACTTCTGTTTGTACAGGATTTATTTGGTAGAAAGAACGTGCTGAAATCTCAAATTCAGTTTCTCCAATCCGATCAATAATGACATCCGTACCATATAGCTGGATCATTTCATTGCCCATAATGACGTTCGTATTCGCTGTATTCACATTTTGCATAATAGATGTCACATTCGGTAAATGTTGCTGAATTAATTCGACTACCGCGTCTTTTTGCGGGAATTTTTTATGTCGAGTTACAAGTACAACCATTACTTGACCCGTCTGGCGTGCTTTTCTAACGATTAAATGACGTAGCATGCCTTTGTGTGTATGTTCATCATATGTCTCGATACCAAGTTGCTGTAGTTTATATTTCAGCAAAGTCATCAATTCATCGGCTTCTTCCGTCTGTATCAAGCATACATCCGTATCCACGATATGATGAGTACGCGCTTTATAAAAGCCTGTGATTACTCGATCATTCTCTGTGTCAAATGGTATTTGTGATTTATTACGGTAGCGCCATGGATCATCCATACCTTTCACTTCGTGTACTGGTACGTCTGGCAGCTTAGCAATGCGGTCCATTACATCACGTACTGTTTTGCGTTTTTGTATCAACTGGCTCTCGTAGGATAAATGCTGTAACTGGCATCCTCCACATGTCGGGAATACATGACAAGGTGGTGTCACACGGGAAGTAGATGGTTCCACAATATTGATTAATTTGGCGAATCCATATTTCTTCAATGTCTTCAATACATGTACATCAACTGTTTCCCCGGGTAATGTTCCTTGAATGAATAAAGGATAGCCCTCTACTTTCGCTACGCCCGCTCCATCATGTGTTAGATCTTCTATAGTCACTCGAATTTTTTCATTTTTATTTACTGCAAAGCTCATGATTTTTCCTCCATCTTTCAGATACTTCTAGTGTACCATGGGAAGCCAAGAAAAAAACAGACGTAATCATACGTCTGTTTTTTTACTGTTTTTATACTCATTCTTTGTCACTGCATCGTCTTTCAAAACCACAAAGAACGATAGTACGATACCTGCGATGATGACTAAAAAAGGTGCATAGAAAATCAAAAATTCATTCATCTTAATGCCCCCTTATGCATGATGGTTTTCTTTTCCTTTTACATACTCTTTATTGAATAGGAACATACGTAATAGTAAATACAATGATGGGATTAGCAGAAGTAATCCAAATATAAACGCCACGATTAAAGCAATCGCCATAGCTTGGTTCGTGAAACTATCGTAAATAGTCAAATACGGGTAGAGCAAGTATGGATAATGCGAAGCACCATAACCAAAGAAGGCAAATATGAATTGTCCTATTAGTAAACCGAATGCTAGACCATATTGCCGCTGTTTCCAGATAAGATAAACCGTTCCTAAGAACAGTAAAAACGATAGTAGAAACATCGGCCAGAATCTTTGAATATTCTCATAGTGTAGCGGGTTATGTTTACGTAATTCAAATATAATCCCGCCTGCAGCGACGATCGTTGGCAATGCCCAGATAAGCGCATACTTCCTTAACAGTTGCGTCGCCTCTGAATCCTTGGCTTTATTCGCATACCATGTCAAAAATGCGGATGAGATATACAGTGTGGCCGCTATGCTTAGTACGACAATCGACCAAGTAAGCGGACTTGTGAACAACTTCCAGTAATCTAAAACCGGCTGACCATTTACCAATTCGATAAATCCTCCTTCAGAAATCGTCAGTACAATTGACAATGACGCAGGAAGTAGTAAACCCGTTGAACCGTAAGCGAATGAATACCCTTTGTGACCACGAGCTCCATACGTTTCGAATGCATAATACGAACCTCGAATCGCCAAAAGGATAATGGCAAAACTAACCGGTACTAACAAGGTAGTCCCGTAATAGAAGGCGGTTTTTGGGAAGAATCCAATAATCCCCACGAAGAAGAATACTAGAAATACATTCGTTACCTCCCAAACTGGTGACAAATAACGCTGAATGACATGAGTCAATATTCGCTGTCGGCCTGTAAATAAACTATATGCGTTGAAAAAACCTGCTCCGAAATCAATCGCACCGATCAAGATGTAGCCGAATAAGAACACCCACAACACCGTAATTCCTAGAATTTCGATATTCATAGAATGTCACCGCCTTTCTCTCGCTGTCGATCTATAATTTCTTGTTCTACAGGATTTCTGATGAACATTCTTCTTAAAACGACTATACTGCCGATACCGAGGACGAGGTATAGAAGCGCAAAGAGTACAAGCATCGTCGGTACCTGACCACTAGTAGTTGCACCCTCAGACGTCCGCATAATATTACGTAATATCCACGGTTGACGTCCTACCTCTGCTAACCACCAACCCGCTTCGAGTGAAATGAAAACGAGTGGTCCTGCTATGACAATGAGCCATCGGAATAAGCGAGACTCAACAAATGACCATCTTCGCCACATACCAATCCAGTATACAGCTGCCAACGTCATCAATAACATTCCGATTGTTACCATAATATCAAAGAGGTAATGAATATATAGTGGTGGTGTATCCTCTTCAGGAAACTGATCCAATCCGACGACTTCAGCACTAGGTACACCGTGCGCTAAAATAGAAAGGGCATACGGTATTTTAATGGCGTATTTAACTTCGCCATCGTCCAGCACACCGTATAAAATTAAAGGAGCATTTTCTTCCGTTTCAAAATGCCATTCGGCTGCTGCCAACTTTTCAGGTTGATACTCTGCTAAATACTTACCTGATAAATCACCAATCAGCGCTGCACTGACACTAAAAATGAATCCAACTTTTAAAGTCAGGTATAAGGCTTTTTTATGATAGACATGATTTGAACCACGCAACAGACGAAACGCGGCAATGGCAGCCAATAAAAATGCAGATGTCATATAAGCTGTACCAACTACGTGTGCCACTTTTGTCGGCATAGCAGGATTAAACATTGCCACAAGCGGGTTGACGTTAATCAATTCCCCATTAACTAAATTAAAGCCTTGCGGCGCATTCATGAAAGCATTTACAATGGTGATGAATACCGCAGAGAATGATGCTCCAAGCGCGACTGGAATAAGTAGTAGAAAATGTTTCTTTTGATTCTCAAAACGATCCCATGTATATAAGTAAATACCGAGAAATATCGCTTCAAAAAAGAAGGCAAATGTCTCCATAAATAATGGTAAGGCAATCACATTACCAGCCAGCTCCATAAAATTAGGCCACAATAAAGACAGTTGCAACCCAATTGCTGTTCCTGTCACGACCCCAACAGCTACAGTAATAACGAAGCCGCGCGCCCAACGTCTAGCTAGCAAGATATAATGCTCATCGTTCTTTTTAATCCCCACCCATTGAGCTAGCATAATCATGAGTGGAACACCGACCCCAATGGTTGCATAGATAATATGAAATGATAATGTTAGTTCAGTCAATATCCTAGAATAAAAAACGGGATCCATACGAGCCACCTCCTCTTTTCACGAGAATAATCTTCCTAAAATTGATAGCAACATGATACCCGCGACAATAAATGCCAACCACATCAGCCTTTTCTCTTGTCTCTTATAC
>NZ_PDYP01000032.1:0-5536 GCF_002743115.1 Sporosarcina sp. P17b | reverse complement strand
CCTTTTTTTCTTCCTAAAATTAAAAAATCCTATATAAAAAAGAACGGACCCCATAAACTTCAATGGGTCCGTTCTTTTTCGATTTCAAGGAGGGTTTTGTCCCAGCCTCTTTTTGATATTAAACCTCTATCCCCGCAATCCCAAATCCTCCTGGACCAGAATGTGACGAAATCATCGCACCCGCTTCAATCCAAAGACTATTCTCGAATCCTTTTTTTCGTGCAATGTCATCGATCCGTTCTTTAATAGTCTCACTAAGCCCGATAGAGTATATAAAATAGATTTGTTGTCTATCAATGTCATATTGCTGTAAATAGTCTAGTAGCAAACTTTCAGCCACTTTGCTCATGTTCCCACGATATTTTTTAGTCGAAACAAGCTTCCCTTCCACTAATTCAATACACGGTTTGATTTTTAACAAAGCCCCGCCTAGATACGCCATATTACTGACTCGTCCGCCAGCCCGTAAAAAGTCTAAGCTACCCGGAAGGAAGGCAAGTCTCGCTTTGGGAACCTTTGCTTCGATCTTTTCTAGCAAGTGGACAGGATCCATTTCAGGTTCTTCCTCCAGCAGAGCAACCGCATACATAATCACCGCAGTTAATCCGCCTGTAACGTTTAATGCATCCAGTAAATAAATATCTTCTACATCTTCCGCTGCGGTTAACGCATTTTGATAGGAAACAGATGCCTTCGATGTATAGCCTATATGAACGATTGTATGATCAGGAAATTCCGTTCGAATCTTTTTGAAAAACTCTTGGTACTCATGGGTATTCGTGGCGGCGGTGGATGGAATCTTTTTAGTGCGGTCGTAAAAATCAAAGATGTCTTGTACGGGTAGATGACCGTCTAAATAGTCCTGGCCGTCCATGATGACATGCATGGCTACTACATGGATGTTGTGTTTCTTTGCAAGGAATTCAGGTAGATCGGCTCCGCTTTCGGTTGTTAGGATGATTTTTTTCACTATTTGTCGCCTCCAGTTTGTATTTTATTAGGTGTGTGATTATTGAGTTTAGTTTAACTATACATGATAGATGGGGGATGTATGTTGGATTTATGAAATGTAATTCTGAATATACCGATTATTTTGTCAAGTATTGTCGTTATACTATTATAATGGTAGGATGTGGATAGAACGTAAATATAAAGTATGTGGGTGATGTATTGATTATATATGAATCGACGAAAGAACAATTTGTTGGTGATGTCGTAAATGAACTGTTGATTGATCGGTTATATAGCTCCTATCAAAAGAAAATAGGAAGAACGAGTAAAGCGGAGATTCGTTCGTGGGAAAATTCTTTGCAGAAAATGTCCAATGTGATGCAGGATGACGATATACCGCGAGATGCAGCAGTCGCTATTGAATTCAATATTCCTAATACGTCCAAGCGGGTGGACTTTCTTATTGCGGGTAATGACGGGACGCAAGATCATGTAGTCATTGTAGAATTAAAGCAGTGGGAAGAAGTAGAAAAAGTACCATCCCGTGATGCGTTGGTTCGCACATATGTCGGTGGAGGCGTTAGAGAAGTCGTCCATCCCTCCTATCAGGCATGGTCGTATGCGGCCCTCATTGAAGATTTCAATGAAAACGTTCAGCAACAAGAAATTCGTTTGGAACCGTGTGCTTACTTACATAACTATCGTAAAACAGATAATGATCCGTTAACAGATGATCACTATACGGATCATCTAGAAAAGGCACCTGTTTTTGTTAAAGGTGAAATTTCCAAGTTGCGGACATTCATTAAAAAGTACATACGCGAAGGTGACCGCAATCATTTAATTTATCAGATTGAAAATGGTAGAATCCGACCGTCAAAATCTCTTCAGGATGCATTGAACAATATGTTAAAAGGAAATGAAGAGTTCATCATGATCGATGAGCAGAAAGTGTTTTATGAAGAGGCATTCCACTTAGCGCTCAATAGTATCCGGACAGGAACTAAACAAGTGATGATAGTGGAAGGGGGACCCGGTACAGGTAAATCTGTGCTCGCTATTAATTTAATGGTGAAGTTGATAGCTGAAGAACTGGTGGCGATGTATGTAACGAAGAATGCTGCACCGCGGCATATTTATTCTACAAAGCTGAAAAAGGATTTTAAAAAGTCTCATATTGATAATCTCTTCAAAGGATCTGGAAGCTTTACAGAAGTAGAGCCAAATGAATTTGATATTTTAATCGTCGATGAAGCTCATCGATTGAATGAGAAGTCAGGACTATTTCGCAATCTAGGAGAGAATCAAGTAAAAGAACTGATTAAAGGCTCTCAATTTACAATCTTCTTTATTGATGAACATCAGAAAGTTACCATACACGACATTGGCAGTATAGAAACGATCGAGAAATATGCAAAAGAACTAGGCGCTGAGATCATCTCACGTGAGCTAGTATCACAATTCCGTTGTGGCGGATCAGACGGTTATATTGCATGGTTGGATGATGTATTGCAAATCAGACATACAGCAAACATCAATGATATGGGGATGGACTACGATTTCAGGATTTTTGATTCTCCGAATGAGATGCTTGATGAAATTGAAAAGCTTAATGAAAGAAACAACAAATCACGTCTGATGGCGGGGTACTGCTGGGAGTGGCCAAAATCCAATCGACGTGACGTAGATCATTATGACATTACGATTCCCGAGCATGATTTCGGTATTAGCTGGAACATAGAAAACACATGGGCTATAGAGAATTCGTCTGTTCGTGAAGCAGGGTGTATCCATACAGCCCAAGGACTGGAGTTTGACTATGTCGGTGTGATTATAGGGGACGATCTCCGCATGGAGGACGGGAAACTGGTCACGGATTTTACTAAGCGTGCAAAGTCGGATCAATCACTGAAAGGGATTAAGAAGCTAGCTAAAGAAGATCCTGAAAAAGCTTATAAGGTGGCGGATTCGATTATCCGTAATACGTACCGAACGCTGATGACACGAGGGCAAAAGGGATGTTTTATTTATTGTACTGATCCAGAGCTGCAGTCTTATTTGAAGGAACGATTGAAAAGAGTGACAGCGAATCGTAGGGATCAGGAGCAGTTGTTGTATTTGGTGGATGAGCGGGAAGGTTATTGATTTTCAACTCGTAATTACAGTAATGATTTTTGAAACTATTTATGAGATTTGTCGTCTGTAGGCTGTTTAAAGGATAGTGTAAAACTACTTTAGATATTTAAATTTCAGAAAGGATAATTAAAAAGCATAAATTGTATAGTAAAAACATTTATTTAACGTCAACTAGAAGTAGAGAAGAATGAACAAATTGTTTTTTGTTATTATTTTTATCTTTTTTATCTTTTTTATCATTACTCATAGACTTAATAAAACAGCTAGAGTTTGAAGGCTTCGACAACAGTGATGCTGCCTATGCAGTTGAGAATATCGAAATTGATTGGAAAGAGCAAGCTGTAAAAATGGCTGAGAACTACTTGGAATATACTGCGTTTTAAAGGAGTGGCTTGATAGAACAGTTGAAATTTGAAGGAGTTAGTGATTAGTTTGCGACGTATGCTGTCAATCAAGTGGGTTTGTGATAAATAAGAGGTTAAAAAAGTCTGTGTAAGAAATGAAAGTGATAGTTTAAATAATCGCGAAAAATTCAGGCGCAGCTACTTTAATTATCGATGAAATTTATTACAATCAAATATTTCTATCTCATCACAATTAACAACATAAAAATGGAGGTTTATTATGAACAAGGACTCAATACCATGGTTATTCAGCGCATGGTTCATTTCGTTGCTAACAGTATTATTAGCTATAATTAATCCAATGCTAATAATTTTACCTGGACTAATAATTATACCGATCTTAATAATCTTACATTCTAAGAGACTGAATAAAATTAAGGGAAAAGCAGAATTACTATCAGAACTGAAAAACAATGGCTATGATGAATCGATTGAAATAGCAGACCTTATTGTAAAGCAGAAAGAAGAACTGGAAGTTAAACAACAAGAGTATTTAAAGTTAACCGAATCTCTAAACGCATATAAAACTGAATATGCTAATTTGAAAACTAAGTATGTTGAACTTGAAGATGAAGTGCTTTTGCAGTCTTTTGGATTTTTCGAACCTAAATATGACTTAGAAGATTCTGCTGCATATAAAATACGTTTGAGCGAAATAAGAAATAAGCATAAAGAAATGGTGATTAAGAAAGACGCTGCCTCGTTTAATTCTAATTGGACAGTAAACGGTAGTAAGGCTGAAGGAAGGAAAATGAATAATAACTTACTTAAACTTGCAATTCGTTCATTTAATAATGAATGTGATGTAGCTATATCTAAAGTTAAAGTATCAAATATTAAGTCTATGGAAGATCGGATTAATCGGACATTTGAAATAATTAATAAACTAAACGCTAGCAATCAGATTCAATTGAAAGTAAATTATTTAAATTTGAAACATGAAGAGTTATATCTGGCACTTGAATACAATCAAAAATTAGAAAAAGAAAAAGAAGAGCAACGAGAAATCCGTGAGCAGATAAAAGAAGAAGAAAAAGCTAGACGTGAAATTGCGAAATTAAAAGAAGCAATTGAAAAAGAAGAAAAACATTTCATTCAAGCTTTAGAAAAGTTAGAGAGTCAAAAAGAAAACGCAACGCAAGAACAACTATCAGAAATAGAATTAAAAATCGCTGAATTAAATCAAAAATTAGAAGAAGTTAATAAGCAAAAAGAGGATGTTTTAAACCGAGAAAGAAATACTAGAGCTGGTTATGTATATGTAATATCAAATATAGGATCATTCGGAGAAGATGTTTATAAAATAGGAATGACAAGAAGATTGGAACCGTTGGATCGAGTTAAAGAATTAGGAAGTGCTTCTGTTCCATTCTTATTCGATGTTCATGCAATGATTTTTAGTGAAGATGCACCAACATTAGAAAACACTTTACATCGCACATTTAATGATAAACGGTTAAACCTTATTAATGAAAGAAAAGAATTTTTCAAGGTGTCTCTAGAAGAAATACAAGACGTTGTAGAAAGAAATCATGATAAAACAATTGAATTTAAAACAACTGCTTTAGCTGAAGACTATAGACAAACTATTGCACACAGAAAACAGCTAGAAGAAACTAAAAAAGAGTTAGTTATTGCTTGATATATTCTTGGCTTTTATAAATCCAAAGGCGGAAGAAAGATTTGTAGTGAGGCTGCTGTGTGAAAAACACAAACATAGTACCAGGTCTACACGCAAATTGGAAACAATTTTGAATTGAACTAGAGTTGTGTGAGGACCTGGTTTATTTAATTAATATATTTTTTATTTATCAAGAAGAAAGAAAAGACTTGTCAGAAAATATAGATGTAGTAGCTATAGGAGCTTTTCTAGCTGTTATAGGAGTTCCACTGGGTTATATGATGAACCAAATTCATCATTCTCTAACAGTAAGCGTCAAAAAATGAACACGTTGTTTCATATAAAAGAAAATGCCCCAAAGAATCGATTAAAGATTCTTCGGGGCATTTTCTATTTCTTTGACTGGATATAACAATTCTTTGGT
>NZ_PDYP01000031.1:0-6091 GCF_002743115.1 Sporosarcina sp. P17b | reverse complement strand
ACTCGACATGGGTTGAGTGTTTTTGCGACATACGCACAGCTCCGCTTTTGCGGGGCTTTTTTGATGTTAACCATGTCAACGAACTTTTTGGCTTTTAACTCTATAACCTATATTAAGCATACGTGTATATACATATCCCCTATACCTATCCTTATACTATATAAACTTATAATAGTAGTATATATGGTTAACATGGTTAACAGGAGGGGTTGAACCCTTGCCCTGTTCAGGTTTGAGGTGTTAACCATTGGTGTTAACCATTTGAAATACTTCGTTAACATCGTTAACATTTCAGACGAGCTTTTCCTTTTACTGTAAAACGTCAAAAAGTAGTTGGTTAACATCGTTAACGCACGCACGTTCTGTTTTTCACAAGAACCCACTCATTGCATCCGCTTCATCATCTACCGGATCAGCAAAAGGTGCGCTTAACTGATTAACTTCCACAATCGACCCACTCACCACACGCTGACCGCCTCGCATATCATCATCGATCAATCGTTTGATGTATTTGCTAAAACTACCGCGTTCTGCTTTTTCTGCGTACTCCAACAAACGGCTGTCGTACTCACTAATCAAACTAAAACTGATCGTCTTTACTTTCCTAGTCATCCAAACGCACCCTTTGCGAGTTGATAAAAACCGATGGCGTTGGCAAATACCGGACTGGATATGGTGACATGATTACCCTCTTGTAAGTTAGGTTGCAACAACTCCGCGTTACTATAATGTTGTTGGATATAAGGCAACATATCTTTTGCAATCCCCCCACACAACAAGACGTGATCCGCACGATCCCACTTTAATTTAGTCGTGTTACGGATGACTCCACGCGCAACACTTGCCAAATCCTCTTTATTGTTTACCGTCTCCATCCCAAAATTAAACGTGTCAGATGCATTGTTGATGTATTTTTTATTATTAATAGTAGCTGCATTGACGGTGCCGCTACCTATATCAATGATGCGCGTGACTCCGCTGACAGGAGCGCTCCAAAATGCCCCGGAACCCTCCGCGCCTACTGCGACCTCTACTATATTAAAGGCTACACTCTCGCCGTTGACCGTGAAGCTATGCTGTCCAGTGAGCATATCCTGTATACGTTGCTTATCGGCAGACTTGCGGGAGACAATCGGCTGTCCAGTGACCAATGAAACATCCGTTATATCAATGCCATACTTTTTACCGTAACGATAGATAGCGAGTAGCACTCTGATTTTTGTATCTTCGTGCGCTTTGGTGTCACCAAACATACTACCTCCTCCAAATTCATCTTCGTAGACTGCAATCGATCCAGCAAAACCTTTACGTCCATCTATATCAAATTCCATATCATCATCACCGTGAGCTTCCACAATATCTCTTTCAAACCAATCACATATCGCTGTCCTGTAACTATCCGTACCGTATGGACCTGCAACCTTAGCTTTGTGATTACCTGCGTCGATACCCAGTATTAGTTTACTCAATATAAAAACCTCCCCCATGTATTACGCATGTAATAATTCTGGACGTTTGTAGTACACCGGTAATACATCCAGGTGCTTTGTATTGCGCTTGTAATAAATCATATGGGCAACAGGCTATTTTTATGCACAAAAAAGAGCCTGACATTTATCGTCGGCTCACTTTTTAGGTTTCTTTTTTGCGGGTATTCCGTTTTTTCGTCCATGCTCATTGATAGCTTTAGCAAGATCCTTAGCTTTTGACATCTATATCACCTCTACTGGTAGTATCTCCTACTCTGCAATTATCTATACATAGCTCCCCTACCCTACCCTACCGCATATCTTAAATTAAGCCCGCTAGTAAATGGACGTATAGCGGACGTTACAACCAAAAATGAAGGGATGAGAGAGTGGGGAATAGGAGGATACGGTCTGATAAAAAGAGAGAGATCCAGCCGACGTTGCCTATCGATGTGTTTAGCTGCATCCACAGATTACACAAAATCACTGGATTGCCGATCAAGACAATTGGCGAAGAGGTTTGTTTGCGTGGGCTAAAAGATAAGCGGGTCATCAGTATGTTGTCTGTACACTTTAGGCGAGATATCCAGTTGGATAATACGGTGTACATCGGTCACGCGGATCAACCGCCTGTTGCTCGTCGGTTTAAGGGAATCACCAAACGTATTTCCGTTCGCTTCCACAATCAATCCTATGATAATATCAATGCCTTGTCCTACGCTTCAGATTGCACCGTAGCTCGTGTGTGTGCTTTATTGATAGATACATGCCTGACGGATGCCGATTTTGTAAATGAGTATGTGGAAGAGTATCTAATGAAGAATATAGACGCGGAACAAATGAAAGAGTTACGTAAGTTAATGAAGGCACTCAACTCCACAGATGAAGATGAAGTGATATCTTGGGGCCGTCTGTTGTCCTTTGTGATGGATGATGCGGTGGCTGGTATGGGTAAGGTTAAAGAATCAGTCAATGAGTTTTTGATCAATCGTTGGGATAAATGATATACAACACTTACCATTTAATGTACTCTATAGGTAGATAATAATAAAATTGGAGGTTTTGGCATGGCTAAGAAAAATAAAGTAATTGCTGGGGACTATGAAGGGAAAGATATCATTCATGCAGGCGGGAAAGTAACGATTGCGACAGGCTGGTTTAAAACGTACGACGTCAGTAAAGAATCTGTGAAGGAATATGAAATAATCGACGAGGAGAGCCGCAAGAGTGCAACCAGTGCGGTAGGTCGTGCATTTGTCGGTGGTGTGATTCTTGGACCTGTTGGATGGCTCGCCGGATTGACTGCTAAGTCTAAAAGCACCCACGTGCTTGCCGTTGAGTTCAACGATGGGAAGAAGAGTCTAATCGAAGTGGATAAGAAGGCTTTTGCTACGTTGACGAAGATATTGTTCTGATCAATTTAAAAGTAGGCAAATAAAAAAAGCGACTCCGTCCACAAATGGATAGAGTCGCTTTATTACTTTTTATCTCTTTTCTCGAATCATACCTAGTAACCCCAGCGCTGCCTTATCGCCAGGAGTTGCTTTTTCGTTTGTTTCCCACGACTTGCTAAAGCCTTGGTCCACTCCTTGTTTAACTGCAATCTCCTGTTGACCTTTACTCTCCAAAAATGTTATAAATTCTTTTTCTAATGTCGGACTTGAAAACTCAATCCACACACGATTACCTCCTTCTTTTTCAATCGGTTTGTCAGATGCTACTTGTTTAGCGCTTTCTGCTTTTAACGCTGCATACGTTCCGCGTCCTGCATAACCATCTACATGCATATTATTGCGCTTTTGATATAATGCGACTGCGCTAATCATCTTTTCCCCGTAGTAACCATCTGGCTCTACGTCATAGCCTAACTCTTTGAGCCAACCTTGCATTTCTTTTGTCAACGGATCTACGAAGTAAAGCAAAGGATTTAACTTGTTTGCGTATGTGGATGTCCAGTTACCTTTGGCAATCTCAAAGTGTAGATGTACGCCAGTAGCTAGCCCAGTAGCACCTTTCATACCAATTCGTTCGCCTTGTGATACAGTTTGACCTTGCTTAACATCAATGCGTGACAAGTGGCTGTATGACGTTGTATGACCGTTCGGATGCTTAATCAATACATAGTTACCTGCTGATTTAGGACTGTAACCGATTTGATAAACTGTACCGCTTGCCGCTGCCCATATACGATTATCCTCTGCACTACCAATGTCTACGCCTTGATGTGGGCGTATAACGCCAGCCAATGGATGATTGCGCCCGCGATCCATAAAGGATGTAATAAGCCCATCACACGGCTTTATATAGTAAGCCATATCACTCCGCCCCTTTATCTGTAGTATTATCCACAATCTCAAACAATCCAGTAGCCGCTAGTCCAGCGATACCGCCTGCCCATAATCGCATAGTCCAATCCAAGTCTGTAAACGGTGTAGCCGCAAAGCCAACTAACAAACCTATTAACAATGCAAACAGCGGTAATAAATGATTTAATTCATGATTTTCTGTTACAGTTTTCTTAATCAATTGCACCAATGCCAACACAATTGGTGCAAGGATTGACGCAAACAACAATAATTCTTCCATATTAATTACCTCCCACTTTTTCGATTAACCAATAAAGAAAACCGCCCGATGCGGTCAAACTTAAAACAAGTTTAGTGACTACATCTGCAATAGTTTTCCACTTCATTACTTTGTAATCGTGTTTTCTTCTTTCGGCATCCGCTTCACGTTCTTCGGAATTTTCTTTAAAACTGACAGACGACTCTACAATGCCGTAAAGTTTTTCCGTGTGATTTTTAAACATATCTTGAGTATCTCGGTTTTCGGTCATAATTGTGTTCTGAATTTGCGTATACTGCGAACCCAATTGAGCAATCTTTTCATCGTGTTGGCGATCAGACTCTTTTAACGCTGCAACAGTCAACTCTACATTGCCTAAACGCTCCGCTTGTATCACGAAGCCGTTTGACAAATCACCAATCTGCTCACCGTGTTTTTTTACCGTCTCGTACATGCCATCACCTAATTTCTCAGCCATTTCCCACCCCGTTTATTTGACGTAAAAAAGAACGCCCCTGGACAGGACGCTCTTCGTAATTATTGAACTAAAAACTTCTTATGTTGTTCGCGCTTTCGTTCATCAGACAATACTGCGTACCCTTGCGTTGTAGATGGATCAGAATGACCCAGCAAGTGTTGCACGGCAACAATATCAGCGCCATTGTTCAAAGTCAAAGTAGCAAATGTATGGCGCAATGTATGTGGACTCACGCTTTTCTTGATTCCCGCTTGACTAGCGATCTTGTCAATTTCCCTTTGGATTGCTCTATTCTGCATGCGTCTATAAGGCTTGCGTTCAGTCACAATCAAAGCTTCTACATCATCGGTACGATTCATTAGATATTTTCTTAAATGATACATAGCTTTGAAACTGAAATATACTTCACGTTCTTTGTCTCCCTTACCTATCACGCTACAACTCATTGACTGGTAGTTAATATCGGCTTTGTTCAATGCCTGTAATTCTGACAAACGACAACCAGTAGCATATAGAATTTCGAGAAGAGCGCGCTGTCTGTTTGTTTGACAAGATTCACGCATCATTTCAAGTTCTTCTATAGTTAAAGCTTTTGGAGCCCGTTTCTCTTTTTTAGGCGGCTTCAGTCGTGTGGTTGGATCTCTCAAAATAACCTCTTCAGCAGTCAACCAACTAAAGAATGATTTAAGTACAGAAAGTTTCTTACTTATAGAACTCATTTTCAATTTGTCGAAACTTCCTAAATATACTCGTATATCAGCTGCAGTTACATCTTCAGTTTTTTTCTTGACTGATTCCGCGAATATTTTTAATTCCAATCCATATCCCTTTAAAGTCGTTTGGCTTAGGCCTTCTAATTTCTTAGTAGAAAGAAATAGTTTTATCTTGTCGTGTAGATCGGGATGAACTTCTTCTTGTTCTACTTTTTGAATATGGTAATTAGATACTAGTGTAGATAGACTATTCCTTGTTTTATCTATATCGATTGGAACTAACTCTGAAATATAACCAACGATATCTGAAATTAACATTTCGCCAGCGTTGTTAGTAATCATGTTATCTCCTCCATTTATGATACGTTATACGTATCATACTACAATACACTTTACGTATCAAGAGAAAGATGATACTTTTAACGTATCTTATAAATAGAAAGGGGATAATCATGAAAGTCGTTATTAAACTATCTGATTTGTTAGCAATAGAAAACATTTCACAACATGAACTTTCAAGAAGAACTGGAATTCGTCAACCGTCTATTAATGAAATGTGTAGAAACCAAACTTCAAGATTGCCACTAGATAATCTGGCTAAGATCTGCGAAGTATTAGCTTGTGACATATCAGACATTTTAAAATTAGAAAGAGAGCAATCAGATTAACTTCTGACGCTCTCTTTTTTTGTAAAAAAATACACCTCAATGGGTGTTAATGATACGACGCTTCATGATCCGAAAGCGTATTAAGAAACTGGATATTTTTCTTCAATCAAATCTATCAATTCCGTGTATTCTTCATCAGATAGTTGACCAACCGCGTATACTACATTCACTCGCTTGGTAGCGACTTCTTTGCTGTAC
>NZ_PDYP01000004.1:0-322941 GCF_002743115.1 Sporosarcina sp. P17b | reverse complement strand
GGCGGTGGTGGATGGCTTCCGCAATGAGCCAGACAGGAAGTGCGCCTGGCTGTCTCATTACTACGCCTACCACGTGCAGCCGCCTTCGTTAGATTGGGGGGTAGGACAGATCGGATTCTTCTTTTGCTAGGATAGGAACTAGTACTACCCAGTTACTGGTTTTATCTCCTATAAACCACAACCAAACTTGGTAACCACTCAGTAGCGCAGGCACAACTGCGGGGTAGGCCGTGGCCAGGAGACAGCTAGCAGCTCCACCGCTAGTTGGCTCATGGCTGGAGGCAATCCCCCACGTGCCTGCGCGAGTCCAAAGCATGACCCTCACTACATTCAATGGACAAGTCAATGACGAGCAACGCCCCCCCAACCCTCAAAATATCATCTAGACTTCGACTGTTGATCCATACCAGCCAGCCTCTTCACCAACTGCTCCAATAACACCGGCATCTCCTTGAACGCACTATTAATATGCAAACGCTCCGTCTTCTGATGCGCATCCTTACCAAACGGCCCGACATTCAACACAGGAGCAGTTAGCTTCCGCATGTCCTCAAACGGAATCGAATACGTATCACCATAGACCGGCGTATTGTCCGCAAACGCCATCCAATGATTCTCCTCATCCTTGTAATGCACATAACTCAAATCACAAATCCCATTAAAGTAATGCACCTGATCGAGCGTCAGATCAAACACCTTCGCACGTTCTTGCAGAAACTCGATAGACTCGATGACAAGCGGATCGTCCGACGAGTTAACTGCAGGATAATAAGGCGGCGCATAGAACAGCACGGTTGCTGGTCCAAGCTCTTGGCACTCCATCATCAACGTATCTACAATGCGAATACATTGTTCGCGGTCATCCCATTCTTCCTGCAATAACACTTCTTGTTTCAATCTGCGTACTTCATTCTTTCCTAATTTACCTTCAGCGTACTTTAATAACTCTTCAAAACGTAATACACGAATGTCCCCCAATGGCTCAGCGGACTCACGATCACATATCGCTTTATACTGTTCATTGCATTGCTCCATCGCTTCATTCGCTACTTGTTCGAATAAATTCATGATTTCTGCAGCTGTCTGCTTGAACAAGAATACATTGTATAGTGCAGCCGCCCGCTGTGGAGTTTGTGTAGAGTATTGGATCTTTAAATCCTTTTGATGCAGTGTGACAGGAAGTGGGGTGGACTCCTCCTGATGCACTTCACGGAATAGTGGATTCCATTCCATCCTGTGCGTTAAAAACGATGCCATATAATCGGCGGTAATACCTTTTAACGGTTCGCCAACATGCGTTTCTTTGCCATAGAACAAAGCGGACGGCATGATTTTTCCAATTGTTCCTGAATAAATATATTCTTTCGTATCCGCAGGTCCTTGTGAAAATGAAGGCTCTCCGTTTAAGAATAATTTATAGTGGCGACCTTCTTGTTCTTGTAGACGCACCAGTTCCTTTACAGCAGCCCGCATTCCAGCCGAATTCACTTCTTCATCTGGAACTGTACATAGCAATAAATTTATCGGCCACTGCTCTAGACTTGCTCGCTCAATCAACTGCATATGTAATGCCAAGCCCATTTTCATATCCATCGTACCTCTACCAAATAAATAATTTCCTGATTCCAAATCAATACGCGCTGCTTCAGGCAACGTATCTTTGTCTTCCAATAGCTTCTTTGTTAGTTCTTCGGGATAGAATGCTAGTGGTTCAAGTGCTCCATATTCGTCTGTTTGTACAGTATCGAAATGACTGATCAAAACGATAGTGTCTGTTGCGTCAGCATGTTCATACAAGGCATGTACCACTTGCCGTCCGAGACCTGCATCGTGAAGTGTAATGTTATCAGGATACTGAGTGAAGTATTCTAGTTCACTTAATTTATTTTGCAATTTCCAGGAAAAAAAGCGCTCTCCTTCCGTCAATGTACGGCTATCCCAGCTTACTAGTTCACAAAGTAATGCACGCAGCTTTTCAGGTGTATCAAAACGGTATCGATTCATTCTATCTCCCCCTTCATAGTTAGCTAAAGTATAGCTGATTCTAAGCCAAATGAGAAAAGAACTTGTACCTAAGGAGGCAACAAGTTCTTTCATTTATTATTTAGACGATGAAACGAGCTCGGTCGGAGACAATTTCACTTGCTCCACTGCCCGCTTCAATTGTCGTAGATGACGTTTTTCGTGGAATCCGACGAATCGGAACCATTGAATTAACGGAACGTTACCGAAAATCGGATGCTTGATCGACTTACAGCGAAGTTCTGTAATAGTAGCCGACTCATAGATATCCAGCAAATAGTTTCTGGATTCATGCAACTTCTCTTTAATCTCTGGAATAGAGAGATGTGTATCTGTCGGTTGCGTGTATTCCATGAAGTATGCTTTCACTAAAGGGCTTGCCGATACACTAATCGGTTTTTTGAACACACGTAAACTCACAGGATTTTTCAATTCTTGGGCGATGTTTGTAGCAACTCGACATTCCATTAATGCTAAATGTTCTACAATCTGTTTGGGTGACCAGCCGCCATGTGATGGTGTTCCGTTAAATTCCTCATCTGTTAAGCCATCAATCAACTGCAAGATGCGTTTACGGACCTTGATGTTTTCTCCAAAAACCACCAACATCTACCTCCATTTCTTCCTTGAAATCTTTTCTATTGCCATAGCATACGCCTTTTGTTCAGAGATTTAAAGGGGCAACGGTTAGATTTTTAGTAAAGCCTGGCAATGGTGACAGAAGAGTGCCATTCAGCCCTGATATAATAGGATTTCTAGCCTCTTTCATTCGTTAGACTTTCTATTCCCGATAACACTTCTTGAGTAGTCGGCATACCACCTTGTGCACCGAATTTTCCTACAGATAACGAAGCCGCGACATTGGCGAACTGAATGGCAGATTGTAAATCGCTTCCTTGTACTATCCGATTGGCAAGCGCACCGTTAAATGTATCACCTGCCCCTGTTGTATCCACTACCTTTGCAGGAACACCAGGCACAGAGATAACTCGCTCACCATCATGATAGCAAACCCCATCTTTTCCTAATGTTACGAGGAGTTGATTCGGATAGTTTGTCACAGTTTCTTCTATAGAAGTACCAAAGAGTTGCGCACACTCTGTTTCATTCGGCGTCAGGTAGCGAACATAGGACATGTATTCCAATTGAAAGCTACTTGAAGGCGCAGGGTCCATCATAACGGGAACCTGCAATTCCTTACACAGCTTCAAGACATACCACACAGTATCTGTTGGCAGTTCAAGTTGCATCATCACAAAGTCGCTGGCACGAATAACAGGTTTTAACTCTTCAATTCGTTCGGGCGTCAGCGCGTGATTGGCTCCGGGTATGGAAATGATTCGATTATCCCCTTCCGTCAATAAAATAACAGCAACGCCAGAAGGACCTTCTACTTTCTTAATATAGGAAGTATCCACACCTTGTTCTTGCAAATTGTCTACAATCATTTCTGCAAATGAATCCGTACCTGTCGTGCCGATCAGCTGAACTTGCTGCCCAAGTCGTGCACATGCAACAGCTTGATTTGCCCCCTTGCCACCAGGTGCTGTTTGAAAACCTTTTCCTCTCACCGTTTCTCCTTGTAACGGAAACTTGTCCGCTTGTGCAATGACATCCATATTCGCGCTACCAATTACCGTAATCATGCGTATTCCTCGTTTCCATTTCTTTTATCCGATCATAGACTTTTGTCCAAGCTATTTCAATATAGACTCTTTACTGACTGAAAAGTTACACTTTACCTTAAAGTGTTTACAACGACTTGTTAAACAGTATAATGAATAAATATACATCAACTAGATTATACACTAGGAGAGAAATATCTTGAAAAAATATACTGTTAGTACATGGTTCGTATTCTTAATTCCTTCTATACTCGGGGTCATGTTATTTATGATTCCACTACCGTTCGCAGCGGGCTGGAAAGTACCTATAGCCAAATTGGCGGATGTTATGTCCGGCGCATTGGAACCTATTATTCCACAACTTATGATGTACTTGATCATTGCTTCTGCAGTGGGATCTGTTCTTTATTTATTCGTTCAGAAAGATCCGAATCGGCCTTCATTCTTTACAAATCTATTCAAGGTTACACCGTTTTGGACAATCACTCGTATTGTTGGGGCGATCTTTGCCATTATGGTCGTCTTCAAAATAGGACCTGAAGCGATTTGGAGCGCGGATACAGGTGGATTACTACTTGCTCGTGATGGCCTTGTTTCATTCCTGTTTAGTATCTTCTTCTTTGCAGGACTGTTACTTCCTTTATTACTAAACTTCGGATTGCTTGAATTCTTTGGAACTTTGATGGTGAAGATAATGCGACCATTATTCAAATTACCGGGTCGTTCTTCCATTGATGCTCTCGCTTCATGGATCGGCGACGGAACCATCGGCGTATTATTGACCAGTAAACAGTACGAAGAAGGTCACTATACACAGCGTGAAGCTGCTGTTATTTCAACTACGTTCTCAGTTGTTTCGATTACGTTTACATTAGTCATCATCGATAAAGTCGGTCTCGGAAACTACTTCCTACCGTTTTACGCAACCGTTCTATTCACGGGACTGATTCTTGCTTTAATCATGCCAAGAATTTATCCACTACGTTCGATTAAGAATACGTATATTGATGATCGTGAATATTCTACTGAGGATGAGAAGTTACCTGCTGGGACAAGCGTGTTTTCACTAGGTCTTGCCAGAGCACTCGATACCGCTTCGAAACAACGCTCTATCGTGAAGACGGTTCGTGCTGGTATGCAAAACGTGCTCGACATGTGGTTCGGTGTGGCACCGGTCGTTATGGCATTCGGTACGATCGCATTAGTGATGGCTGAGTATACGAGTGTATTCCGTATTTTAGGAAAGCCATTCGAATATATCCTGAACTTCTTACAGATTCCTGAAGCTGCTGAAGCTGCACAGACGATGGTAGTTGGATTTGCGGATATGTTCTTGCCTGTCATTTTGGCAGAAGGTGTGATTACATCTGAGATGACCCTCTTTACGATTGCAGCCATTTCCGTTATTCAGCTGATTTATATGTCAGAGGTTGGCGGATTGATTTTAGGGACGAAGATTCCGTTGAATATTTTTGACCTACTGATCATTTTCTTGTTGCGCACAATCATTGCGCTACCGATCATTGCAGGTATTGCACATTTATTGTTTTAATTACATCCCGAACCCGTCACTTCCTTACGAAGTGGCGGGTTTTTAGTTGATTGCCGAAAACTTTGTACTATGAGACTTTAGGCTATGAGCGGTTGTATGAGCTTTTAGAGCGCTTATCACGTAACTATGAGCTGTTAGCGCAGCGCATAGAGCGGATAAAGTAGCACATAGAGCACTCAAGGCTTCTCATAGAGCGGATACCCCGTTACATTGAGCATTCACTAACATTTCATCATTAAAAAAAGCCACTCTCCATAAAGAGAGTAGCAAAATGAAACGGCTTGAAAGTAACCCTGCTAGAATATATTGAATGTCCGCAAGTAAGGGAGGGTTGCGTTTGGGATGCAGCGTGGTAAAGCAATGGTGGGCTTTGGCACGTTGCATTCCAATAAGTAGCTTTGACAGTTCACTTTCAAGCGTTTCCGTGATATACCGTTTGTGCTGACGGATTTCCGAAAGCCATCTATGAAGAGGAGACTTCATTCCACTCCATAGATCACAATCGGAAGGCCAGCGACAACTTGATGCTTGTCGCTGTCTTGATTTACTTACTTTCTACCTTTTCTATCGGCAAGTGTTGAACTTTCACATCAAAAGTCTTTACTTCATTACCGAGGATTGAACTCGGTCCTTGCGGTGCTTTTGCGTCATGCGCTTTTGCATTCTCTCGGCTATGTAACCACTTGTCAAAAAACTGGCGGTCTTCCCATGTTGTACATACTTTTACTTCATCACGCTCTTCACCTTCTTCACTCAGCAACACTTCCATGCGAATGAACCCTTCAAACGTATGAACTGACTTTGCTTTAGCGAAACGAGCAGTGATTTGTTCCCCTTTACCTTTTTCTACATAAATCGTATTAATTGCAACCATTTTCTGCATTATACTGCCTCCATTTTCATCGACTGTAAATATTCAAGTACTGATGCTGATTGTTCTCCACCTGCTGCTGCGTGACGCAGTAACGGAATGCCATGCGGCCCTTTTAATTCGCTCGCATTTGGATACCATTTCAACATCGATTTAACGATCTCGAGTTCTCCTAACATGGCAGCTGCAAATATATCCATACGCGCGCCTTTTTCTAATAAGTACTCCGCGATATTTCGATTACCGGTATGCGCTGCGGCTCCAAGACCACTTTCCCAGTCGTCTCCACCCCAGTTCATCACAGCGTGGACTAAATCAGGCTCCTGCTCAATTAACTTTTGTACTTCTTCAAAATCACCGTGGGTTGCAATCAAGTATTGACGCACTAACGCTTGATCAATTGGTTGTTTCTTTTCTCCTTCGGTTCTCAGAACAATCATCCTTCCGTAATTTACTTGGCGTGAAAAAGCACTTCCCATTATTCATAAATATCTCCGCATCTATCTCGAAAATAGAACGGAACATATCTTTGCACAATACGCACTGCGGAATGCCGTCAAAACGAACACTACCATCTTTTAATACGATGAGCCGGTCACTGTAACTAGCCGCCTGATTGATGTCATGAAGAACCATAATCACCGTCATTCCATACGTTTCATTTAATTCTGTAACCAATTCCATGACTTCGAGTTGATGCGAAATATCTAAATACGTCGTCGGTTCATCGAGTAATAATACTTTAGGTCGTTGCGCAATCGCCATCGCAATCCAAGCTCGCTGACGTTCTCCACCTGATAATGACTGCAACATACGATTTTTGTATTTATCCAACTTTGTCACGCCGATCGCCCAGTCGATAATTTCTTGGTCTTCTGAACTTAACTTGCCGTATCCCGAGCGATGGGGATGACGACCGAACTCCACTAACTCGCCTACGGTCACATCAAGTTGATGATCTTGCATTTGCGGTAGCATAGCCAAATTCCGTGCTACTTCCTGGGATTTCATTCGTTTCAATCGTTCGCCATTTAGCAGAACTTCTCCACTGCCAGGCGTGATCAATCGTGAAATCAGTCGCAGGAATGTCGATTTGCCCGAACCATTTGGTCCTAGCAAACTGACGATTTCTCCTTGTTTAATATGCAAATCTATCTTCGTTAATTCGAATGAATCCGAATGTCGATACGTAAGTTCTTCAGTTATCAGCAAATGAATCCCTCCGTTTTTGAATTAAGTACAAGAAGAATGGTCCACCTAAGAAGGAGAGTAAGATTCCTACTGGCAATTCAATTGGATTGAATAACGTACGGGCAATTGTGTCTGCTACTACGACGAGTAATCCACCACCAAGTGCTGAAGCGGGTAACAAGAATCGATAGTCGCCTCCTACTATAGAGCGCATAATATGCGGTACAACAAGTCCAACAAAACCAATCAATCCCGAAACACTGACCGCCATCCCCGCAAGTAGAGTGCTTAAGACTATGAGAAAAAATCGACTTCGTTCCACGTTATGTCCGAGCAGCTTGGCTACTTCGTCACCTAGACGCAAAATGCGAATATGCTTGACTGAGAAAATGGCCAATACAAATGCCGCAATCGCGTAGTAGATGATCATTTCAAACTGCACCCACCCCACGCCTGCAATTCCTCCAGCAAGCCAAGGCAATACAGCTTGCACGCGGTCGCTGTAAAGCAGCATTAACGCACTCATGCATGCGCCGATCACTGCATTAATTGCGACACCGACTAAAATAATTCGTAAAGGCGATGCGCCACCTCTCCAAGACAACGCATAGATCACAATGGCCGTTGCAAGTGCTCCAAGAAACGCAGCAAGTGGTAGAAACATAATATAGGCCGGATAAATAATCATTATGACTGTCGCTGCAAGTCCCGCACCTGATGAGACACCGATAATTCCTGGATCAGCCAATGGATTACGCATAACGCCTTGTAAAATAGCACCGGCTACCGCAAGACTTACTCCGACAATCATGCCGACTAGTACACGTGGAAAGCGAAGTTCCCATACAATTCGCCGCTCCATCGTATCGTTTGCCACGAAAATCCCATTCCAAATTTCTTGCATGGAGAACGACACTGGACCGATCATCAAGCTTAAAATAGCTGCGATTAACAGTAGACTTCCACTCGTCACGAGAACGATGACACGTTTTCTCGCAAGTGGATGACGTTCTTTCTGCGTTTGCTCTCCTACTGCAATCATCTTATTTAACCTGTCCTAAGCTTTCTTTCATCACGTCAAGTGCTTCAACTACTTTTGTTCCAGGGTTTGTACCGAACAAGTGTGAAGGTAAGACCATCACATTACCTTTTTTCACTGCATCAAGATTTTTCCATGCTGGGTTCTTCAACATTTCACCTTCGAATGCTGCTTTGACTGCTTCAGGTTCTCCGTGAGTAATCAACATGACCATTTCTGGATTGCGTTCAATAATTTTCTCAACGCTCAAACTTGCGTATTGTGGATATTTTTCTTCATTCGGGAAATCGCTTGCAATGTTTTCTCCACCTGCTAGTTCAAGTAGATTTCCTGATAATGAATTAGGTAGTGCCACCATGTATGTACCTGGTGCTCCGTATACTAGTAAAGTTTTCACAGCTTCCGCTTTGTCCGCTGAGCTCTTTTCAATTTGTTCGGTAATATCGTCTTGAATTGTTTTTGCTTCTGTTTCTTTATCGAATAGCTGTCCGAAGAGTCCGATCGTCTTTTTGATATCGTCTACAGAGTTAGCGGCTGTATACACAATTTTTGTACCTTGGCGTTCCATGTTCGCTTCGTGTTGTTTGAAGCTTGGGGCCGCAATGATGACTTCGGGATTTATTTCCGCAATTTTCTCAAAATTCGGCTGATGCGGGTTTCCGATTTCAGCGATGCCTTCTAAGTCTTTGTTTGGTGGTCCTTGTACTGTTGGACGCCCGTCCACTTTTATTCCAAGTGCGAGTAGCATATCGAGGTCGCCTGAGCTTAGCGTGGCGACAGATTTTGGCACTTCATCGAATGTTGAGGTTTGGCCGATCATGTCTGTCACTTCGATAGCTGTGCCAGTCGTTTCTTCTACTTTTTCTGTTTCTTCAGCTTTGACTGCTGATGCGGCTGTTTTGTCTTCAGCTTTCCCATCCTCTGTTCCACATGCGCTGAGTACAAACAGAAACATGAGTATGCTCAACACGCTTGCTAACTTCTTCATCTCTTTTCATTCCCCCTCGAATATAATGAGAATGTTTCTCATTAAAAAACATCATAAACGATAATGAGAATCATTGTCAAATAGATTATTGATAATGAATCGTTTGGACTAGTGGTGGATTGGGTCGTGGCTCGACATTGACTTGATCATTGAAGGTAGCGAGGGTCATGCTTTGGAGCCGCGCAGGCACGTGGGGGATTGCCTCCAGCCAGGAGCCAACTAGCGGTGGAGCTGCTAGCTGTCTCATGGCCACGGCCTACCCCGCAGTTGTGCCTGCGCTACTGAGTACTTACCAAGTTAGGTTGTGGTTTATAGAAGATGAAAACCAGTGACTGGGTGGGACAATACTTCGGTCTTAGTAAAGTCATTAGGAGATAGATTGGATCGTTGCTCGACATTGACTTGTCCATTGAAAGTAGTGAGGGTCATGCTTTGGAGCCGCGCAGGCACGTGGGGGATTGCCTCCAGCCAGGAGCCAACTAGCGGTGAGGCTGCTAGCTGTCTCATGGCCACGGCCTACCCCGCAGTTGTGCCTGCGCTACTAAGTATTTACTAAGTTTGTTTGTGGTTTATAGGAGATAAAACCAGTCACTGGGTAGTACTAGTTCCTATCCTTGCAAAACAAGTGCCTGAACTGACTTACACACTATCAAACGAAGGCGGCTGACAGTGGTAGGCGTAGCAATGAGACAGCCAGGCGCACTTCCTGTCTGGCTCATTGCGGAAGCCATCCACCACCGCCGAAGTGGGGCCAATGCCCGCCCCACTTACTCTGCTAGTCAAACCACTACCTCTGCAAATAACAAAGAAGAGTAAGCCGTCGCAAAACAACTACCCAACATCGTATCCTACTTACCCAATACCAAAACCAGTTTCCAAACCACCAACCAAGGGAATAACAACAACAACTAAACACCAAGAGAAAGGAGCGAAACAGCATGACCGCTGTGCAAATACTGATTTTGTTAACAATCGGCTACATCGCCATGACCATTGATAAAAAACAAAAGAACTTCCCACTTCCCGTCTTTCTGGTCGCAATCGGCTTTGGACTGTCATTCATTCCTTATTTCGACAGCATCAATATCTCCAAAGAAGTCATCTATAACATATTCTTGCCAGGGCTATTATTCGCATCAGCTTACCATTACTCGGCTTCATCCTTAAGAAAGCATGTCAAAGTCATCGGAACGCTAAGTACGGCGGGGTTACTTGTGACTGCCATTCTTTTGGGACTCGCTACCTATTGGATGGGGGCAAGTATAGAGATGACATGGGTTGGCGCTTTACTCGTCGCTTCTATTCTCACACCAACTGATCCAGTCTCTGTCGTATCCATTTTGGAAAAGTCGCTAGATGATCCATCTGTTGCGGATATTCTTGACGGTGAATCTATGATTAATGATGGAACTAGCGTCGTTCTCTTTACTGTGCTATTGACTATGTTCACCAAACAGCAAAGCTTTGAATTCTGGCCATTTCTAGGGGATTTTCTATCTGTATCGATTGGCGGTATCGCAACAGGTGTAGTTGCTGGCTGGATAGTTAGTAAAGCGGTTCACCTATCCACACAACGCGAGAGTCAAGTATTACTGAGTATTATTATTGCGTATGGGGCCTTTCATTTAGCGGAAGCTTTCGGGTTTTCAGGGGTGTTGGCGACGGTCGCTGCCGGTATTATGCTATCTGCTGAGCTCGAACGTGCCAGTGAAGAAGAAATGCATCGGGAGTCATTGAACGGATTTTGGGAGGTGGCAGAACCTGGTTTGCTTGCGATACTATTTTTAGCCATCGGTATTGTGGCCGCTGACTATTTATTAACTTTTGATTATTGGTTGCTCGCGATTGCCATTTTCTTCGTTTCAATTGGTACTCGCTTTATTGTAATCGCGGGGACGATGCAATTATTTTCAGGCTATCGAGAGTTGTTGGACGTCAAAAAAGCCTCGCTCCTATCATGGGCTGGTATTCGTGGTACGATGTCTATTTTCTTATTACTAAGCTTAGCTGATGCGGCAGACAGCTCTGCAGATGTACTTGTTTCATTGGGATTCGCTGTAGTGTTCTTGTCACTCGTTGTACAAAGTATTGGCATTTATCCACTATCTAAAGCACTCGATAAGTAATTACTTCGAGTGCTCATTTTCCTGTTGAATCATCTGCATACGTTCATTGAACAGGGATGGATAAGAGAGTAATCCTAGACATGCACTAGTTAATGCCGCAGTTGTCAGCAAAAGAAACACAATTAAAATCTGAAATTGCACTGCCTCTAAAGGATCAGCGCCTGCAATGATTTGGCCACTCATCATACCAGGCAACTGTACGAGTCCAATCGTCTTTTGACTTTCAATAGTTGGAATCATACTTGCCTGTATCGAGCGAATCAATTGCCTATGTATCGCCTGTTTTGGGGTTCCACCAAGTGATAAAATGAGTTCGCTTTCTGAGCGATGCGTCTCTACTTCCGATACGAAACGATTGAGGAATAAAATCGCAAGCACCATCGAGTTTCCAACTACCATGCCCGTTATGGAAATAATATATTGTGCAGTCGCTGGGACAATTTTGAATCCGAGTAAAATCCCTTGCGTCAAAACTTCTAATAACACAAAAGTCACGATCAACTTCCACGTGATTCCTTTGATTTGAGTCCCCTTCTTACGCGCATTTTGAACTGCCGCGCCGATCATCAAGGCGACCATTAAGAATATAAATACATAACTTTCAGAATCAAAGACAAATTTCAATACGAACCCGACCGCTACTAATTGTACAGTTGAGCGAATCGTAGCGATAATTGTATCTTTCTCCAGTTGTAATCCAAGTGTTTTTGATAGCACGAGCGGAATCAACACAAATATCAGTGTCAGGAATAAGGCAGTGGTACTCATGTAAATTCCCCCTTCAAGAAACGGTTGACTGATGGAATATCCGAATCATCAAGTACAGATATTTCACCGGCATCCACTAATTTCCCGTCCACCATGATCCATGCATACTGCCCCATTCGCTTCGCCTGCTCCAAGTTATGCGTGATCCAGATGACCGTAATTTCATGCTTTTCATGCAAGTCACGAATCAAATCCTCTACTTCATTCAACGAAGATGGATCTAGCGAAGACGTAATTTCATCCATCAATAAAATCTTCGACTCATTTAATAATGTCCGGGCAATCGATACTTTCTGCTGCTGGCCACCTGATAAGTTCTGGCTGTCTCGTTCTAGATACTCTGCTTCAAGACCGACTTGATCTAAAATATCTAGTGCTTTTTCTTTACTCAACTTCTTGTCCTGTAACCGCAATGGTAGTGCCAAATTGTCATAGACACTCCCTGCGATCATCGGCGAATTTTGTAACACCATTCCTGCTTTTCGTCGGAGATCAATCGGCGACATATCATGAATGGCCCGGCCTTGTACCGTAATATCTCCACTCGTAGGACTTAGCAAACCGTTGCACATTTTCAATAATGTCGTTTTCCCTGCACCCGAAGGCCCGACAAGCACTGTGATCTGACCGGTAGGGAATGATCCAGTTATATTTTCAAGAATCTTATTTCCCGCTATTTCAAATGAGACGTTTTGGAAATGGATTGCCGGTTCATATAATGATTTATTTTGTTCACTATCCATAATATCCACCTTTTCTGCTACTTGTCATTCATCCAATTTCAATAAATCCAATGGTGTAATAATGCCCAATAATTTTTCATCTTTACCACCTTGCTCGGTAATCAACAATGCTTCTAGCCGTTGCCCTGACATAATGGATTTTCTGAAATACCCTTCCGCTTCGTAAGCCGACATCGTACATTTGACAAAGCGATAGGTTTTCTTTCGTTTTTCATGATTATATACGTCGAGTAATGTCGGTATTTCCCGGGAAATGCAATCGGTTTCCTGATCGGCAAGCCAATTCATGATACCATTTGCAGTAATCAACCCCATGAATCGACCTTTTTTATAAATGGGCAACTGATTAAATTTCCTTTCTCTTATCAAACGCAAACCAGTCGCCAGTGATTCATCTGACTGCACGGTATGTACTTTTCCCGAAAACAGATCCTTGACGGTGACAGGATGCGATAGTCCTTTATCTATGCTTTCAATTAATTCCACAATTTCATCATGTGGCTCTGCTATAGCGTAGTCAAATCCTGTACGATTATGCACAATCGCATTACGTAAACTACTGAATTCATGTAGTTCATCTTCATAACGGGCAATCAATGCGTTTTGTGATTTCGCTTTGGCGATTTTCTTAGAGAATGATAAATGACTTGGCATATCCGTAATTTTCATCAAGGACTTATCGATTCTATTAAATGCAATGAGAAAACGCTCTGAATTTTTGTGATCCATGACACATCGCCTCCTTTAATAGGGAAAGTATATCATATCTATGTAGATGTCTACTTCTTGGATTACGTTGTCTGTGCTAAACGTAAACATAAAAAAGTCGTTGCAGCGCCAGTTCACTGACACGGCAACAACTTGTTATTGATTTGCTATTTGTTTGATTTGATAATTGCCATATTCATCTATAACAATCGTATACTTCTTATGTTTTTCCAACAATTTATTCGTTCCGTCTTCTTTTGTAAAATCCATCGTCTCAAATGTATATACGTCAATCGACTGATCATTGTACACAATATTCGTTACGGTCGTGTCGATGAATTCGTAGTATTCATTTTTCCCTGACAGATCGTCTAGAAAAGCTAGTAACTCATTTTCAGCCGAACTACCGGATGTGATAAAGGAATTGATATATGAGTAATCCACCTCATCGACAGCATATTCGTATTGGTTTCTGAATTGATCGATGAAAGACTCTACCTTTTCATCTGCAACTTCCATACCATCTACATATTCTTCAGGCTCTTCTTCATAATCACCATCATAGTCGTATTCCTCATCCACTTCTGAATCATCGTAGCCATTGTAATCCTCATAATCCCAAGATGTATCATCAGAATCATAGTACGACTCTGGCACATAATCTTCGTAAACATTGAACAATGTCGCTACCGCTTGACTGCTCATTGGTTCGTTAATCCATCCATCTACTTGTTTTTGCATACTGTGCATCGGAATCGAAAATCCGAATACGGTATTGTCTTTGTACAATAACGAATTAATGCCGATGACTTTGCCTGTCGTTGCATCAAGCAAAGGTCCGCCACTGCTTCCATGATCTATTTGCGCATCGATTTGATAGATTTTTTCATAAATGAAGTCCATTTCCATATCACGATTCAACCCGGTTAAATAACCGATCGATGCCGTATTCTCAAAACCTTTTGGACTTCCGAGTGCAATAACTTCTGTACCGATCGGTGTCTCTCTTGTTTCCGTCACAAATGGTTTGACATGTTTGTTCGCTTCCGACTTAATCAATGCGATATCATAACGATCTGAAATTCCAATGACTTTACCTTCAAAATCTTTCCCTACAGAATTTCTGACAATTACATCGGTATAGCCCGCCACTACGTGTGCATTCGTCACAATATAGCCGCCAGTTTTATAAAGAAATCCTGATCCCGAACCGTCATTTGTCCCAATTGTAAATACACTAGGTAACGATTCTTTGATCAATTGCGTTTTATCTTTAGCTTGTTTCTTTGTTTCATTGACAACAGTTGGTGCTTTTTTTATTCGTAATTCCTTTTCACTTTCGCTACTATCTTCTGCTTTAGTGGAGGCTACTGTCTCTTTCGGCCACTCAAAACTCCAGTCCGTTGCATAGCCATAACCAGCTCCACCAATTAGTAAAGCCAAGACTATTGCAAGAAGTGGTTTATTTTTATTAGACCCGTGCATCGCCTTGCCACAGCCCCCACAAAAGTTTGCTTCGTCAGTATTTTTATGACCACATTTTGGACAGTACATACGGTTCCCCCTCTTCCATTCTCCAATTTACCTGAATGAAATACCGCTTTTATTATATCATATGGACTAATACAAAAGGCATGCACTCGTTATGGAATAGCATCATTTTGTTTTGTAGGCTGAATACAGTAATCCTTTCCAGCGTGATAGGGCAATCACACAAAGAATCACATTTATAAGCTACTCCCTATTTTGTAATGCAATATTTCACTTCACAGAATTAAATCCTTTCTTATTGTTCCTATCCAATGAAGCGGCACAGTTCTCAGGCGAATTTTCACATACGCTAAAGAGAGAGGGAGGTGCATAAAAATATGTCATCCAGGAAGTACAGACCTTACAATGATTACGAATCACCCAATATTTCAAAACGAAAAGCGCGTTGTTATGACCAAAGAAAGATCGTCCATATACTTGTCGATTTACCCATGGGAGCACCTGTGGAGATAACATTAAAGGAGTCGAGAGGGATACAGCATAACGGTTATTACTTACAGTTCGACCGAAAAAGACGTACCGTTCACTTTCAGCCATTTGGAGAACCAGAAGTAGAAGAGATTGATGTAGAAGATATTTGTACAATTAAATATAGTTCGTGAAAGCAATAAAAAATGTACACAGCGTAACTGTGTACATTTTTTTATTCTGTCTGGCTAATTTTTTCACTAATTGCGTCGGTCAACGCATTTACTGTTTCCGGTACATACGTTTTCATCATGGAATTCATAACAGATCCCATCATCCCTTTACCTGTAATATCCAGATAACCTATGAGACTTGTTGCATCTATTGCATCTTCTACTTGAAAGCTTCCGTTCCCTTCTAGATTTTCATTCAGACCTTCTAGAGTAAACGCTACTTTTGAATGTTCGGCTTGTTCTGTAATATCCACTTGCATGACAATATTCTTTTGTATCACACCAAGATCTGCTCGGAACTTCCATTTGAATTGCTGATCATTACTCTTCTCATGTTCAATATAGCCTGGGATCAGTGGAGCCCACTGGTCTACATCTATGAGAAAACTCCATACTTGTTGCGAAGTTGCCGCAACTTTTATTTCCTTTGTACTGTTCGGCATAATACATCTCACCTTCTTTATTCGTTACCTTTTCGTCATAGTACTATGAAACACCACGCTTTACAAACGAGGTTATAGTACGAATGAAGTCAATGTTCCTTTAGTCTTTATCTTCTTATATATTAACCGTTAACAGTAATATAGACTGAAGAAATCAATACTGAAGAGCATGGTTTAAGGCAACGCTGCTTTTTTGTGTTGACCAAGGCGTGGTTTTTTCTATGAGCGGTTGGCTAGTGCCATAGAGCGAATAAAATACAGCATAGAGCGGTGATGGGTTTCGATAGAGCGGATAGCGGTCTGGATAGAGCACTGACGGGCCACGATAGAGCGATTAAGCCGATTGATAGAGCGCGGCCTCCTGAACAATGGCCTATTCTAACTCGCCCAATTCATCCGCATACGGCATTGCAGAAAGAGCTCCTGATTTCATCGCGCATAACGCTCCCATTTTATTGCCAAAACGTATATGATCCAGCATTTCTTCTAAATTATTTGGCTTACCATGCAAATGAAGTCCACGAAGTACGCCCGCAATGAATGCATCCCCCGCACCTGTCGTATCGACCGGCTCAATTGGCTCGACTCCTACATGATGTTGCCTGCCTTCAATTACTGCAAGCGTCCCCAGTTCCCCCATCGTCATCATAACTACAGGAATATTATAGACAGCAAGTCCAGCCAGCGCTTTTTGCACATCTGTTTCCTTCATGAGAAAAGCTAGCTCTTCTTCCGTTAATTTCAGCAAATCTGTCTGATGTAAAAATGACAAAATCGTACTGCGACATATGTCTTCACTCTCCCAGCGAAGTGGTCTCACATTAGTATCTAGTGATAGAAACACGTCATTCGCCTTTGCTAATTCAACAGCCCTTTTAGTAGTAGCTAGAGCGGTCGGGTGAAACATTGTACCCGAGCAAATATGTAATATGGAAGCCTGTCGGAAAGCCTGTTCATCCAGATCGCTCGGTTGTACCTGTAGATCAGGCGTGTCATCTATATAGTTCGCGAATACACGGTCACGTTCTGGCGTTAGATGAACGTAAACACGATTTACTTTTTTCTTAGGAGATCGTAAAGCATATGTTAAATCGACGCCTTCAGTCTCCAGTTCATTTACTGCGAAGTTCGAGTCTTCATCTTCGCCAATTACAGTAATTAATGAAGAGTTGGCACCCAGGCGCGAAACTCCTGCCGCCACATTGATTGTCGCACCTCCGAGGAACGTCTTGAATTTCGTGTTGGTTTTGTCTGTTGCAATATAGTCCACGAAAATATCTCCGTAAATCAGGACATGTGTTTTTGGGGTGTTATTCATGCGTTCGACCTCCTAGAAAGTTTTCTTTCTATCGTATCATAGAAAAAAGCCATCTTCGCTGATTAGTTATCAATCAGGGTAGACGGCTCTGTATTATTTCGACTGTTCAATTACATCCGGTCCTTCCTCTTTCTTCCGGTCCTCCAACACTTTATCAAAGTACGCAGTAAATTCGGATTCCCCCGAATAGGAAATACACAAATACTCCTTCGCTCGTGTCATGCCTATATATAGTAGCGAAGCTTCACGCTCGATGTCTTCTTCTAAAGCAAATGGAATATTATTCGCGCTGACGATAAACACTGCCTGAAAGTCTAAGCCCTTACTGCTTTCGATCGTACTAATTTTGACGCTTTCGTGATCGATATCAAAGTTGCGTTTTGAGTCACTGTTTTCTGCGATCCAATAGTACGGTATATCTTCTTGCTCCAATGCGTTTTTCAATAGCGCGATATAGTCTAGCCCTGAAAATCGTTTGACTCGGTACAGAATTAAAATTTCAGATAAAGGCAACTTCCGCTCACGATGAAGTTTGGCAATTTGCTTGGCAACGATCACAGCTTCTCGCCTGAAACTATCGACACGCACAATCGCAGGTTCATAGCCTTTCCTGCGTGTGCTTTGTGGGGCAATGATATCGCCTTCGAACTCTTTACTGACAACTTTATTCTTTAGTACAGAGTGTTGCTGATAGAAAGCCCATGCGAACGACACGATCTGTGCAGTGTTGCGATAATTAATACTCAAAACTTTGGAGCGCCCTCTAAAGTCGAGACCCGTGTCTTGTAAATACGAACGTCCTCGCTTATAAATGGACTGCGCTCGGTCTTCTACAAGAAGTAATGATTTAGTATCAGGATTTAATAATTCGCTGACCAGTTTGAACCAGTCCGCGTCGAAATCCTGTCCTTCATCAATCATGATAGCATCGTACTTCGGCAAGATCGCTTCGCCCTGTTTTAACTTCTCCAGCAACATAGGAATAGTAGCTTCTGATATACGCAAATCATTGCGCAACCAGCTATGGAAATTCCGGACTTGAATCAAATGCTTGGCTTTTTTTGTGTGAGTTTCTTCTTTTGTGAAGTCAAAGTCGAACAGCGAATCAGGCTCGTTCATCATATGGCGCACCATGTGTTCAATATTTCTTGCCAATGAAATATTGTAACAGAGAATGAGTATCTTCCAGTCAGGATGCTCTCTCGAAAGCAACTTTGCACGACTAGCTAGAATCAATGTCTTACCGCTTCCCGCCACACCTCGGATCAATCTATTCTTATCACCAATTTGCTTGGCCATATTTTCCTGATGCAAGTCCATCGTCTTAATATCATGTAGTGACAGTAATAATTGATCTTGATGCGGAGCAGGCTGCTTGAATTCAGCACTAATTCGCACTTCTGGAAACAGATGATAACGTATCGCATCAATATCATCTTTACCGAGCGGTTCACGCAATCGATACGGGACGACAAACATTTCCGCAATCTTTTCCATTAAATTCTCTTCTGTGAATGCCTCGTGTTCAGGATCCATTTCATCCCGTGTTAACGAAAGGTGAGGTTCGATGACGCCATACAGACCAAGTTCAAGAAAGTCTTTCTGATGAAGGCGCGTGAAAACTGTTCCAAAACCATACGGAAACTTCAACTGTGATTGATACTTGCCCTCAGTTTGTACAAGATTCCCATCTTTCTTCAAAAGATCTACTAATAGAAAAGCATTCTCCCTTGCTTGTTTCTGCGGACTCTTCGTTTTAACTTGTTCACCGTTTGAATTAATCAGTGTCCATTCATCACGATCCAGCTGATACAACGTGTTTTTCGTATAGTCTTTCACTTCGAGAACTAGAATACCGAGATCCGGTCCAATCACTACGAAGTCCGGTCGCTTACCACGTATTTCTGGTTCGTAATATACAATATAATCGTCAGGCAAATAGTTCTTCAATGTCCGAAATAGCAGACGCTCTCCTGCCGTTGCACTCGATCTAATAGTTTCAGGTACTGTATAGGCCACACCAATCCCTCCCTTTCTATTAGCCATTTATTACCTATAGTATACTACATATCTAGTTTTTGTAAAATTCTATTTAATTAGACACAAAAACAAGCTATTAACCTAAAAGGTCAATAGCCTTGTGTTCTCACTGTTTTTTCGTCAGTGCAATCTGCTGTATCCGTAGCCACTCGCTTTGTTCCTCTTATATCCATTTGAACTTCTGCTTCATTCCCATTTCAATCGATCTACATAACTTCCATGTACATACAACACATCATACGGTGCTAGATCTGATCGAATTTGAATCCAAGGGCTTTCAGGCAATTGATCGTTGTTAATAATCAATGGCATACCAATCTTTGCATATTGATAAACTTCAGCTCTGCTAGTGTTAGGATCTTGACGAACATTGAGTTTAACCTCATTCGTCAAACCAATCTTCAACTGATTGGCCATCTCTTTCCCACCCATCGAGCGATCCATCCGATACAAGTGTCCTCCAATTTTAGAGCCCCAATACGGATCGGACGCGTACTTGACGTTCATGCCTATTGCTTTATTGCCGAAATTCGTGCCATTCGCATATTTAGCGCCTGGTGGTAAGTAGTTTCTATTCAAAAATGAATCGACAAGTTCCTGGATGTTCTTACTTACAGAAGCAAAATATTTATTTTGTGGATTATCATCCGTCACATACATACCGAATAAATTATTATAATTCAGCGCGTATGAACTAAGCCCATATTGGCTTTCATGCTGTGCCAGCGCAAGGATATGCATCGCGTTAATATGACTTTCTCGTTCTATACGCTTCAACTCCGCCCCCATCCCAATCAACTTGCTTCTAGTCGTCGCATTTTTGTAGATCGTAGGTTGCGGGTTGGCATTTTCAAGTCTTCTTAACTGATCCATAATATACGCATCAAGTTCATCTGCTGTATAGCGTGTCATACTGCGCATCGGCAAGTATTGGAAGTACTGATGGGCTGTACCGACCGCTTTGCCTGCCACATCATGGAAATGGCTTCCATCCGTGCTATAATACTTGGCACCCTCTTGCATGAAACGTGGTGCCGCGCCCATTTCATATGAAGCAAATTTTTTGGCGTTATGTGAATAAATGAAGTGATAGAGCGAACCTTTCGACACTTTGTAGTACGTGCGATCCGTCACCGTTTGACTTGGCAATAGCCTCGCATTTTGTGTTTTAATGTAGAAGTTTCTTCCCGCCAGTTCAACCTTCACAGATTTCGCTGTTGAATCAACGTAAAGAAGCTCCGTGTCAGCTGGTACATACGTTTCTTGTATAGTTAACGCTTCATTGGCATATAAAATCGTCAATGAACTCCCTCCATATGCTACAGTCGAGACAAGTCCTGCTGGCATATGAATAATCTTATTTTGTAACAATACCACTTGATTGCTATTCATACGATTTGCAGCAGTTTCAAAACTTGGAAATCTTTCTATAATGGATGTTGTACCATTGGCTTGTACATTCGCTAGATCATAAGTTACCCCCGTTTTGATCGAAAACGTCTTCGTAATTGGCGATTTTAACGATTGGCCTTCCGTGTTTTCTACGGCTTGAGTGATAACCAATGTATAGTGTTCACCGTAACGGTAATTGCCTACAGGCGGTGCAATATGTATTTTTTGATCTTTGTCAGAATAGGACAGCACATTCTCCTGTATTTTCCCTTGAGAATCTGTGATATAAATCGAGCCTGGCACTGTTTCACGCTTTACCGGTTTATTGAACGTGATCGTCCAAGACTTGTCCGGCTCCTGATTGGGCGAATGATCCGGCCAAGTTGCAGCTTCGGCTACGAACATCAAGGAAAACGTAACCAGAAAGGCGATTGCAGTAGTTGTGATATGTTTTGTCATGTTTTTCAATTCTAGTAACCTCCCTTTTCGATAATTATACAGGATGTTACTAGAAATCTTATTAAATAAAACAACTATCTCCGCAATACTTTGATAGACACAAAAAGCCACTTCACTTGAAACACACTTCATTTCTAAAGTGTGTCTCAAGCAAGTGGCTGTTCTATTACGACTTATATTATTTCGCTTACTAACATGACGTGTTCATTTCATACACTTGTAACTAAATCACTGTTTTCAAGAATGGATTCTGCAGATACATACTGCAGATCCTGCGCTTCAGCCACTGCTTTGTATGTTACGCTTCCATTCACTGTATTTAACCCTTTACGTAGTGCTTCATTATCTAGAAGCGCTTGCTTAAACCCTTTATTAGCAATTTGGAGTGCATAAGGAACCGTTACATTAGTCAATGCCATAGTAGATGTTTGTGGCACAGCACCTGGCATATTAGCAACTGCATAATGCACTACATCATGCTTAACGTAGATCGGATCATCATGTGTTGTCACTCGATCCGACGTTTCAAAAATGCCTCCTTGATCGATGGCAATATCCACTAAAACGGATCCAGGTTTCATCGATTGAACCGCTTCTTCAGATACAAGCTTAGGTGCTTTAGCTCCCGGAATGAGGACTGCCCCTATCACCAGATCTGCTTCTCTAACAGATTCTGAGATGTTAAATGGATTGGAAACGAGTGTCTGTATACTATTACCGAAAATTTCATCCAAATGACGTAAACGATCGACTGATAGATCTAGAACCGTTACGTGAGCACCCATGCCTACAGCAATACGAGCCGCGTTAGCACCCGCCTGCCCTCCACCAATCACTACGACTTTTCCACGAGACACACCAGGCACGCCAGCTAGTAGAACACCTTTTCCACCTTTTGTTTTCTCAAGATACTGAGCGCCAATTTGTGTAGCCATCCTTCCAGCCACTTCACTCATTGGAGCGAGCAGAGGTAATGAATGATTAGGTAGCTGAACCGTTTCATAAGCAAGACCTACTACTTCATTTTCAAGGAGTGCATTCGTCAACTCTACTTCAGATGCTAAATGTAAATATGTGAACAGTATTAATCCTTTTCGGAAAAAGCGGTATTCAGAAGCGATCGGTTCCTTTACTTTCATCACCATGTCTACATTCCACGCTTCTTCTGCTGTCTGGACAATTTTAGCCCCTGCTTCAACGTAGCTCTCATCTGTAAAACTAGATCCTAGACCCGCTCCCGTTTCAATAAGTACTTCATGGCCTGACGTACAAAGTGTGAAAACGCCTGCCGGAGTCATCGCTACCCGATTTTCATTATTTTTAATTTCCTTCGGTACACCAATTAACATGCTCATTCCTCCTCGAATAAAAGATAAATGTTACGTAGTTTTCGGCTGTTATAACGCTAGTAAAGAAATAGAAAGTATTGCATAGAAGAAGCACCTCTAGCTGCTCACTACATCAAGTAGACAAGAGGTACTTCTTTATGCACGCAAAGGATAGACTCGCTATTTACTCATTCTCTTTAAATACTTTTTTAATAACAGATACAATAAAGTCAAAGTCTTCATCTGTGCAGGAAAGTGGCGGGCATAGTGCAAGCACGTTATTGAAACCTTCCACTGTTTCGCCGTTTCGGCCAACAATGAGTCCGTTCGCCTTACACTCTCCAATGATTTTTGTAATACGAGCATTTGAAGCAGGCTCTTTTGTTTTTTTGTCTTCTACCATCTCAATACCCATTAAGAATCCAAGACTTCTGATGTCTCCCACATACGGGTGATCTTTCAAACTAGCTAGCTCATCCGACAAACGATCGCCAAGTTCAGCAGAACGATTGATTAAGTCTTCACGTTCCAAAATTTCTAAGTTCTTTAGTGCGACTGCACAAGCTGCCGGATTGCCTCCAAATGTATTCACATGGCGCAAATGACTATGCTCTTCGCCCGTATCGAACTTTTCATAAATATCTTTTCGGATTGCGGTAACTGATAGCGGTAAGTATGCGCTAGTCAAACCTTTTGCCATCGTCACAATATCAGGTTTTACCTTGAAGTGTTGGTGTCCAAATGCTTTTCCAGTACGCCCAAATCCGCAAATTACTTCGTCGATAATTAATAGAACGCCATGGCGTGTACAGATCTCTTGCACCTTCTCTAAGTAGATCGGGTGTGGAATCAAAATCCCACCACCTGTAATAAGTGGCTCCATAATGATTCCTGCGATTGTCTCTTTTTGCTCCCAAATAATCTTTTCTTCAAGCTCTAAAGCACGCTGGATATTGTATTCTTCCACCGAAATCCCTTCTGGTTTTCGATAGTTATCCGGAGGCGCTACATGCAAGAATCCTGGCACTAGTGGTTCATACTTATACTTTCGAAGTGCTTGGCCTGTAGCAGATAATGCACCCATTGAACTTCCGTGATACGCACGATAGCGGGAAAGGAATTTATATCGGGATGGTTGCCCATTTTGCTGATGGTATTGACGTACTAGTTTAAATGCTACTTCATTCGCATCCGATCCACTATTAGAATAGAAGATTTTATAGTCGTCTCCCAACATTTCATTTAATTTAGCAGCAAGTTGAATGGCCGGTTCATGGCTTTGTGTCATCGGAACATATGCTAGTTTTTTCATTTGCTCATATGCAACTTTTGCAATTTCTTCTCTTCCGTAACCGACATTCACACACCATAATCCTGACATGCCATCTAAATAACGATTTCCTTTATGATCTGTAATCCATGCATTGTCTCCACTCTCAATAATCATCGGTGGATTCTTTTCATTATAAGCAGAAATATGATGCCATACTTTATCTCGATTTTGTTCTGTCAATGACTGTTTATTATTTTGATCCTGTTCATGTATAGTTTTCAATATGCGTTCCTCCCTTTTCTCAATATTCATGACGTGCAGTCAACATTTTCTTGCGTGTGTAGAATTCAATTCCATCACGGCCGTTTGCATGCAAATCGCCGTAAAATGACTTCTTATAGCCCGAGAATGGGAAGAATGCCATGGGCGCTGGTACACCGAGATTAATACCGAGCATTCCTGCATCGATTTCTTCTCGGAATTGACGAATAGCCTTCGAGCTATCCGTGTATAAACAAGCACCATTCGCAAAATCCGACTCATTTGTAAGTTGAATTGCTTCGTCTAATGTCTCTACTCTGATCACCGAGAGTACTGGCGCGAAGATTTCTTCCTTCCAAATTCGCATTTCGGTCGTAACGCCTTCAAATATTGTCGGCCCTACGAAATAGCCGCCTTCTGAAGTAGATTGATCGCCACGGCCATCACGAACAAGATTAGCGCCCTCTTCAATACCTGCTTCGATGTAAGAAAGTGTTTTATCTTTATGCGATTCACGAATAACAGGTCCAAGGAACACTCCTTCTTCCAAGCCATTTCCAATCGTCATATTATTTGCCTCTTCGACTAATCGTTTCACAAGTTCGTCAGCAACATCTCCAACTGCGACTACGACAGCAGCAGCCATACATCTTTCACCAGCAGAACCAAATGCCGCATTAGTAATATTCGTAACTGTTAAATCCATATTTGCATCCGGCATAACAATCGAATGGTTCTTAGCGCCTGCTAGTGCTTGAACGCGCTTACCATGAGCAGTTCCTGTTTTATATACATACTCTGCAACCGGCTGCGATCCTACAAATGAAACTGCCGGTATGTCTGGATGGCTTAAAATTCCGTTAACGATATCATGTGCTCCATGAACGATATTGAAAACTCCATCTGGTAGTCCCGCTTCAGTTAATAGCTCTGCTAATCTATTCGCTAAAAGAGGTGTACGCTCTGAAGGTTTCAAAATGAATGTATTACCTGCTGCAATGGCAAGTGGGAACATCCAACAAGGAACCATCATGGGGAAGTTAAACGGTGTAATCCCCCCGACAACTCCTAAAGGATAGCGATACATACCCGATTCAATGTTGGTAGCAATATCGGGTAGTTGGTAACCCATCATCAAGGTTGGTGCCCCTGAAGCAAATTCCACACACTCAATCCCACGCAGAACTTCTCCATAAGCTTCTGCATAGTTTTTTCCATTCTCTATTGTAATTAGTTGTGCCAGCTCCTCCCAATGAGCCACAAGAAGTTGCTGATACTTAAATAGAATACGAGCCCTTTGCGGTACCGCAACTTTCTTCCATGAAGAAAAAGCTTTTTTGGCTGCATCTACGGCAACTTGTAGATCTTCCGCAGTTGAAACGGGTACTTCCGCAATAATTTCGCCTGTGGCAGGATTTGGCACCTCTTCATATTTATCCGTGAGTGATTTTACCCATTGTCCATTAATAAAATTAGAAAGCGCTTTCTTTTCTACAACCAATGTATTCATTTTTCTTCCTCCCCTTCTTCTAACCTTGCTTTAGAGCAAGACTTGAGCTAAGCTACTATCTATAGTTTAACGACTATTCTAATAACTTTCATTTTACATTGTGTAACATTGTTCCAAGTATTTTTTTACGTTATGGAGGTCTGTAATGATGAACGAACTTTCTTTGACTGTTCAAGACGTCCTTGCCCGCGACACCTTTAAGCATGCAAGACTCTTAGCAGGAAAAAACGGCTTAGATCGTCAAGTTAGATGGTCACACATACTCGAAGTAAGCGATTTCAGCTCATTGGTCAACGGAGGTGAAATCATTTTAACAACGGGCATACATTTACAGCTTGATACAGAAACACAATTACACTATATAAAACAGTTAATTGAATTGAATGTGGCATGTCTATGTGTTGAAATTGGAGTTCACCTTAGTGAGGTGCAGCAGGATATTATTGACTTTGCCGATGATCAAAACTTTCCTATCATTATTTTTGAGAAGTCTGTAAAATTTGTTGATATTTCACAAGACTTGCATACAGTAATCATTAATCGGCATTATGAGATGCTTTCAAAAATCGATACACTATCTAGGAAATTTAATGAGTTAAGCTTAATGCCTAATGGAATCTTAAAAATCTTACAAGAGTTACAAGTGCATTTTAAACAAGATGTGTTGTTTATTTCTGACGATGAAAGATCCTATTATTACCCTATTGAATCAAAAACTTGGAAAGATGATCTGCAGCGTTTCTTAAATGATAATCGTACAGAAACTTTTGAGCACGACGTATACATGGTAAACGGAGAACCATTCGCACTGCTGTCAACAAGTGGTTTAGGCCAAGACTTAGGTTATCTGTGTTTACATCTACCACAATCGCTGGCTGATGACTTTATTTATTTAATTTTAGATCGAGCCTCTCTAGCCATTGCGCAAATATTACTTCGAAATCGTACTATACAAGAGAGAAACCAACATTATGAAGATGAATTTGTTCGTAATTTACTACATGGTCGTTCAGTAGAACAAGAGGATTATCAATTTTATTTACCAACGAAAAGTCGTAATACACATTATCGTATTTTAATGATTCAAATGGATACTCATGACTCCGTAATAGATGACTATAATTGGGAAGAAATCCGTTCGCAGCAGGCTATGATCATTCGTTCACTTTGTAAGCGACACAGTATTTTCCCCGCTCTTACAGTTAGTAAAAATGAAATCACAATCGTTGCCTCCTTCATTGCATCCGATCAGCGTATAAAAGATACAAATCGCTTCACTCAGCTAATCAAGCAGATCCAGAGTACGGATGATAATGCTTTCTCTAACGGTCGTACGTATAAATTTGGTATTAGCTCTGTACACCAAGACCCTTCAAAGATTCCAACTGGCTATATGGAAGCCAAAAAAGTAGTGGATATTAAGCAAAGTTTTTCATTTGAAAGTGATTACTATGAAGACTTAGGTATTTATAGATTGCTTCTATTGATTAAAGATGAAGGATACCTTGATCACTATGTAGAAGATTATCTCCAATCTTTAATTGACTATGACACTAAAACAGACAGTGAGTTATTTGAAACTCTACGTATTTATCTTGAGTGTGGAGGCTCAAAAAAAGAAACGGCAGATCGTCTCTTTATTGTTCGGCAAACGCTATATCACCGACTGGAAAAAATCGAAACGATACTTGGTCCGAATTTCATGTCTCCCCTAAATCGCATTGCGCTCGAAGTGGCTATTATGGCCAAACAAATTTTAGTCAAAAATGATTAATATAACTTACAGCTGCTACTTCCTGGACTATACAAGTAGTGGCTGTAAGTGCATGATATCTCTTCGTATTCAAGAACTACTACTTCCCCCTGCAATAAGAGCTAGTTTATTTAGTTCTATCCTGCATCATAATGGATGATAACTACCGCTAACTGCATCTACAATAAGTTGTCCTTGCTTATTATTCGGCAACTTGAAATCCGTCAACCAAAAAGGGCGATAAAAAAGATTTCTTTGTACTTCTATGATTTTAGGCATTGTTACGAATTTTGCTTTTGAGGAAGCATTATCAAAAACAAATCGCTCCGCTATACTAATGGCATCTTCCTCTGCAATGACAGGCTGAGGAATTCTTCCAGTTTCTACTGTCCGGTCAAAGAACATAGGTTTGACGTCTACAAGTGACCCTCTTCCACCAAGTGCGTCTACCGTACAGGCTACTTTCCCCTTAAACTTCAGCAAACTTTTTGCGCTTACTTGATATTCAAAGAAGTAATAGGGATAGTAAATTAAATCTTGAATGTGAAACAGCGTTTGTTTTTCATACTGTTGCAACCCAAGCAATACTTCTTCTTCCGAGAAATCAATTTCTTGTACTAACAGGGTGCTCATAACTATCTACTCCCGCGAAATATTTATCGTTCATCAAAAACTTAGATACATTACTTGCCTCTGGCGCCAGATCGCGTGTGATGTTGCGATCAAACTCCTTTGAAAAATAGCGTTTTTTTCTAGACTGTTCAAATGCTTCTTGTACTTCTTCTGAAGGCTGTCGACCAAATTGACTTCCAATCATCATACCTAGAATCGATACAATTAGACCTGCCAAAAACGGATGAAGTCCAGTCGATGTTTCCAATGACATGGAAGTCCAAATAATATTTGTCATCGCTCCACCGATCATGGCAGATAAGCAGCCTATATAATTAGCTTTTTTATAGTAGACGGATGAAACATATGGAACTAAGAAAGCATTTCCTAGTGTACCGAACGCAAACAGAACTAATGCAAATACCGATGGCGGCTCATAGATCGCTACAATTACACCTACAATACCTCCCATTAAAATACACAGTCTGGATACGAGAATCATAGTTTTTTGACTAGCATTCTTGTTGATGAACCGTTGATACACGTCACGCGAAAGAATAGATCCCGCTTGCATCAAGATAGAATCTGCAGTGGACATAACAGCAGACATAATTGCCGAAAGCAATAATGCTGCAAAGATTCCTGGGAATAACGTATAGGCCAGTTCAGTAATAATCATTTCAGGATCTGCAATTGTAGGAAGCAAAATGATACCGATCAATCCTAAAATATAAGGAACGAAAATGAAAAATTGGTTCCAAATAGCACTGATCATGACTGCTCCTTTTACTGTTTTCGTACTCTTCATAGACATATGGCGAACGACTACGTGTGGGAGTCCCATATAGCCTATAGAATAGATAAGGATTGCACCAATCACCATTCCCCATTGCCCATAATATGCCAAACCTTTACCCCAGATACTCAAGTAGGTAGGATCAATAGCTTTTAAGGCAACGTTCAATCCAGTCAATCCCCCCACATGGAAATACGCAAGGAAACCGATACCTACAACACCAAACACCATGATCAATCCTTGTACAAATGAGGTATACGCAACAGCTAAATAGCCTCCAGCTACCGTATAGACGATAATGACGCTAATACCGATAATTAAAGATAGTTCGTACGTGAAGCCCGTTAGTGTAGCCATAGCCTTTCCAGCTGCAATAAACTGGGCACAAACATAACCGAATAAAAAGACGATGGAGATAATCGATCCTACTACCCGAACGCTTGGACTTTCAAAGCGTTTCTCTAAATATTCAATCGGTGAAAGCGCTCCCATAATTTCAGACATTCTTCTCATCCGTTTACCTAAAACGGATAGGTTGATGATGGATCCACCGGCATCTCCAATAGCGTACCAAATAGCATACCAGCCGTATTTAAAGGCCATAGCAGGAGCACCCATAAACATGAACCCGCTCATTGCAGTCGTTTGCATGGTCATTGCAGTAACAGCAGGCCCTAGAGAACGACCACCAAGTAAATATTGTTCTGTCGAGGATGATGATTTTCTGGAAAACCATAAACCAATCGATAATAGAACACCAAGGTAGACAATAAAAATAATCCCATCGATACTCATTGAATCCCCCCATTGTTACTGCATATTTTGTTGTTGTTTTTCATGTTCGTCCATTTCATCTTCTAAATCATCTTCTCGCTTTAATTTAAAGTATATGATTACAGCCAATCCTACCCAAATAAAAGGCCATGGTACAAACCACCAAAATGTTTCAGCAGGAAATCCAAGCATATTTTCACCTCCTCATTAGATCCGAAAATGTTATCAGACTATTTAATCTATTATATTTGTAAATCAGCTGTAACACATTGGACATAGTGTAATGAAATATCAATAGAGATTAGATGTTTTGTAATTCATGGATATTCTGTAAGTAGTTACACATAAAAAAGGACTATAGAGTAGCCCCTTCATAAAAGAGCTTTCTATAGTCCTTATTTTGTTGGTACATTAAATATAAAAATGAAGTTACTTCTTATTTCACATAACTGAGGGGCTTTTCATACTCGACTACCCCATCGATGATCGTCATGACCACGGACACATCTTTGATTCTTTCTGTATCCAATGAAAGTATACTTTCATCCAATATAACCAAATCAGCTAATTTCCCGACTTCTATACTACCTTTTATTTTTTCATCAAAACTAGCATAGGCCCCCATATAGGTATAGGCCTTTATCGCATCTTGCACACTTACTCGTTGGCTGACTCCTACATCCTGTCCTGAAATAGATTTTCTATTGACAGCTGCATGGATGCCAAGAAGTGGATTATGATCTACTACTGGTGTATCAGAAGCGAATGCAAATGGAATTCCTTTTTCTAAGTAATCATTTGCGGGATACATTACATTTACACGATCCCCAAAGTTTTTAATATAGGAATCACCATTCGCGTAGATGAAAGCTGGATTAGGAATAATGACAACTCCTAATTCCTTCATTCGATCTTGAAGATCAGGGCTCGCAATCCCCGCATGTTCAATGCGGTGGCGGTGATCAGAACGCGGATTTTCATTTAATGCATTTTCTATACAGTTCAGCAACATTTCAATCGCTCTATCTCCTTGAGCGTGAGCAGTGATTTGATAACCTTTGCGATGTGCTTCCCCAAGTATTTCATTCATTCTATCCTGTTCATAATACAGTATGCCTGTATCTGTTGGATCACTATCGTATGGCTCGCGAGTGGCTAATGTTGGTCCTGTACTACTGCCATCTGTAAAGAGTTTAGCCGGTCCAATTTTGAGCCACTCATCGCCATCTCCAGTTACCGCTCCTTCATCGATCATATGTCGAACGAAAGACTCCGAATCCGTCAATGAACCAATGAGAGTATAGACTCTGTTTTTCACATCGCCAGAATCTATTGCTTTTTTAATCAATTGTAAAATATCCGGTCCCCATCCGTAGCTGCCTGCGTCATGGAGACTAGTGATACCAGATTCCACGAATACTTGTGATGCTAGCTTTAGTCCTTGTGCAATTTCCTCTTCGCTATAATCTGCTACGCTGAATAATTGCATATGTGCGTTTTCAATCATTTTCCCTGTCAAGTCACCTGATGAATCTCGTTCTATTTCTCCGCCAGCTGGATTCACAGTTTCTCTTGTAATCCCTGCAAGCTCCATTGCTTTGCTATTTGCAATAGACGTATGATTACATACTCTAATAATCACTATTGGATGTTCAGTGGAAATCGCGTCAAGCTCCTGTATAGTAGGAAAACGCTCCTCCTTCACAGCACTTTCATTAAAACTCGTCACACGAATCCATTCACCCTTAGGAGTGGATGTAGCACGTTTTTTAATTTCAGCAAACAAATCTTCCAAGGAATGAATGTCAGGACTTGCACAACTAATACCTAGTAAGTTTGTTCCATAGATAGTCAGGTGCAAGTGCGGATCTATAAACCCTGGGAGGAGAGATTTGCCTTCCAAATCAATAACCCTAGTCTCTTCTCCAATATAACATTCTATCTCATCGTTCTTGCCTACAGCGACAATAATATGATCTTTCACCGCCACGGCTTCTGCAATAGTTTCGTTTTGATCAACTGTCAGTACTTCTCCATTAGTAAATACTATGTCTGCGTGCATAATTAGCCACCTCTCCAAATTTAAATGAACATATGATAGTTAGCTGCGAAGATAAATGTCTTCCTCTTCATTCCCAGCAGTCTTCGTAAATAGACTTACAACTATCATGATGATCACATTAGCAATCAATCCAATGATTCCGGCATGCATTCCAAATGGTGTGGATTCTGCGACCAATTGGAAGTAGAAATTCAACGCCGCTCCCACTACTAGTCCGCTGATGACGCCAGCTGCGGTAGCACGTCTCCAATATAACGCACTATACACACCTGGTGCGAATTGAACGATCGCCCCATAAGCACCTAATAGCAAGACAATTAATCCTTGCCCACCAAAAATCGTGATAATATATGCCAATCCACCGATTACAAAGACACCTACGCGCATGATAGTCAATACCGTCTTATCAGGCAGATCTTTAAATATAGCGCGAATAATCCCATCTGTCGTTTCCAGTGTAGCATTGTGTGTAATCGCATCAGCAGATGACATCGCAGCAGCAAGTGCACCCGCACCAACTAATCCATATACCCAGCCTGGCAAATTCATGACAGTTGTGATTAAGAATGGTAGAATCTGATCCGCACTTTCAATCAAGTTCGCATCTACAATTCCTTTAGCCGCAAATCCTACTAGCAATAGTGGTACTAGGAATAATGCGAAAATCGGATAAACCAGAACCGTTTTCTTTATGACTCTAGGACCTGTCGCATAAGATTTTGTGAATAGATGCGGCCACATAAGAAATCCGATTACAGAGACTAGAATAGTAGTCGTGAATGGTATAGTCCCCATATTTGACCCTTCTTTTCCAATCTGTAAAAATTCAGGTGTTTCTGTAGCGATATTCGTGAACATCACACCAACTGAATCATGCAACTGATTTACTATAGCCAATCCTACGACCCATGAAATGATAATCATCAATAGTCCCTGGAATACGTCTGACCAAGCTGCAGCACGCAATCCTCCTGTTGCTACATAGACAACAACAATGCCATATGCAAGGAGTCCTCCCAGCCAAAATGGAATTCGCCCTTCAGTCATGATGTTAAAGATATGTGCCATTCCAGTCAGTTGAGTAGCTAAGTATTGTATGGATGCTAGTAAAGCAAGTACACCAACAATAATACCGAGCCATCTACTTTTATATCGAATTCTCAAAAAGGATGAAAGCGTATACAAATTAAACTTTTTACCGATCTTAGATATCTTAGGTCCGATGATATACCAAGGAAGAATCGCAAAAGCTGTATAGATGATAATATAATAAGCAGGGGCTCCTTTTTCATATGCCCAACCTGGTGCACCTAAGAATGAGAAGGCGCTAAATACAGCTCCACCCATCAAGAACCACATAACGATTAACCCTAATTTACCTCCTGCAACAGCAAACTCATCTAGAGAACTGGAATCTTGCCCTTTACCTGCCCACACCCCGACTACTAATGCAATAACTAAGTAACCCACCATAATGATTAATGCGATTAGCCAATTTTCCATTATTCATCACCTTCTTCCAACGCGCGATCTGGATCAAATTGATGCAGTATGATTATTGCAACAAACGTAAGTAGTATAACTAAGATAATATAGAAGAATGAAAAGGGAAGTCCCATAACTATTGGCGTTGCTCGATTAGCTAGCTCAAACAACGGAAATATTAGCAATAGAAAAGGGATAGTAACAGTAATAACATAAATGGTATTAAACTTTTTCCTACTCATTGAATTCCTCCATCAATACTTTATTTTGTAATCTATTACTTTTGACAAGCCATTCTAAATACGGTCTTATAGAGTAATTCTGCTCCTAATGCAATATCTTCTGGTGAACTATACTCCTTTGGATTGTGACTTATACCATCTTTGGAGCGAACAAAAATCATTCCATAATCACATACATAGGACATTTGAAGTGAATCATGAAATGGTCCACTCATTAACTCAGGTGGTGTTAAACCCATTTCACTACTTTCTTCTCGCATGATTTGCATAATGTTTTCGTTGCAGAATCGTGGCTCGTTCCTCGTATCTTCACTGATTTTATAGGTCAAGCCGTGTTCTTCTGCAATTTCATCTATATGCTGTCGTAAAACTTTCTCGATTTTATCACGTCTATTCTCATCAATATCACGAAGATCTACAGTGAAAGTAACTTTTTCGGGAATGATATTGCGGGAATCAGGAAATACTTGCAAGCTTCCTACAGTACTAACGGTCGGTGCCTCAGGAATTTCTTGTGCTAATTCATTTAATTTTACAATGACTTTAGCAGCGCCAACTAATGCATCTTGCCGCATCGACATAGGAACAGATCCAGCATGTCCTGCAAGCCCCTCCATTTCAACCGTCATCCATAACGGACCTGAGATGCCTGTCACAATACCAATCGGCTCATCTTTTGCTTCTAGCACAGGCCCTTGTTCAATATGTAGTTCTAAAAATGCTGCGATCTTTGAAGTATCTATTAGACATTCTGTAAACTTTGATGGATCCGCTCCAAATTCAATGAGTGCCTCACGCCTAGTCATACCTGTCTTATCCTGACGATCTAGTTCTCCTTCTTCTAGCTTATCTAGGATGCCTCTAACACCAAATAATCCTTTATTGAAACGAGAACCCTCTTCATCAGCAAAGGCAATTAAAATAATAGGGATCTCGGGTATGATTTTATCTTCATAAAAAGATTCCAGTACTTCTAATGCCCCCATCACGCCGAGCGCACCATCATATCTTCCACCGTATGGCTGTGAATCTATATGAGAGCCTATGACTAATGCTGGCGCATCATTTGCTAATCCATCCATTCTGCCAATCAAGTTTCCAAAATGATCAATTGTTGTATGCAATCCTATTCCATCCATATACTTTTTAACGTGTAAGACAGCTTGTTTATCTTCAGGTGAATGTGCGAGTCTTGATACCCCTGTCGAACCGATTTTACCTATCTCTGCTAAACTTTGAAGATTATCATTCAATCTACCTGCATTAATCGATTTTGATAACGCTTTCATTTCAACACTCCTTCAACCTTATAATTCTATTCCAGCTCTATTATTGATTATATATTCAAATCTGTCTATGCTCACTTGACATAGTGTAAATATTTCGAATATAAAGACATACAAATAGTCTAATCTTTTTACTTTTAAATTAAATCTGTTTTTACAAGTAGAGTAGTCATTGAGACAATGAGTTGTCAAAGCAGGATTAATACTTTATTTCGCAAAAAAACTCCCCAGCCATAATTATAGCTGGGGAGCTTCTCTAAACTATACTTACTCTTTAATTAACTCTAACTCAACTGGAATGTCCGCTTCTACGTCCTCGCCATTTAGCGTAGCAACCGCCGCTTCCATTGCCTTCTTCCCGATTTCCTCAGGCTTCTGTGCAACCGTCGCTGACAACTTGCCATCTTGAACAGACTTGACTGCGTCGTCCGTAGCGTCGAATCCAATTACTTGAATATCTTTACCAGCCGACTGAATCGCTTCCAATGCACCTAGCGCCATCTCATCATTATGTGCAAATACACCTTTGATGTCTGGATTTGCTTGCAAAATATTTTCCATAACCGTCAATCCTTCTGCGCGGTTAAAGTTCGCTGTTTGTTTTGCAACAATATTTACTTTACCTTCTACCGCTTCGTTAAAGCCGGCTCCACGGTCACGTGCTGCCGATGACCCTGCGATACCTTCAAGCTCTGCTACTTGTGCATTATCTTCGCCAAGTAACTCAAGCATATATTCTCCTGCCAACACGCCGCCTGCTTTATTATCCGACGCGATGTGGGAAACCACTTCTCCACCTTCTGCACTACGGTCTACTGTAATGACCGGAATGTTCGAGCTGTTAGCTGATTCTACTGCAGATACAACCGCTTCAGAATCTGTCGGGTTGATGATCAGTAAATCTACACCTTGTTGAATTAAATCTTCTACATCACTTGCTTGTTTAGATGCGTCATCTTGTGCATCTACTACTATAACTTCTGAACCTGAATCTTTTGCTTGCTCCTTCACTCCGTCACTCAATGTTACGAAGAACGGGTTGTTCAACGTGGATACAGAAAGACCGATCTTATATGCTTTGTCCCCGTCTTTTGCTGCATCTTCTTTGTTATCTGATGAAGATTCTGAACCCGGCTGATCCAACGAACAAGCTGCCAGTACGAACACGACTGCCATAAGCAATAACCATTTAATATTCTTCATACACTTCTCATCTCCTTATGCTGTTTTTTTGCGATCCAAGAGCACTGCGATTAATATAACTGCACCCTTTACGACCTGTTGGAAGAAAGAGGATACGCCAATCAAATTCAAACCATTGTTCAATACACCAATAATCAATGCACCGACTAATGTACCAACAATCCAACCACGACCGCCAGTCAAGCTAGTCCCACCAAGTACTACGGCAGCGATGGCATCGAGTTCGAACATATTACCAGCTGTCGGCTGCGCGGAATTCAAGCGTGATGTCAAAATTAATGCAGCAATGGCCGTCAATCCACCCGCCAATGAATACACATAAATTTTGATTCGATCGACGTTGATTCCAGAAAGACGTGACGCTTCTTCGTTGCCACCTACCGCATAGACGCGGCGTCCAAACGTTGTTTTCTTCAATATGAAGTACAGCACCGCAAAGGAGATAGCCATCGTAACGACCGGAACGGGAATACCTAGAATATATCCTTTACCGAGCATTTGGAAAGTGAATGAATCACCAAGTCCTGAAATCGGTCGGCCTTCAGTATAGACCAACGTTAATCCGCGGAAAATGGTCATAGTCGCAAGTGTTGCAATAAATGGTGCGACCTTACCTTTCGCAATGATCAATCCGTTAATTGCACCGAGCAGAACACCCAATAATACACCGAGTAGCATAGCCAAAATTGGATCCATACCGCCCGACATCATGCCAGCTGTTACAGCACCCGTTAGCGCGAGAATCGATCCGACCGACAAATCGATTCCGCCTGTCAAAATGACAAACGTCATCCCGAACGCAATCAAGGCGTTAATTGAAACTTGACGCAATACGTTGAACAAGTTGTTCAACGTTAAAAAGCTTGGACTCATAACTGAAATAATGACAATGATCAAAAGTAAACCAATGACCGGCCCCAATTTCTGTATGGACGATTTCATATTAGTTTTGGACAACTTTGTCACCTCCTGTTGCAAAATGCATAATCCGTTCCTGTGTCATTTCTTCTTTTGGCAAGTTGGCCATCAACTGGCCTTCGTGCATGACGAGCACGCGGTCCGCCATACCGATCACTTCTGGTAGTTCAGATGAAATCATCACAATCGCAACTCCACGCTCAGCCAACTCATTGATGATGCTGTAAATTTCTTTCTTCGCTCCAACATCGACGCCTCTTGTCGGTTCATCCAAGAATAGAATATCCGGCTCAATCCCAAGCCATTTCGCGATAACTACCTTTTGCTGGTTACCACCGCTCAACGACTTGACGCTTTGTTCAGGTCCAGATGTGCGAACACCGAGACGTTGAGACATCGTGTCATACAACTGATTTTCTTTCGTTCGTTGAATGACTCCTGAGTTAGAAATACGATTGAAATTGGTCAGGCACATATTTTCTCGTACCGAAAATTCAAGAATTAACCCTTCAGATTTCCGGTCTTCCGTAACGTATCCGATCCCAAGCTTTTTCGCTTGTAAAGGATTCGAAATCACTACATGCTTTCCATCAATGAAAACTTTACCTGCAGTTGGCTTCTTAAAGCCGAAAATAGATTGAATCACTTCCGTACGCCCGGCACCCATCAATCCGGCAATACCGACGATTTCACCTTTTCGCACTTCAAATGATACATCTTCAAAATAGTCACTGCGCGAGAGGTTTTCTACTTTCAATTTCACATCGCCTATTTCACAAGCACGTGCTGGGAATCGTTCACCCAATTCACGTCCGACCATCATCTGGACGATTTCTTCAAACGTCGTATCTTTAATATTTCGAACACCGACGTATTGACCGTCTCGCAAAATGGTAATGCGGTCGCACATCGCGAAAATCTCTTCCATGCGGTGAGATATATAAACGAATGAAACGCCTTCTGCCTGCAATGCGCGAACCGTTTTAAATAACGTTTCGATTTCACGATCCGTCAGTGCTGCAGTCGGCTCATCCATCACAATCAGTTCGGCATTAGAAGAAACCGCCTTCGCAATTTCAATAATCTGCTGTTTACCGACAGACAATTCACGCGTGATGGTACGTGCATCAACATTCAATCCTAACTTCGATAGAATCTCTTCCGCTTGACGATTCATTTCCTTCGTCTTCAAAATTCCAGTCTTGCCAAACGTCTTTTCTTTACCTAAATAAAAGTTCTCCGCAACGGTTAAGTCAGGTAAAATATTAAGCTCTTGGTGAATAACCGCAATGCCTGCAGCCTCAGCTTCTTTAGCACTTTTGAACTCTACTTTCTCACCTTTGACGTAGATCTCACCTGAATCACGCGTATAAATCCCTGTCAAAATCTTCATCATCGTAGATTTCCCTGCACCATTCTCGCCCATAAGCGCATGGATTTCACCTTTCACCACATTAAACTCCACATTATCGAGTACTTTATTTCCATTAAAACTTTTCGATATTCCGCTCATCGCAATCATCTCTGCTCACCCACTTTCAGAATATGACGCCCGACTGCACGATAATATTGGCGTAAGGTGTCGCTTCTCCTGTACGAATAATTACTTTCGATAGACTTGATTGTTCTTTCAATTGCTCATGTGTCAGCTCATCTATCGGACATTCTAACTCTTTGATTTTACTGTATACTTTAGAGTTCTCCGCTTTTATTTCACCAGCAATATATACTTTTTCTACTTGAAAGTCTTGTAATAGTTCAGTTAGTACTTCAGTGAATGAAGGTTTTCCGAGTGTATACGAAAGATCGATACACGGAACACCTTCTGGAATTGGTAGACCGCAATCGGCTATCGTTAGTTGATCAGTGTGACCCATCTTAGCGAGCACAGCCGCAATATCACGATTGATCATACCTTGCTTTTTCATCGCCTTTCCTCCAAACGCGCTTTCACTTCTTCAAATGAAGGCATGCCACCTTGTGCGCCAAACTTCTCTACGGAAAGCGATGCCGCTGCATTCGCAAAACGAACTGCTTGTTCCAATTCCATGCCGGTTACAATTCCATGGGCAAGCGCTCCGTTAAACGTATCACCTGCGCCTGTTGTATCCACGACATTTGTCTTAAAGCTCTCTACAATCACATGCTTTTCTCCATCAAAGAATCGTGCGCCGTCGCTACCTAGCGTAATAATCAAACGGTTCGGATACTTTTCTAATGCACTCACCATATCCATGCCAAAGATCTGCTCACATTCCGTTTCATTCGGCGTCAAATACTTGATCGATGGCATCATATCCAGCTCAAAGCCTCGTGCTGGTGCAGGATTTAACATCACGGGAATATTGAGTGCTTGGCATTTCGCCAACGCATAGATAACGGTCGGAATAGGGATTTCCAATTGAAGCATCACCAGTTTACTGCGCTTGATGAGTTCCTCAATTTCGTCAATATAACTAGGCATCAACGAAGAATTGGCGCCTGGAACGACGATAATCCGATTATCTCCTTCCGACAGTAAAATATTCGCAATACCGGAAGCTCCTTCAACCACACGAACACCTGTGACACCGACTTTGTTTTGCTCTAGATTATTCAATATACTCGTACCGAACATATCATTCCCTACACAAGCCGCCATATGCGTTTCGCTACCTAGTCGCGCTGCCGCAATTGCCTGATTCGCGCCTTTTCCACCCGGCACCGTATCGAAGACATTTCCAAGAACCGTCTCTCCTTGATCCGGAAAATTCTCCGTGCCGACTACCAAATCCATATTGGCACTGCCAATGACCGTTATCATCACGTCTCACTCCTTGTCGTCTCACGAATGAGCAACTCTGCCGGAATTAGTACTTCACGCTCCGTCAGCTCGTGCCCTTCAATTAATTTAATAAGCATTCTTGCCGCCATCGCACCAATTTTGTATAAGTCCTGAGCAACCGTTGTTAGACCTGGCGTTAATTGGCTCGCTAGCATCGTTCCGTCATATCCTACGATTTGAAGCTGATCCGGTACGTGTATGCCTAAAGAATACGCAGCCTTCATTGCACCTGCCGCGGTGACATCACTACTCGCAAAAATCCCATCGATCGGTACATCTTGCAACACCTTCTTGACCATCGTCTCAGCTATTTCAAAATGGAACGGACATTCAATAATATGTGTTTCTATATCTTTCCCGTTCACAGCATCATTGAACCCAGCAAATCGATCATCTGCAGGACCTAATCCCGATGGCCCTCGCATGCAAAGAATATTTTTACAGCCACTCTGTAATAAATGCTCCGTTCCAATGCGTGCACCTTCGCGGTTATCCGTCGCAATATACGGAATCGACGAATGAATTCTGCGGTCAATCGCTACGATCGGAACGTCCAAACCGGTGTAATGTTCAGCCTCTACATGACTCGTCGCCACAATAAAACCGGCTACATATTTCTGCTGAAGCGTTCGGACATAATTAATTTCCTTTTCCAAGTCTTCATCTGAATTGCATAGGATGACAGTATATCCATAAGCTAACGCGATATCTTCTATCGCACGTGCAAGTTCCGGAAAAAATGGATTGACGATATCTGGCACAATCAACCCAATAAACGTCGATTGCTTCGTGCTAAGCGAGCGCGCGATCATGCTTGGCTCATAGTTCAATTCCTCAACGGCTTTGCCAATGACTCGTTTCGCTTCTTCACTTATGTATCCTTTATTATTTAAATAACGTGAAACAGTCGCTACTGAAACCCCTGCATGTTGCGCGACATCCCGTATATTAGCCAACTATTCCACCTACAATCTATCGATATGTAACCGGTAACACATTCATATGTGGTACCGGTTACACATAATGATAACAGACAAGGTTTTTTAGTGTCAATGGGGAAATAGAGCGGGCGCGGACTCGCATAGAGCGGATATCCCGGCCAATAGAGCGGTCGCGGACTCGCATTGAGCGGATAACGCGGTGGATAGAGCGATCACAGACTTACATAGAGCGAATAGCGCACATGATAGAGCGAACCCGGACCAGCATAGAGCGGATACCACATCAAATAGAGCAACTACCCCCACTCACCTCTTCGCTAAAAGAATCAACATCACTTGTTTATACATATTTATATAGGTAAAATGGAAATGGAGTCTTCGTTACTATCCATAAAGGAGAGATCGGTATGATAGTTTCTCATGAAAATGAAAATGTCCTATATGAAATTCCGGTAGATTTACGCAAAAGCATAGATTACGTTAGTGGGGATTTATTTATTACAGATCAACGCTTTCTTTTCCAGCCACGAAATATGCATTTTAAAAGAGACGCGATGGAATTTACTATTCAGGATATCAATAATATTGATTCGTCATATGTATTAGGCATCGTACCGAATGGCATTACCGTAGAGTTGAATGACGGCACTACGAACACATTCGTGTTGGAGAGTACATTGTTCGTCAAGTGTGATGATATTATCAAAACCGTTTGGAGTTTAATGGAGAACAGGTAAAGTGGCTAATGTTATATGTTGTATATAAAAAGTCATTGCATTGAATATTCAAAACCCTCTTGTATTTAATCTAATTTTCTTAGTAAACTAAGTATAGCGAATTACTGAATTAAAATATAAGAGGTGCATTGTTTATGAAGAAGTCTGAACGAGAATTGAATCTTGAACTAGAAAAACTTCATACAGAAAATAAATACTTAAAAATGATAGTACAGAACCATTTACCTGCATTTCAGATTAAAGAATCTACCAGTTTAGTTACCGATACTTCGACCGCACAAGAAAAGGTTCAGTTATTTCAAAGTTTATTTCGAGGTAGAATGGATGTTTATGCAACTCGATGGGATTTAGATAATGGAAAGAGCGGATATTCACCAGCTCGTAAGAATAAAGCCTACATCCCTCTTACCGATCAAACTGTTTACGACCATTTAAGTGGGAAGCACGTTGTCGGTTTATATCCATTGTTAATAGATAACTCTTGTTGGTTTCTTGTAGTCGACTTTGATAAAAAAAATTGGCAAGACGATGTATTAGCGTTCGTAAATATCTGCAGAAATATTCAGCTTCCTATTAGCATTGAAAGATCTCGTTCTGGTAATGGAGCGCATGTATGGATTTTCTTTTCAGAAGCCTTACCTTCTTCATTAGCTCGCACCCTTGGCAAAACACTTATTAACTATGTCGATAAGAACACAACAGCTAAATTAAAGTCTTTTGACCGTTTGTTTCCAAGCCAGGACTTCCTTAAAAACAATAATAGTTTAGGGAACCTAATCGCATTACCTTTACAACGCTATGCCCGGGATGTAGGCAATAGCGTTTTTGTTAATGATAACTTTCAACCATTTGAAGATCAGTGGCTATACCTATCTTGCCTAAATAAAGTAGACGAGAATGCTATGAATAACTATTTGAAACTACTTAATGTACGGAATAATATTAGTAAATCTATTAAAGAGCAGAGCGCGTTAAAAGTCATTAAAAAGAATGGCATTCATTTCAAGCTAGAAGATCTTTCTGATTCACTTACTTCACAACTCGAAAACTTAGCTACTTTTGGAAATCCTGAATATTTTAAAGCAAAAGCTAAACGATTATCTACCTATATCATCCCTCCCCTCATTGAAAGTTTCGATAAGACTACTACCCACTTAATTCTTCCTAGGGGATGCGAACAAGCTATTCAAGATTTACTAACATCTAAAGGTATTAAAGTAGACTGGGCAAATGAACGCTTTTTAGGTCATCCAATAGAAACACACTTCTCTGGAACTTTATCTCCACAACAGTTGGATGCGCTAAAACAGCTGAAAGAAAATGATAGCGGAATTCTAGCAGCCACTACAGGATTCGGAAAAACAGTAACAGCCGCAGCTTTGATTGCTGACCAAAAAGTCAATACACTTATTATAGTCAATCGAAAACAACTACTAAATCAGTGGATTGATCAACTCTCAATATTCTTGAACTTATCACATAAGGAAATAGGACAATTTGGTGGTGGAAAACAAGTAGCTACTGGAAATATTGATGTAGCAACAATACAAACTCTAACTTCTAAAGGTATTAATCCTATCATTACTCAATATGGACAGATCATAGTAGATGAATGTCATCATTTATCAGCATATACTTCAGAAAAACTGATGAAAATGGTTCGAGCAAAATATGTTTATGGCCTGACTGCTACACCTACACGTAGGGATGGACTTCACCCAATAATCACCATGCAATGCGGACCAATCTTATATAAAACTGATGCTAAAGAACAGGCTCTCATACGACCTTTCCATCATCTAATCTATGAAAGAAAAACTTCATATAAAACTAAATCTGAAAGCATACAGCAAATGTACAATGAAATTGCAGTGGACGATAAGCGAAATCGACTTATTTTCGATGACGTACTTTTAGCATTAGAAGATGGTAGGACACCATTAATTCTAACCGAAAGAGTTAACCATGTTAAAATACTACATGACTTGCTCAAGGGCTTCTCAAAAAATATTGTTATTCTTTCAGGAGAACTATCAAAAAAGGAACAAGAACGAGCATTGAACATGATTCGTAATTTACCAAGTGAAGATGAATTAGTAATTATTGCGACTGGCAAGTATATTGGTGAAGGATTTGATTTACCTCGATTAGATGCATTATTTTTAACTATGCCTATCTCCTGGAAAGGTCTTCTTACTCAATATGTAGGAAGATTACATCGTAACTATTCCGAAAAGCAAGAAGTACGTGTGTATGACTATATTGACCAAAAGGTTCCCATTCTAATAAATATGGCCAAGAAGCGATCAAAAGGATTTCGAGATATGGGTTATGTTAATGGAATCGATGACAAGAATAATTCTCAACAAATGAAGCTATTCTAACGGATTTTATTCTATAAAGTTTAGATACACGTAAAAAGGCTGCATGAAAAGTTATTAATAACTTTCCATGCAGCCTTTATTTATCATCACATCACAATATTACTTTCCTTCGCTTTCTCAATAAACTTATCACTCGATTTATTAAAGAATTTCTTCAATCCTATTCCCACACCTAGCGATAATGCGAAATAGATGAACAGGTAGAGAATTTGTTTCCAAGCCACCGCCCAGATAATGCCCCCAATGGATTCACGCAATAAAGTGATTGCATGGGTGAACGGCATGAATGCAGAAATGCGTTGGAAGAATTCGGGTGCCATCTGGATCGGGAATGTTCCGCCTGACGCACCGAGCTGCATGACCATCAAAATAATCGCGATGACTTTTCCAGTGTTACCAAATACGGATACGAGTGTGTAGACAATAGTAACGAATACAACACTAATGATCACACCGAATATCACAAATGGCAGCTTATTCACCACATAGACGTCCATGATAAATATCTCACCTAGCGTGACGATCAATGATTGAATCGTCCCGATCCCGGCGAAGATGATTAACCGACCAATATACGTTTGGTAGCTCTTGAACCGTGTTTTCTCACGAATATCCACTTTTAACGTGGATACCATTAACAACGCACCGACCCATAATGATAGCGTTGTATAGAACGGGCTCATTGCGGAACCGTAGTTCGGAATCGGATAGAGCTGGTGCTCATCCAATACTACCGGTTCAGCGAAAAACTTACTAACACCAGTAGGATCTGTTGCGAGAACATCCAATAATCTATCCAAGTCGCCGTCTTCTTCTAATTTGCGGATTTTCTCCGCCATCGTTTCAATCGTTTCACGCGCTTCTGGGAAGTACTTCTCCGCTTTCGCTAAATCCGTTTTCCCTAGCGCAACCCCTGCTTCTGCCTTTTCAAGTGCCGTACGCAAACGTGGAATCCGTCCATTCACTTCATCCAATACGTCGGACACATCATATAAAGCATTTGTTGCATCACGCATCGCCGACTTATACTTTCTTGTCAAATCGCTGTTGACGAAATCAATAGCTTCCCCAACCGAGCGATCCAATTCTCCGGATACGCGATCGACTTCGGCCAAATGTTTCTTACCATTTGCTTTTGATTCATTGATTCGACCAACCAATCCGTCTACAGATGAATTGGCAGATGATAAACTGTCTTGCACCGTTTTGATGCGTTCAATCTCTCCTGAAAGCTTATCGGAATGAATGAACTTCTCTAAATCTGTTAGTCCACTTGTAATTGATCCAATTGCTGACAGCCCATTATCGATACGATCTACCATCGTTTGAAGTACGCCAATCGTAACCTTTGGATCTTCTGCTGTCCCTAACAATCCTGCAAGCTTCTCATCAATTTCTGTCTTTGAGGCTTGGAGTTCATTGAATCGATCACGCAATCCCTCATCAAAAGTCTGCAGTTGTTCAATTGCATCAGTAATCGCCTTTTGGCTATTCGCATCAAATTGATTTCGCGCATCCACAATCTTTTGCTCGCTAGCTTCCAACTGTCCTTTCAATTGATTCAACAACTCAAGACTTGGCTTTTCGCCTTTATTGATGGCGGCTTGCACTTTGTCAATGACTTGTTTAGTCGATACTAACTGTTCTCTTAACGAAACAAATCTCTGTCCCAAACTAGCAATTTTGTCACTACCGGTTACTTTTCCAGCGGCTTCAAGAACTGAAATCACTGTATCCGTTTTACCGATTTGATCTTCAATGGCAGTGGACATACTGTCGAGCTGTTCTTGGAATTGACTGAAATCAATTGACTCCCGCTTATCGATCAAGCCTTGCACAACTTTCTGCGCATTCGTATTCACTTCCGTTGCACGGTCCAGCAAGCTTGTAATATTCACAGAAAGCTCTTTCAACTGCTTCATCAACTTTTCCGTTTGAGGAGACAATATATTTTCATAATTACCTTTGATTTTATCCATATCTTCAGCAAGCTTGTCTGACAGCGCCTGTGTTTGTGTGATCAGATCCGTCGCTGGATTCTTACCACTTTGTAAATCTGAAATGATAGTTTCCAAGTTCTTCTTCAGACGACTTAAATCCGCCACGCTGTCACTCAAAGAACTCTGCAAGTCTTTAATATTGGATGAATCTTTTAAATTCTGATCCTGCTTCTTCAAATAATCATAAATATCATCTAACCTAGCATTTGTATCTTCCAATTTACCTTGCTTATCACGCAGTGAATCGACGATACGATCCACATCTTCCCCTTTACCTGACAATTCACTTGTCAGATCAGGCACTTTACGGAATGCGGTTTGCGCACTCTCCAAGTTGGATGTAATGACCCGCAATGTATTATCCACGGTCTTTTCATTCTCTTGCAACTTGCTGATCAATCGTGCATTCAGTTTTTTCGCATTCGCATGCACCGAATTGACATCGTCCAATACCAGATCCACACGATCAATAGAAGAATCCGCGAAATTTAACCCTTTATCCACTAGCTGCAATTTCGAATAAATGTCGGGAATATCATATTCTAGTTGATAAACTAAATCGCGTAGTTTTTCAATATTGACACGATTGTTTTCCAGTTCCACTCCTAGATTATTGAATACCTTGATCACTGCTTTGTTCGCTTCTTCAACGAACGTGCTATCGATATTCTCTACTATAGCAGATGCGCCCTTGCCTGCTACTTTTGGAGAAATCGCATTAATCTTTTCATTGATATAATAATCCAATGTCGGTTGTTTAATATCGTCTGTAACGATACTGCTTAAATTTTCCGAGAAATTCTTGGGGATGATAATCGCAGCGTAGTAATCGCCGTGCTTAACACCTTTTAAGGCTTCGTCTTTCGTCACGAACTGCCAACCGAGATCATCATTCTTGGTCAGCGAAACGATTACTTCATCTCCGACATTGAATTCCTTACCCTCAATTTCTGCGCCTTGATCTTCACTAACAATCGCTACTGATACGCCTTTCGTATTGGAATATGGATCCCACGAAGCCAGGATGTTCATCCATGCATAGAGCGACGGTAGAAATGCGATGGCCGCAATGACGATGAGCGCTGCTTTATTCTTGAATATATTTCGGAGATCTCGTTTGACTATAAACAATATTTTATTCATCTAGTATAAACCCTCGCTCTGTATTCCGACATTCGCATATCACACCAATAGACTAGAGAAAATCGTATAGTTCAACACATCTGTGATTTGCTCCTCAGTCAGCTGGTCATCATGCGTTTTCGACCAATCCACTACTAACGCCAAATAAGATTTGAATAATAGATACGCGATCAGTTCACTATTACATGGCTTCAATTCACCTTTGGCAACACCGCGTTCAATCTTACTAGCAATAAACTGCAATATTTCCTTCTCTATAGAAGTTAACACATCCCCGACAGCTGGTGTGCGTAACTCTTTTTCCTCTTCAATCAGCTTAATGAATAACTGATGCGTCTCACGAAACTTCAATAACTGCATAATACGCGCATGGGCATTCTCTTGAAACGATGCCCCTTCTATAGCCGTTCTTTCCGACGCCTCTTTCATTTCGTTCACCATATTCCAGACAATCGAATGAAATAATTCTTCTTTATTCGAGAAAAACGTATAAATAGTACCTTTCCCCACATTCGCTATTTTCGCCACTTGGTCCATTGTCGTCGCCTTATAACCAAACATCGTAAACGATTTTCCAGCCGCCAACATGATTTCTTCCCTACGATCCATTTTGACACATCCTTCGAAATTGACCGTAATACCATTTCGGTCTGATAGTCATTATACTACATAGATTTTCAATGAAATGCAAGATGCTTGCTATTAATGGGTGAAAAGAATAGTTTGATCGACATTCAAAATATTTACTGAATTAAAGTTGACTACTTTACTAGAATATGAAACGATAAGACATGGATAAACACTAGGGGTGCTTTTGCTGAGAGAGGCTATTTGCCTTAACCCTTAAACCTGCTCTAGATAATGCTAGCGGAGGGAAGTGGACATATGACCGGTCTTGGCCGAACTATGCAACCGCTTCGCACAAAAGAAGTGGTTTTTTTGTGTGGATTTTTGAAGAAAAGAGATGTGAAAAGAATATGCCTAATAAAATTTTAGAATTTACCGATGTATCCTTTCATTATCAAGCAACCAAAGCTTCAAAACCGACGGCTATTTTTGACCAAGTTGATTGGCATGTAAATGAAGGCGAATTCGTCAGCATCATTGGACCGAGCGGTTACGGGAAGAGTACGTTGTTCCGATTAGTTACTGGCCTTGAGAATCCTGACAGTGGAGAAATTTCATTGAACGGTGAAGTCGCAACGAGGCGTTTAGGAAAAGTCGGTTACATGCCGCAGCAAGATTTACTCATGCCTTGGCGAACCATTCTAGAAAATGTTCGATTGCCAGTGGAACTCCAAAGTGCCAAAACGACTTCCGATGAGATGATCCAGCTCCTTGCAGATTTTGGGCTAGCTGGTGAAGAAAACTCTTACCCTGGCAACTTATCAGGTGGTATGCGTCAACGTGTTTCTTTTTTACGAACGATTCTAACCGGCTCTGATATTTTATTGCTGGACGAGCCTTTTAGTGCGCTCGACGCCATTACCCGCTTGACGATGCAAGAGTGGCTAATTGATCAGTGGAAGAGGCTCGATAAAACCATTGTCTTCATCACCCATGATATCGACGAAGCATTATTTCTATCTGATCGTATCTTTGTACTTGCTGAAAAACCTGTGCGGACAATTCGCGAAGTAGCCGTTCCTCTTGATCGACCACGTACGATGAGAGACTTGGCACGCCCAGAACTGGTTGAATTAAAGCAACAACTCATCATGGAGCTACGTTCGGAGGCACCACTATGAAAAAGATTACTTCTTATAGTAGCTCCATACTTTTCGTCGCGATCTTACTTGGCATATGGGAAACCGGAGCGCGTCTTTATGATAAAAGCTTCTTATTCCCGTCTCCATCTGCGATTCTACTCAAGTTATGGGAACTAAAATCGGAGCTGTTTATCCACCATTTACCTCCGACAGCTGCAACAATAGTAATCGGCCTAATTATTTCGATACTTATCGGATCGGCACTTGCGATCGCGATGTATAGCAAGAAGCCTATCGAGCAAGCGTTTTATCCACTTTTGATTGCGTCACAGACGATTCCCGTCATTGCGCTTGCACCGATTTTCGTGCTGTGGTTCGGCTACAGCATTTGGGGAAAAGTTGCAGTCACTGTACTGATCACCTTTTTCCCCATCACTGTCAGTGTGTTCGACGGCTTGCGTTCATCGGATAAAAACTTACGTGAATTAATGCTCACGATGGGCGCGTCTGCAAAAGATATTTTCTTTAAACTGGATCTACCTTCCGCACTACCTTCCTTTTTCTCTGGACTTAAAGTGGCGGTCACACTCAGCGTGATCGGTGCTGCAATCGGAGAATGGCTTGGCGCACAGGCGGGTCTTGGATATTTCAGCAGAAGAATGATGACTCAATTCGATAGTGCGGCTGTATTTGCACCGATTGTTTTACTATCTGCTGTAGGCATTATTTTCTTTTTACTTGTCGTTTTATTGGAAAAATACTTTTTACAATGGAGGAACCACGAATGAAAAAACGTTTGCTACTTGGGATGACCTTTCTTCTTTTGCTAGTCGCTGGCTGCAATAATGATGCAACCGCAGTAGATACGGAAGAGTCACAGAACGATGATAAGAAAAAAGTTAGTATTATGCTCGACTGGTACCCAAACGCAGTACATAGCTATATTTATGTGGCACAGGAAAAAGGTTATTTCAATGATGAGGATGTCGAAGTTGATATTCAATTCCCTGCCAATCCAACTGATCCAATGAATTTGACTGCTGCAGGAAAAGTGACACTTGGATTGTACTACCAACCCGATGTCATTTTGGCTCAAGCGAATGAAGATATCCCTATCAAAGCGGTCGCATCTGTCGTACGTGAACCACTGAACTACACGGTCATGCTGGAGGACAGTCCCATTCAATCGCCGAAAGATCTAGAAGATCTGACGATTGGTTATCCTGGCATTCCACTCAACGAAGCCTTGATCAAAACAATGATCACAAATGATGGTGGCGATTACGATAAAGTGAAAATGATTGATGTTGGATTCGAACTAGAATCTTCATTAGTTTCTGAACGGGTTGACGCTGTGACGGGAACATTCATTAATCATGAAGTACCTGTTATGAATGCTAAAGGGTTCAAAACACGCTATTTTAATCCCGTAGAATACGGCGTTCCTAACTACAGTGAAATTGTTTTGTTAACGGGTAACGATACGTGGGAGAAGGAACATGACGCAATCTTGGCCTTTTGGAGAGCCGCACAAAAAGGGTATGAATTCATGGTGGAACAGCCTGAAGAAGCACTGGAATTATTGCTTAGCAACCAAGATCAAGCGAACTTCCCACTCGATAAAGCCATTGAGATGGAAAGCTTGAGTATTTTATTGCCGAAGATGGAAACAGGTGGAGAACCCTTTGGCCAGCTTGATGAAAAGTCATGGGAAGAAGTACGTGATTGGCTTCATGAGATGGAATTGATCAAGACGAAACCACAAGTGGAAGATATGATCATAGATATCAGTTCTAAAGAAATATTTTCTAACGTAACAAAGTAATATAAAAAGCTATTGCGTAAGTCTACATGACTTATTGCAATAGCCTTTTTGGTTCTATAGGATTAATCCGGCACGACCGTAAACTTCACAACAACTGATTTCTTCAGTGCCACACCTTTTGTATTCTGCAATCTTTGATCCACGCGTAAGTAATGAACACCTAGTTGCCATTCATTATGAGGTGTGACGAGTAATTGCTGAGGATCTAGTGGATTCAATTTCGCGGTAAATCCTTCTATGCGTTCTGTGCTATTTGGTAGATGTGTAATATAAATATGCTCGCTGTAGTCTTTGCCAAGTACTAGTTTATTAGTAAACTTGATTTTGAATACTTTGTTCTTTTTCACAACTAAGTCAGGGAAATCACCAACAAAATCCTTTGGTTGATTTGGATTGGCAGCAGTTGGCAACGCATAGCTAAGTCGTTCTAAATTTAGTAGTCCTGCACCGAAATGATCGTCTTTACCGAGTTGCCCTAAGTCTGTGGCAGTCATTTCAAGTAACTCTCTAATTTCAGTTGACTTGGCTTCCGGTTGCAAGGACTTCACCAAAGCTGCTGCACTTGCCACCATAGGTCCCGAGAAAGAAGTTCCACTCACTGATTTATATGTGTTATTAATGTACGTGGTAGAAATCACCGCGCCTGGTGCAACTAAGCTGACTTGAGAATTAAAATTTGAAAACGAAGCGCGTTGATTTTTGCTATCGGTTGCTCCCACTGAAATTACGGAAGGATAGGACGCAGGAAACATGACGGAATTCCCCTTTTCAGCATCGTTTCCTGCAGATGCCACGACGGTGATCCCCGACTCGATCGCTCGTTGTATCTCTTTTTCTTCTAGTTGGGACGGCTGGCTACTACCATAACTCATGTTGATCACATCGACTTGTTTCATAATCGCATAATCAATCGCTTTAATACTATCTGATACTTTGCTAGTTCCATTCAAGTGCGAAATTTTCAATGGCAAGACTTTCGTGTCGTATGTTCCCGCTAGACCTGCCACACCTATGTGATTCCCTGCCCTCGCAGCAATGACGCCCGCTACGGCCGTTCCGTGTCCATTGACGTCCTGAACATTTGCGTTGTTAGCGTAAAAGTTATAGCCACCTGGCTGAATTCTTCCTTGTAGATCTTCATGCTGGATATCAATACCTGAATCGATAACTGCCACAACCGCATTCTTCTTTTGTTCTGTCACTCTTGACCAAATTAACTGCGGCTTCAGTTGCGGAATCCACCACTGCTTCACGAAAATAGGATCATTGAGGACGATATGCGAATAGCGCTCGTAATTTGGTTCAACATGTAACACGTTTGGATCACCAAGTAGTTGTTCTTTCATTAACAGCATTTCTGCCGAATCTGCAAAACTCCATAATTCCACTTCATCTGATATAGTCTCACGGCTTTCAACGCCTGGTAGCCCTTCATCAATAGAAAACGATTGGCGATTTCCTTCATACTCAACCAATAGTTCATTGGGTACTACATCCGCATTGACCACTCCTTGAAATCCTAGTACCATCATCCATACGATGCAAAAAACCAACACGATATGCCGCTTCTCTCTCATATGCATCCTCTTCTCTTCCCTAGCCCCTACCTTGGAAACACAGGATTCTTTTATACTATTATAGCTTGTACGTTTCTAATTATATACAGCAAACACTGAATATAGTACTACGTAAAAAACATAATTTTAAATTTCAATTTCACAAACATACCATTTACTCATTATCCTTATATAACAACTTTCCTTACATCTAGAATAATCCGGCCAATCATAGTATAATTTTGACTACATTGGTATCTACTCTAGTTTCCAAAAGAGAGAGCCATAGCATGAAGTAGGAGAATTCAAATGAAAAAATGTCCAATTTGTAATGAAATGAATGATAAGCAGCAAGAATTTTGTACAAACTGTAAAGCATCTCTTGCGTCACGTCGTTTGAATAAAAAACGTTCTATATGGAAAACACCACACTACCCAATTGTATTAATTGTTGTCGTGCTTGTAGCGATCATTGGCTACTACACTATTGAAAGTAAATATGGGCGAAATGCTACAACAGAGAAATTCATTACCGCTTTGATCGAGCAGGATCGCGACACATTGCAAGAATTGATTGTACCGAAAGACAGTCGGATTGCAATTAACGCAGATAGTTTGCAAGCGCTGCTAACGTTGGTTGAGAAAAACCCTTCGATCGTACAAGTAGTGGAAAACCACTTACATGAAAAATCCGAAGACGGCATGTTTTCCATTCGTGCAGCTGGTAAACGATTGGGGCTTTTCCCGCGATACACAATCAATCCAGTAGGCTATATCGTCAAAGTACAATCCATCGGGGACGAAACGGTACTGTCCATCCATGATGCGGAAATGGGCTATATTAAGAAGCGGAAAGAACAGGCTGAATTTGGCCCTTTCATGGCGGGAATCTATCCTATTAAAATGACAACGACTCTGGATGACGATACGGTACGTGAAGAAATCCAGGCGAACGTCTTTGGGGCGAAACAAACTGTTCATCTAGATTTTGATTCCATTAAAGAATTGGCTACCGCGGCCAACACAGATGTAGAAAAGGATAACGATCTGCCCGTTGTTCAAAACGACATTGTAAAAGAAGAACCTGTCGAGACGGTCATTGTCAAAGAGATTATTAAAGAAGTTCCAGCTGACGTTCCAAAGGATCATTTCATCATTTCATACAGCGGAGACGTGTACCTCGATAAATCCGATTTAAAAGGATTATCCAAAGACGATTTACGTTTGGCGCGCAATGAAATATACGCGCGACACGGCTATGTCTTTGAATCAAAGGAATTGCAAGACTACTTTGGTTCGCAATCTTGGTATACGCCCGATCCATCATTTAACGGAAAGATGGCGAAGTGGGAGAAACACAATGTGGAACTGATTAAGTCGCATGAATAAAAACAGGAGCAATCGAAAAAGTCTAATGACTTCCTTGATTGCTCCTGTTTTCTGTAGTTAAGCGCGGACACAAGCCGAGTTAGCTCGCTTGCTCCACGTCTTCACTACTCTCGCCTTCTTCTATTAACTTCTTCATAGCTTTCGCTTCATACGTAACCCAATCGACATTCGGTTTGCTAATTAATTCGTCCAGAATCGCTGTTGACTCGGCATTCTTATTTAGCTTCCATAATGCACGACTTTCTTGCAAGCGCATCCCTTCTCGATAAGGGGACTCTTTATAATGCTCACTTTCTTCTTTATAGAAAGCTTTCGCAGTATTGACGACTTCTTCATACTTCTGCTCGCGTAAATAACTTGATGCTAAGAAATACGACGCATCGTCTGTAAAGTAATCACTTTCTTCAGTGCGCACAGCATACTCTAAATAGGCCACTGCCGCAGGGAAGTCTTCATTCAGATATTGCTTATAACCTTCGTTATAATACATTCTCGCCTCTTCATTCGATACGAATTCAGGCTCAACTTCCTCTTCAGGTTCTGTATCTGGCACTTCTACTGGCTCTTCTTTCACCGCTTCAGTCTCTGTTATGGCTGGTTTTTCAACCGGCACAGTAGTCGGCAACCCACTAGCTGTATCGGGCTGCGCCAGTAAGTTGGCAATTAACCATATTACGAAGACTAATAAAACCGTTGCAATGCCCGCGAATAAAGCCGCCGCACCCTTTTTCAGCTTGCGTTTCGGCTTCGGTTTTGGCACTGGACGAGCGATATCCGGACGTGGAGGTTCTGCCGCCACGACACGTTTGATAGTCGGATCGTCAAGAACATGCAAAGGCAATCCAACCGTATAGCGTGATAACGTGCCCGCTTCATAACGTGCCACCAGAATGGTTTTCATACGATATAATTCAATCGGAATTGGCATTTTCCCTGCCATTTCCATGGCGTTATCTACTATATGTAGGACATTTTCGGTATAGCCCAATTCAATTTCAGATACAGCGTAGTTATACTCAGCGATCACCTTTGTATAGGTGTCCCAATTACTAAGAATCACTTCTTCCAGCTTGGCGACATGAGGCTCCTCGCTATCGAGTTCCTTCAAGTACGCTAATGCCACATGCAGATTGCCGACTTTACTCTCAAGCAAAGCTTTATGCCACAGTATCTGCTTTCGGTTCACACTAAGTTTTTCAAGTTCTCGGATCGTATCAAGCGCCATCGTGTAACGCTTCTGGCGTATCTCTTGTTGCATTTGCTGAATCAACATAGGAATGTTAGTGAATGAACTCATCGAATCACCTCCACCTACTTAATGGGCGGACGCAGTGACTGAGCCATTGATCCATTGTAATGCTTGTCATACACGTTCCCCCTTTTACGTAACTGTTTTCACGAATGCATCTTGAATAACTTGTCCTTCTATTGAAAAGGCTCTGCGGAATACAGCCGCTACTTTAAATCGCTCAATTCCTGGCGCTTCTTCAGCAGGTATAGTGCCGACCGCTTCCATAAAGCTTTCATCGAAATATTCATCATACACCGGTAACTCTTGTATACCCATGTCCTCAAGCAAATGATGCGCTTGATCGATTACGGTATCCAATTGCGCGATCAAATCGATCGACTCCGGGTCCACCGTCTGACGTACGTCTTCGAATAATGTAAAGATCTCTACTGCCCGTTTCGCCATATGTACACGGTCTTCAAACGCTTCATCCTGCAAACGAGTAATCGCTTCATCAACCGGCAAGACGGCTTGATTGCTCTCAAGCAATTCTTCTAGCGACCGGAAACTCGTTGATGTGAATTGCTGAAACTGTTTCAAATCTTCTTGCGTAACCGGCTTCTCAATAGGATCTACTTCAAAATCTTCAATAGTTATTTTCTCTAGCTGCAATAATTCCTTATCCAATATACGCTGCAACTCTTCCGGCCTGTTATCCGCGGACTCATGTATAGTACTCATCGAATTCCCCTTTTCGAAAAAACATATGTAATTCTCAATCAAGCAAGAAAAGCCCAGTCTACTCTCAGGCTATTATACTGATAAGATAGCACTTTTTGGGGTCTAACACAATACTGGGCCATGAATTGTCGGAGGAATGGGACGTCTTGCATACATGGGGTGACAGGTTTTTACAGGGTTTGGCATGGAAAGACAGAAGAGCCCTCCAGTAGGAGGACTCTTCTGATGAACACTAATTTACTTATAATAGGAATAAAACATAATCCTACTTTCCTTACGTAATGAAAGATAATTAGTATTTTGAACGTTTTTTGTCACTGTTAGATAATGATAACCTTCCTGCCAGAACTGATTTGGCTCAATCAGTAGTTGATTATAGTTCAGAGGATTTACTTTGGCAGTAAAACTTTTCACACGCCCTACACCATTCGATTTTCTGGAAATCACAATATCTTGGCTATAATCTTTAAACGGAGATAACGGCTGAGTAAAGGTGACTCGGAAAACTTTATCCATGGGGACGTCTTGATTTGTAAAGTCGCTTGTAAATTCATACCCTTTGCCGTTTCGGACAACATGTACAGTCGCAATTTCCGCCACTCCACCTAATCGTGCTCTAGCTGTGACAAATACGGTACCCACACTTTTCGCTGTAACTACACCATTCTGATCGACTTCTGCTATGGAAGGGTCTGATGACGACCATATAATTCTTTGATCCGTTGCGTTATATGGAAAAACCTTTGCGGAAATTGTAAACTTTGCTTCTATCGTTGTATCTACCACATATACGGGCAGGATTTTCCTAGCGTTTCCAATATAAAACGTGATGGTCGCACTTCCCGGATAATTCGCTACCACCATCCCATCGTAGTCCACGTAAGCTACTTCCGGATTAGATGATTTCCACTCCACGAGGTTATCCTCTTTGTTCAAAAAGTATTCTCTATCTCCTCTTTTCATAGACACTTCGTCCAATATAATATCAGGAATTTCTACATCACTATATTCCGGGATAAAGATACTCGATATTTCATATTCCTGTTCCACAAATCTTTCGTTATATGATGATTCTTGATGAACCTTCATATAATAGTAACCTTCTTGCAACTCTACTTTCATAGCTAATCCTTTTCTACCGTTAGCCAACTCTTGATAATCAGCTTTTGCAACCCAGTTCTTTTTTTCATCATATAAATCTACATTTAAAAATTGATTATCAGAACCATCTTGCGAATAACCTTTTGTCCAATATATTTCAACATCAAGCATCCCTGGCTCATCCCTTACTAATTCATAAAAATCTATGTCCTTAGAAGTTTTGTTTATTCTTCCCCTCATAGTTTCATAGTAATAATTTAAAAAGGAAGTAGCTTGGGAAATTGTATCGTTTGGCTCTATTTCATACGAAGCAAACTCAGCTAACTGGTTTTTATTCGCGGAAAGTGCCTTTACTTCACTCGTTGCATAGCCCAATGACAAATCCAGTGTCACAGCTTCTGTGTTCAATTCTACTCGTTCAACTGGAACTATTTTAGGCGGCAGTCTATCATGCAGCGCTCGTAGATTCAGTAAACCTGAACCAAAGTAAGCAGGTGTAGTAAAACCACCTAACGGCATCGCAGTATCTTTCAGCAAGTTTTTCATTTGTTGCGGTGTGGTATTTGGTTGCAACGATTTATACATAGCCACCGCTCCCGCCACAATCGGTGAGGAAAACGATGTGCCCTCGCCCATAGTAAATCCATGGTTGGGGCTTGTAGTGTAAATTGATGTACCTGGAGCCACCAAAGTTAGACTGTTATTGTAATTAGAAGATTTCACGTGCTGATTCAACTGATCCACGGAACCAACGGAAATCACATTGTCGTAGGAAGCGGGATAAAACAGTGGATTCCCTTCCTCTGCTTTATTTCCGGAAGCAGCCACAACCGTTATTCCAGCCTCGATCGCTTGCTGTATCGCGTTGTTTTCTATATCTGACTTCAAATCTCCACCCAAGCTCAAGTTAATGACATCTACTCCACGTGAAACAGCATAATTAATGGCCGCCACTATATAGGAAGTCTTTGTTTTATTTCCTTCGCCAAATACTTTTAAAGGTAAAATCTTCACGTCATATGGACCTACAATTCCTGTGACCCCTATGCCATTTCCATATTCAGCAGCAATTACCCCTGCCACTTTCGTACCGTGTCCAGTTACATCAAAAACATCCGTACTACTATCATAGAAGTTATACCCACCGGTTCGAACTCTTTTTTCCAAATCAATATGTCTAGTATCCATACCTGAATCAATCACTGCGACACTAATCGATTTCCTTTGTTCTGCTACACGCGACCAGATCATTTCCGGACGAACATGTGATATCCACCATTGAGCATTTAATCCAGGATCGACGATGTCTGCTGCGATTTCACGTTCTGCATTCAGCTCGACGTATGCGATAGTAGGATCCTCTTGCAACTGGAGTTGAAGTGCTTCAACGTCCGCATCTTTTGTCAAACTCCATAACTCTACTTCATCAGAAATCCTCTTGCGCGTTTCCACTTGCATCTCCACTTCTTCACTAAATGTCATTCGGACATCTTCTGCGTATTCCACCAACAACTCTGTAACCGGTGACTGCGCATTACTATGTATAGGTTCACTATTAATTAATCCAAGAAACACCAGTACCAACAGTAGACAACGTAAACTACTTTTCTTCACAACATCCCTCTTTCCTAATAAAGTTCATATTTTCAATCCATCAATCGTTGCATGGAATAGATGACTTTAGTCCATTCTACCTCCTAGAAACGAATAGGACTACAGGTAATTCCATATTAATGAAATTAGTCAAAATTCGTATGTTCCTTATCTCCATAGAAAAGTAATGGTTGCATTCTTCATACATACCAAGTACAGTAAGGGTAATTAAACTTTCACTTATTTCGATAATTCGGAAATAAGGATAGAGGCGCAAAAACCATTAGTACACAATCAGAGAATCATGAGGTTCTGTGAAGATTGTTGAAAGGGGAATTTGCCGAAGCTGCGAGACACTCATGATCTCCAAGCTGATTCTGGACTGAACAAGTGCAGGATTGTCATATGGGAAACTGTATGGTGGGCTATCTCGTGCAAAGAAATAATTCATTATTTCAACGCAACAGCGAGCCCTCGTTGTTGCTTTTTGCGTTCACTTACGTATCGCCCCCACCTCTATGTTTTTTAATAAAATGATAGGATGTGGAGAATAATGAATTTTGGATCAGTTATGACAGCGATGGTAACTCCGTTTGATGAAAGAGGAGACATCGATTACCCAGCAACGAAAAATCTAATCAATCACTTACTAGCCAATGGAACAGACGCATTAGTCATCGCAGGCACGACAGGAGAATCGCCTACGCTTACAGCAGAAGAGAAAGTGGAACTATTCAAGTTTACTGTCCAAACCGTAGCAGGCAGAGCACCTGTCATTGCTGGAACTGGAACGAATAGCACGAGAGAATCTATCGATTTGACGATCCAAGCGGAAGAAACCGGTGTCGATGGAATTATGCTGGTCGTCCCTTACTACAACAAGCCTTGTCAGGAAGGACTCTACCAGCACTTCAAGACGATTGCGCAAACTACGACATTACCTGTCATGCTATATAATATCCCGGGTCGTAGTGCAGTCAATATGTTGCCAGAAACCGTTATTCGGTTGGCTAACGATGTGTCGAATATTACGTCCATTAAAGAAGCAAGCGGCGATCTAGAAGCCGTTGCAGCCATAATTGAACATACGGGCGATGACTTCTTTGTCTATACAGGAGACGATGCTTCTACACTTCCTGTATTAGCCATCGGCGGAACAGGCATTGTGTCGGTTTCTGCGCATATTATAGGAAACGAAATGCAAGAGATGGTACAGAACTTTAAAACCGGTAACACAAAGCAAGCAGCGGAAATCTACCGTGGTTTATTGCCAATCATGAAAGCGATGTTTGCTGCACCTAACCCTTCTCCAACAAAGGCCGCGTTGAATTTACTAGGCGTACCTGTCGGCGGAGTTCGTTTACCGATGATCGATTTGCCTGAAAACGAAGTGGCGGCTTTGAAGGAATTGTTAGCCCTTGAAGACAATGCTACGATTGGATTGTAAAAGTAACGAATAGAAAATATGCTGCCTCAAAAACTCTACTTGTAGATTTTCTGAGGCAGCTTTTTGCATCTACAAGTAAAAGCCTGTTTAAGATACGTATCTCCCTTCAAAACGAACTCAGTACAAACTATGTAATAGATGCGTTATACTGTGTAATAATCGATGAAAATAGATACATCATGGAGGCTTTTATGTTTAACGATTCTTTTATTAATACACTCATACAGTTGGAAAATGATAAAAAGTGGATGTCTGTAGCGAATTGGATGAATAAAAATCCCCCAGTTATCCAACTAGATCAGACGTTGCTAGAAGCAGCTAAAGTACTGAAGGAATTGAAAATCGAGTTTCTCCCTATCGTTGATCCACAATATAAGCCGGTCGGTATCATTACTGCTGAACACATACTCGAAGCTTTCGTCAATGGCCGTAATAAGCACACAACACTAGAGCATATAGTACTTATGCAAGTAGCTACAATAGACGAACATACATTATTGAATGAACTCCCTTTCGATCCAGACAATACAAATGTCTATGTTGTAAAAAACAAACAAGGTATCCTCATGGGTCTGTTAACTCAAAAAGAAATCGTCAAAGGGCTATCGGCATTGATTGAAAGTTATATAAAAAATGAAAAGGTCTCTGATATTTTGACGGTCATTCTGGAAAAAGCGTATGAAGGAATTGCTGTGGTCGATGAATTGGGTATGATCATCGAATTCAATGAGGCCTATAGTAAATTCACCGGTATCCCTAGATCGGAAGCAATTGGACGGCATGTCACAGAAGTAATCGAAAATACAAATCTACATGAAACCGTACAGAAAGGTATGCCAGAAAGAGGCGTTCTTCAAAATATTCAAGGGCAAGATATGGTCGTTCACCGTATTCCTATTTGGAAAAACGGTAAAGTAGTCGCAGCAATCGGTATGTTGATTTTCGAAGGTGTTTCAGACATTTATCGCATTTATGAGCGGTTACAACTACAGAAAATTATGGCTGATACTGAACTTCCTCCCCTATCTCCTGAAGGCTTTTCCAGTCTCAATCAAATTATAGGGACAAGCGAAGCGATATCCGACTTAAAGAGAAAAGCGCGGACTGCTGCTCGAACACAAGCTGTCGTTTTATTGTCCGGTGAAAAAGGAACGGGTAAAAACGCATTTGCAGAAAGTATCCATCAGTTAAGTCCGATCGCATCCAAACCATTTACAACTATATATTGCAAAGTCCAAGCAGCGCGAAATGTGGAAGAACAACTTTTCAGCCCACATGGAATCCTCCATTCCGGACAACCAAGCACGCTTTATTTACAAGATATAGATGCTTTATCTATGAATATACAGATGAAATTAGTGGAGTTTCTAAAACAAGCTCCAGAAGATTTCCCTGTTCAACTAATCATTTCGTCTACACAAGACTTACACGAATTAGCCGAAAGAGATGCTTTTAGTTCCGAGTTATATGCCAAATTAAATCCACTGCAGCTCTCTATCCCTGCGCTTCGTAACAGGAACGAAGACATCCCTTATCTACTGTCACATTATATGCAGGAAATATGTTTCGCACATAAAATTCCTGAGAAGTCATTCTCTACTACCGCTGTAACGTATTTAATGAATTATCAATGGGAAGGTAATATTGAGGAATTGATAGATGTGCTAGAAGACCTAGTAAGCATTGTTGACTCCGATAGTATTGATGAGACAGATTTGCCGCAACATATTCTGGATGGACAAAATTTAAGTACGTTAGAAGACTTCAGAGAAAAACAAGAGGCGGAAGAAAAAAAGATTATATTAAATTTATTGGATCAAACAGAAGGTAATAAATCTAAGACAGCCGAGCTGCTTGGCATACACAGAACTACATTGTATAAAAAATTAAGAAAATTTAATATCTTGACCTGAGTGTAGCGTGGATGCTACACTCAGGTTACAAAATAAAAGTGTAGCCTCAACGCTACACTTTTTCTTGTTCTATTGTAAATACACACTCTAGTACAGGAAATACAATTTAAGGAGCTGACCTAATGGAAACTTGCAAAACGTTTCAAATGCCCCCTACTATTCTGTATCAACAACATTCTTTCGAACAGATTGGGGAAAAAGCCACACGCCTCGGTAAAAAAGCGCTGATCATTAGCGACCAAATCATGCAAAAACTCGGTTACGTAGAAGAATGCCAACAGAAATTATCTTCTCATTCTGTTGAAAGCGCTATCTTTCTCGGTGTAGCTTCCGAACCGAATGATCAATATGTAGATGAAGCACTTCAATTGTATATAGATGAAAAATGCGACCTCATTATTTCATTGGGTGGCGGTAGTTGTATCGATACGGCGAAAGCGGTTGCAGTAGTCGCGACGAACGGTGGGAACATCGAAGACTACGTAGGCATGAAGAAAGTTGCGCAAATCGCGCCTGTCCCTCATATCGCCATTCCAACTACAGCAGGTACGGGTTCAGAAGCAACGGACGTAACGGTCATTACGAATTCAACAACTAAAGTAAAAATGATGATCAAACAGCCTGCATTCATGCCGAATGTAGCGATTGTTGATCCATTGCTCACTCTGTCTTCCCCACAAAAAGTAACGGCTGCAACAGGTGTCGACGCACTGAGTCATGCGATTGAAGCCTACATATCCAAAAAAGCACATCCTATGACAGATATAATGGCTTTATCCGCCATTCAATTAATCTCAAAGAACTTATATAGAGCATTCACGGACGGTCAAGACATCGAAGCAAGAGAAGGCATGTCACTCGCTGCCCTTCAAGCAGGAAGCGCATTTTCAAACGCGTCTGTTTGTCTAGTCCACGGCATGTCTCGACCAATCGGTGCACTCTTTAATGTACCGCACGGCTTCTCTAACGCGATGCTCTTACCTGCCGTTCTAGAGTATAGTAAAGATTCATGTATCGATAGACTGGCAGATATCGGTCGTATCTTCTCTTCCGACGCGGCACAGTTGTCAGATGAAGAAGCGGCAGAAGTAGCTGTACAATCTGTTAGGGACTTATGTAAAGCACTAGACATTCCAAATCTTGAAACATGGGGTATCCCACGTGAAGAATTTGTAAGCGCTCTCGAAAAAATGTCTAAAGACGCGATCGATAGTGGAAGTCCCGGTAACAACCCAAAAGTTCCTTCAGAAGACAAAATCGCAGACTTGTATCAAGTGTGCTATGAATACCAATTTTAATTTGACACGCAATTACACTAGGAGGTCATATACATGACAACAGCTATTAAAACAGTACAAAACTATATAAACGGTGAATGGGTATCCGCTACGACGGACCAGACAGAACCTGTATACAATCCTGCTACAGCAGAAGTAGTGGCACATGTTCCTATTTCAACAAAAGAAGATTTAGACACTGCGATACAAGCAGCGAGTGAAGCATTCGTAACGTGGAAGGAAGTACCGGTTCCACGTCGCGCACGTATCCTATTCAAGTATCAGCAACTATTAGTCGAGCACTGGGATGAACTTGCTCGAATTATCACAGTTGAAAACGGCAAAAACTTTACCGAAGCGCATGGTGAAGTATTGCGTGGAATCGAATGTGTGGAATTCGCAGCTGGAGCACCTACTTTAATGATGGGAGATAACTTGCCATCTGTCGCAACGGGACTAGAATCTGGAACGTATCGCTACCCAATCGGAGTGATCGGCGGCATCACACCGTTCAACTTCCCTATGATGGTACCATGCTGGATGTTCCCGATGGCAATCGCAACAGGAAACACGTTCGTACTTAAACCATCCGAGCGTACACCGATGCTAGCAAACCGCCTGGCTGAACTACTTGAAGAAGCCGGCTTGCCAAAAGGTGTATTCAATATCGTGCACGGTGCGCATGACGTAGTAAACGGCATCCTTGATCACGAAAAGATCGCAGCGATTTCATTCGTAGGATCACAGCCTGTTGCAGAGTATGTCTATAAACGCGGTACAGATAATCTAAAACGTGTTCAAGCACTGGCAGGAGCGAAAAACCACTCGATCGTATTGAAAGACGCAAACTTAGACAACGCGGCTACACAGATCATCAACGCAGCATTCGGATCCGCTGGAGAACGTTGCATGGCTTGTTCAGTCGTTGCAGTAGAAGACGATATCGCAGACGAGTTTGTTGAGCTATTACTTAATCGAGCAAATGAACTGACAATCGGTAACGGTTTGGACGAGGGAATCTTCCTAGGGCCTGTCATTCGTGATGCGCATAAAGAACGTACAGAACAATACATTGCGACTGGAGAAAAAGAAGGCGCTACAATGATTCGCGACGGACGTACAGACGATGCTGCGAAAGAAAAAGGATACTTTGTCGGACCTACAATCTTTGACAACGTAACGAGCGAAATGAAAATTTGGCAAGACGAAATTTTCGCCCCTGTCCTTTCTATTAGCCGTGTTAAAGACTTAGATGAAGCAATCCAACTATCCAATAAATCCAATTTCGGTAACGGAGCTTGTATTTTCACAAGAGACGGTGGAAATGTGCGCAACTTCCGTGAAAACATCGATGCAGGCATGCTCGGATTAAATATCGGCGTTCCAGCACCGATGGCATTCTTCCCATTCTCTGGTTGGAAAGATTCATTCTACGGGGATCTTCATGCGAATGGTAAAGACGGATTGAACTTCTATACGCGTCAGAAAGTACTTACAGGTCGTTGGGAATAATCAACAAACTTCCTGATTCGTCTACAATGAAATAAAACTCCAAAAAGACTTCTAACCCAATTTGGATTAGAAGTCTTTTTGCTTTGTATAGTATTAATTAGGTAGCGATCATGCAGAAAACTATTCTGTCCGTACTTCAGGAACTACTATTAATTAATCCCCATAATCCCAAGCGCAATCGCAGGAATCAACGATAACATAGGGAATACAATTGCGATGACGCCCATCTCTTTGTAAGACTCCTTATGCGTCATCCCCGTTACAATTAAAATCGTTATAATCGCCCCATTATGTGGCAGGGAATCTAACCCGCCCGAAGCAATGGATGCTATCCGGTGAAAGGCTTCTGGTGATGGGCCAGTAGTTGTCGCAATTTCATAATAATGCGAGCCTAGCGCTTCCAACGTAATACCGAGTCCACCTGAAGCAGAACCTGTAGCTCCTGCTAGAACGTTTACTGCTATCGCTTCAGAAATTAAAGGATTGGCATTAATGCCTAAAATAGCATCGCTCAACTTTTCAAATCCTGGAACAGATCGCACAATAGTTCCAAAACCAACAGCGGCACTTGTATTGATCATCGCCATAACGGAATCACTCGCCCCGCTATTGATCGCTTTCGTAAAGCCTTTAAACTCCTTGAATGAAATAATTAATATGAGAACAATACCTGTACCTAACGCGAGAACGATATCCCACTTTAAAAAGTTCAACGTCACGATTACAGCCAATAAAGGAAGTAGAGAAAGAATGACATGTGGATAACTAGTTCTTTCTTCCATATTCGCATCTTCTTTACGCTCTTCGAATCCTTCACCCGCTTCTCTCAATACGCGTACACGTCTATTCAAGTACAGTATGGAGCAAACGATCATGACAGCTGATGAAACGAGACCGATAATCGGTGCAGCTGCAGCAGTCGTATTAAAATACTGCGTCGGAATCAAATTCTGGATTTGTGGAGTACCCGGCAATGCCGTCATAGCAAACGTCATCATCCCTGCTACGATCGTTCCTGGAAGGAGTCGTCTACTAATATCGGCTTCCCTGAACATGTTCACTGCCAAAGGATACACAGCAAATACTACAACAAATACACTAACACCACCATAAGCCAAGACACTTGCTGCGACAATTACGCCGATAATTGCACGCTCTTTACCAAATACGCGTGAAATACCAATAGCTACAGAATGAGCCATGCCGCTAGACTCCATTAGTTTTCCAAATATCGCCCCCAACATAAACACGGGGAACCATTGCTTCGCGAAGTTCACGAAACCGGTCATATATGTATCTGTATACGCATCCAATAAGTTCAATCCACCAAATAACGCGACGATCCCTGCACAAACAGGTGCAATCCAGATGATCGACCAACCTCTATAAGCCAATACCATAAGTAACACTAAGCCTATGAATATCCCTAACATCCTACCCCTCCTCTATTAGGCTATACACTCTACAAGAATTTCGGGCTTATCTTTTCATAACGAATGCATTCTAGAAAGAAAGCAGGATCGGAGTTTATTATTCACTACGATCCTGCTTATGGTTAATTAGCTACTTGGGAAGTCGAAATCTGTTTTGCTTTCATCATTATAAGCAGTATCAAACCATCTCTCAGAAATAGTTTTTGTTTTTGTGAAGAAACGTACAGTATCTGGACCAAACATTTGCCCTTCTCCGAATCTTGAACGTTTCCACCCACCAAAGTTGTGATAACCAACTGGAATTGGAATCGGAACATTGACGCCTACCATTCCTACTTCAATTTGATCAGTGAACATTCGCGCTGCTTTACCACTGTCCGTAAAGATCGTCACGCCGTTACCATATTCATGCTCATTGATTAGATCGATGGCTTCTTCAAGCGTATCTACTCTAACGACAATTCGAGCTGGTCCGAACACTTCTTCTTTATACACATTCATATCCGTTGTCACATGATCTAGCAATGTCGGCGCTAAGTAATAGCCGTTTTCATTGTCTACTTTAGGATTACGTCCGTCTGCAGCAATCACAGCGCCCTCTTCTACAGCCAAATCAATAGACTTGATGACACTTGCCTTTGCTTCTGCACTGATCACCGGGCCAAAGTCTGCGTCTTGATCGTCGAACTTTCCGACTTTCAGTTCGTTCACTTTCTCCGTCAACTTCGCAACAAATGCATCAGCCGTCTTCTGACCTACAGGAATTGCAGTGGAAATCGCCATACATCTCTGTGATGCAGCACCATATGCTGCGCCTAGGAATGAATTTACTGCTGTATTGATATCTGCATCCGGCATGATAACCATATTGTTCTTTCCGCCACCAAATGCCTGTACGCGCTTATGATGTTTCGTTCCTTTTTCATAAACCGCTTCCGCCACTCTCGTCGAACCGACAAAGCTCACTGCCATAACGTCTTTGTTCGTCAGTAATGCATCTACGGCTTCTTTATCACCATTGACCACATTCCAAACACCCGCTGGCAATCCTGCTTCAGCCCAGAGTTCCGAGAGAATCAACGCAGAATGAGGAACTTTTTCTGAAGGTTTCAAGATCATCGAGTTACCGACTGCGACAGCCATCGTACTCATCGCTACAGGTACCATTACCGGGAAGTTAAATGGAGATATACAAGTCACAACGCCTAAAGGTTTGTGCATAGAGTAAGAATTGATTTCTCCTCCTACATTCACTGAGTGCTCACCTTTCAACAAGTGTGGAGCTCCAAGCGCAAAGTCTACTGACTCAATTCCACGTGTAATTTCACCCGCTGCATCAGAAAGTGTTTTCCCGTTCTCTTCACCTATCGCTCGTGTTAATCGATCCGTGTTTTCTACAAGTAGCGCTCGGAACTTGTGAAGAACTTCCATTCGCTTGCCGACTGAAATCTTCGACCACTTATTAAATCCTTCTTTCGCCAATTGCACCGTTTCATTCACTTCTTCTGTCGAAGCCAATGGTACTTCAGCAATTTTCTCTCCGATAGAGGGATTGAAAACATCGCCAAATCTTCCACTCTTTCCTTCTACCATTTCACCGTTAATAAAATGAGTCAACGTCTTTACACTTGTTTTTTGCATATCGCTATTCCTCCTAGTTTTATTATGAATTTTGTTTTTGTTTAGTTAACTTATCCTGGAGCATCAAGTAACAAGAAGACATATCTTCATGCGCATGGCCTTTTTCTACTTCCGCTTCATAGTATTCTATCAACTGTGATGCAATCGGTAACTCGCCCTCAAGAGAGTCGGACACATGCTTTGCAAGCTTCAAATCTTTTAATAATAACGAAGTAGTGAATGCGCCTTTATTGTACTCATCCTGCGAAATATATGTTTTGTAATTTCGAGTAAGAATGGTACTTGCGCCTGAACTCACATTGACAATGTCATAGACAATATCCTGATCCACGCCAGCAAGCTTTGCTAGTGTAAGTGCTTCTGCAACGGCTTGATTGTGAATACCTGCCATCATATTATTAATAAGCTTAACGATTGTACCGACACCTGGATCCTCACCTACATGGAATACGTTCGACCCAATTGCTTGTAGATAAGGCAACACCGATTCAAAAGTTTCTTTTTTACCACCGACCATGATCGATAACGTAGCATTCACCGCTCCACTGACACTACCGCTAACTGGAGCACCTAAATATTCAAGCCCTCGCTTCAATGCTTCTTGCTCGATACTTCTATTTAACTCAGGTGAGATCGTACTCAAATCCACTAAGACCAATGGCTTGATCCCGTTAGGAACAATACCGTCCTCGCCTAAATAAACACTTTCAGCAATAGCAGGAGTAGGTAGACTAGTGAAAACCAGATCTACTTCTTCTAATAGTGAAGACGTTGTCAGCCCTACATGCCCACCCAGTTCTGCAAATCGTTTTTCGGAATCCTTATTAATATCCAATGCGTATACTGTGTACCCATTTTTCAATAAATTTTCCGCCATCGGGAAACCCATATTCCCGAGACCGATAAACCCAATCTTCTTTTCGTTCGCCATACATACTCCTCCTTTTAGTCTGCTGAAAATGAAAGCGTTATCATTTAGTGCAAAAAAATATAAAAACGTATTGGACAATATATAAATCTCTAGTACAGTATGAATAAATCTTTCACATACCGCGGTCACATACTGCAGTCACTTAAGAATACCGATGAATTTCAAAATAGTCAACCAATTTATTGAAATTCTTTAAATATGCTATCATAGTACTAATTAACAAGCATTGTAGAGGAGGAATAGAATTTGACAGAACTAACAGCTAGACAAATAAAAGCATTAGAAACTAAAAAAAGCCTCCTTGAAAAGGGCTTGGAGCTTTTCCATGAGAAAGGTTTTGATAACGTAACGGTTGAAAGTATTGCCAAAGCATGCAATGTTTCAAAAGGGGCATTTTATGTTCACTATAGTTCGAAATATGACATTTTCCTGGAGAAATTTAAAGACATCGATAACTTTTATCTATCCTTTGTCCCTAGCATCCCAACTGAATTAAGTGCTTCAGAAAAAATCATTCTCTTTTATCAAGGTCAAATGACGTATTTACGCGATGTCTTGGGGAAAGACTTTATTCGAACGATCTACACAAGCGCACTCGCCTTAACGATAGACGACGATCACTATTTAACGAATCAAAATCGACAACTTTATCAAATCATCCACTCCTTTGTCGAAGAAGGAATAGAACGCAATGAATTCCGACAAGACTTTTCAGCTAATTATATATCCATGCTCATCACACGTTGCATGCGCGGGACGATTTATGACTGGATTATTTTTAGAGATCGTCTAGATCCGGTAGTAGAAATTCAAAGTATGACTTCTGCTGTGTTGGATGGATTAAAATCTACTAAATAAAACAAGACCTCAAACCAGTATAGGTTTGAGGTCCATTCATCATTCACAAGATTACTCTACGCAAAACCTTACATAACCAATCGCTTAATCGTCTCAAACAACACATCTGTACCATCCGCCAAATCGCCAGCATCCGACCATTCTTCCGGACAATGACTGAGTCCATCTTTACTCGGAATAAATAGCATGCCACACGCTGTGAAATCAGACAGAACCATCGCATCATGTCCTGCCCCGCTACTCATGGAGCAATACGGGATCGACAACTCATCACTCACTTCTTTCAACAAACGACGAAGTTCAGTATCCAATTCTTTCGGCTCAATAAACAACTGCTCTTCAGCAGATATAGTGATGCCACCCACTCCATTATGAGCAGATAGTAATTCATCCACTTGCTGTCGCGCTTGGCTAATCTGTTTTTCTTTGCCCGAGCGAATATCAACCGAAAAGACTACTTTATCCGGAATTACATTGGCACCGTTTGGAAACACGTGTAGTCGACCTGTTGTAATAACCGTTCCATGGCCTGTTTCCTTTGCAATCTGTGGAAACGTTGCTATCAATTTGGCCGCAGTAACAAGCGCATCGGAACGATAATCCATTGGCGTAGTGCCCGCATGCCCCGCACGTCCTTGCACAGTTACTTCTAGATGATTGAGTCCAACGATCGCTTCCACAACACCGATGCGAATTCCTTTCTCTTCTAGAATCGGGCCTTGTTCAATGTGAAGTTCAAGAAACGCTTTAATGGTTTCAGGTGATCTCACTTTCTCCTTAGAGTAATCCAGTCCGATCTCGGACATGGCATCCGTAGCGAGAATGCCGTCTTTATCGGCTAAATCATAAAAGTCTTCTTCCGATAATAAGCCCATCATGCCCCTTGAGCCCATCAAACCTCCGCCAAATCGTGATCCTTCTTCTTCAACCATCGCAATGACTTCGAGTGGATATGTAGGCTTCAGTTGCAACTCTTGGAATAGTGCCGCTACTTCTAGTCCAACGACCACTCCCGCTGTTCCGTCATACGCTCCCCCGTTAGGAACCGAATCAAAATGTGATCCGACTATAACGGAAGGCGCGTCTGATAACGTTCCTTCTAGCTTTCCGAAGATATTACCAAACCCATCCTCAGAAACAGCAAGGCCATACTCCGTCATTTTTTCTTTAATATAATTTCGAGCTTGTAAATCTTCTTTACTGTATGTCAATCTCGTCACACCTTGTCCAGGCGTCGCTGTAAATTGTTTGAGCGCATCAATATGTTGCTCGATTCGTTCTTTATTTGCTGTCATACTATTCCCTCCATATTATAAGAATCCAACGAAAAGACCGGCTAAGATAACAGAAACAACCGTCACACTGACAAATCCTCCGACAAGCATCGGTGGCAACATATGACTCGTTAACGCTTCTCTTTCTTTCTCATCCTCCGTTAATGAATTAATGACTTCATTGGTGATAATATAGTCTGCTGGAAAGCCATACAATGCGGTTAATGAAACAGCAAACGCCATTTCCTTACTCACTTTTAGTACTTTTCCAATAAAGAACGAGAAAATATACATTCCGACAACGGCTATTGCGATACAGCCAACAAGCGGATACAAAATCTCCATCATCATCTCAGGTGTTGCCTTCTTCAAGCCATCCAATACATACAAGATCAATGCAAGCATCGCAAAGCCAAACCCATTTCCTTTTTCAAGCACTTGTCTTTCCAAGAAACCTACACTTGTTGCAAGAATCCCGAATAATAAGCAAAGAACATATGGACTGATCACGACAATTGGCGCAAGAAGTGTAGAAGCGCCGTATGCGAGAAAGGCAACAAACGCTAAGCGGAAAAATTTAAAGTAATTAGTATTATACTTTTCCGGCATATTTCGGAACATTTTCGGTTCAGCATGCGTAATCGGCTCTTCTCCAGGAGAATATTCCTTCATTTCTAGTTCTCCCTTACGATATTTACTAAGCAGCATCTTACCTTCCTTTTTCAACACAACTGAAGTCAAAGGATATCCTGCAAAACCTTGCATGACATAAATAACTACCGCAAAAACTGATAAAGTAGCTAGGCCCGCTTCAGTCGCACCTTCAGACATGATCAAGGCTGAAACAATGCCTCCAACTAACGGTGGTATTGCGACCAATATCGTTTTTATATCAAATAACAGTAATCCAATAGTGAAAAGAAATACGATAATACCTACTATTCCTGATAATGAAATCAATATCGTCTTCCATTGCTGTTTCAACTGTTGTACAGAAAGCAATGTCCCCATATTAGTAATTAGCAAGTAAATCAATAATGAAGCCACGACTGGCGGTATACCCGCAGTAGCTACCATTTCCTCAGGGAAAAATGTCCAATAACCGAATAACATTAAAACCGCACAGACAAAAATTGATGGAATCCATGCTTTTGTACGAACTGCAATAAAATCTCCGATGAATAAAATCCCTGCTAAAATAACGAAAGCAAGCATCTGTGGCATATCATCCACTCCTCTCTAGTTGTATAGACGTTTTCTAGTTTATCATAAAATTTGTCGAATAGTAGGACAGATTGTAATAGTCTGATTATCCTTTTTACATGACGACCACTTTCTGTTTGCCTTCTAGCAATTTCAAACTATCCAGCAGAACATCGCCTTACCCACCAATCGATTCTAGCTAGTTTTATTACATTAACTCAAAACTTGCTATGTATAAATACCCTTTTACATTAACAACCGAGTGTATTGCATTACATCGCCTTATGAGCTGCTACATACAGTACAGCATGGAGGTGAAGTTTATGTCGAAATGTCTAAACGTAAGTAATGAATGGCTATTTTTCTTTGGGATTTTAGCCGCATATGCAGTATTGGGATTGTTTTTAATCGTCCCTACTTTGTTAGCATGTCTCACAGGACACTTGTTACTAACAGTCGTTGTGGGAATTTTAATCATCGTCATCGTATTATTTGCCTTGGCGATTATTTTAAAAGGACTTTCAAGACTGCTTTATTCTTGTAAGCGCTAATGAAAACAGCCGCCATTATAAAAATGGCGGCTGTCTATACATATATCGAATCTATTACTCGATATTACACCGGTCCCCATCCAATCATGACCGCAAACGTCAACATAATCACAGCGATCACTGTCCAGATCAACAACAATGGCAACATCCACTTCGCCCATTTCACCCACGCCACACCCGCAACAGCCAAACTTGCCATTAGGGGGCCTGATGTAGGAAAAATACTATTCGTGAATCCGTCTCCAAACTGATAAGCTTGAACTGCGACTTGTCGAGTTACACCAATCATGTCCGCTAAAGGTGATAGAATCGGCATTGCAATAATCGCTTGTCCGCTTCCTGAAGGTATGAAGAAATTCATCACACCATTGGCAACAAACATTCCAAGTGCGCCAAATACAGGAGATAAGCTTGCCAATGGCACAGAAAGAGCTTGAACAAACGTATCCAAAATCTGAGCATTTTCCATTACGATCAAAATCGCTCTGGCAACCCCAATAATTAAAGCACCATACACAATATTTTTACACCCATCAAGAAACGTTATCGTAATTTCATTGTAATTCATTTTAGCAATGATACCGGAGCCTATACCGATAATAATGAAGAATGCAGCCATGTGATCAATAGACCACTGGAATTTAATCGTTGCGAAAACAAAGAATGCTAAACATAAGCCAACAAAAGATAAGATTACTTTATGTCTTCCTGTAAAAGGAGCTATCAAATCTTCTGCAGAGGCGTTCGGATCACTATCGTCCAATACACCGATTAAACTCTTCGACGGATCATCTATAATCTTTTTTGCATAACGCCACGTATATAAAATAGTCACACCAACAATTACGACAAACGCTACAACGCGCAGCAGCATACCTGAAAACAGTGGAACGTCCGCAACAGTTTGTGCAATTCCTACTGTATAGGGGTTTAGGAACCCAACGTTAAATCCAGCAAATGTAGCACCAAATGTAATCGCCACCGCTACAATCGCATCGAGTTTTAGTGCTCTTGCAATAATTACACCAATCGCAACGAATGGAATGATAGAGTTAGCAACAGCACCAACTGCTCCACCTAGCGCGAATAAAATCGAAACGAGCGCAATCAATAAAAACTCTTTACCTTTCGTTTTATCGACCGCTCTCAAAATTCCACCTTTAATCGCTCCCGAGCGCTCTACTACTTCAAATGCCCCACCCGCAAATAATACTAGAAAGATTAAGCCGCCAGATTGAACCATTCCTTCTTGCAACGCCAAAAAGATATCCATAAATCCAGTAGGATCCTTGTCAGCCTGTGCGTACGTATTAGGAATGACCCTTTCCACTCCCTCAATCGTTTCTCTTTCAAATGAACCCGCTGGTACTATGTATGTCGCGGCCACTGCCACTAGTAACACTAAAAATAAAATTACATATGTATCTGGCATTTCCAGCTTCCACTTTTTTCTCTCGTTCGGCTGTGGTTTATGTTCTTTCTCTCTCGATGTCACCATATACAGTTGATCTTCCTTTCTTATACTGAAATTGTATTGGTCCAGTATATCTGATATTGCATACCAATAGTGCACTATGTTCTAAATTTTCTATTTAAATAATAAAAATAGTATAATAGCAATATGAGTATTCCGCAAAATTCAAATAAAGCCTTCATAATCGATTTACCGATTATGAAGGCTTTATTTCTTTTTTCACAATGTTTTCAAGCAGATCTGAACACTTTTCACTAGATCATCCAAAGACCAACTCGGTAATTTTTTATTTACTAAGGCTAACTCATGTGAGGCTGGGATATGAATGAAACCTGCCCGATAGGACACCTCTTGTTTTTCTGCATAATTTAGAGCGGCATACATGATATTATTACAGAGATATGTACCTGCAGTATTAGAAATAACGGAAGGTAATCCAGCTTCTACTAGTCGATTAGTCATTTCTCGAATGGGAAGCGTTGAAAATATTCCATCAGCGCCAGCAGGATCAATCGGTTCATCAGATGGTGCGTATCCGTCATTATCCAAATCCCCATCTTTTACATTAATCGCGATTCTCTCGGGAGTAATTTTAGAACGCCCAGCCGCTAAACCTAACATCACTACCACGTCAGGATTCGTCTCTTCAATTGCTTTTAATAACTCTTTTTCTGAATGATTAAATCTAACAGATAATATCTTAGGTATAATCTCTAAACCGGTAATTCCTTCCGATACAATAGCTTTCACTACTTCTTTCGTAGGGTTTATTGGATAATCTAGAAATGGCTCAAAACCTGTTAATAATACTTTCATGTAATCATATCCTTTCTGTTAAAAATGAAATTTCTCTTCATTCTTCTTATAGTTGTGAAGGCATGATCTATGTTAACATACAATCAATTTTATATAATCAAACAAATCTTAACAGTTAGATATGCTTTTCAAAAGACTGTAACTGCCTTTTTGGCATCATTTAATAGCTAAAAAAAGCCTTCTGAACTTAATCAGAAGGCTTTTTGAATTTATTTACTTATGAAAATCAATAATCGTTAACAGACAACTCCGTCTCAACTGACTGCTTTATAACCTCTAATGCCGCTGCTTCGCTGTCGACAATCGGGAAGATTTTATCACATTGGGAAATGGCAAATAACTTGCGGACGAATTCATCCACTATAATGATGACGATTTTTTCGTTTTTTAAAGAAACCTTTTTGGCAAAGTTTACAATCATACCGAAGCCTGTGCTGTCGATATTTTGTACTTTGCTCATATCTAAAATGAAACTGCGACCTTCTTTAAACGGTGTTGTTTGCAATCGTTTTTTCAACGCTTCAATCAACGCGTATTGCAAATGGCCCGAAAACTCGAGACTCACGTACGTATCTTTTTCCACCACTTGCAACGCTGCTGTTTTCTGTTCCATACTACTAACCTCCATTACATTTTAAACTTATTTACTTCTTCACGTAAACGATCCGCGACCTCTGCTAAACTGGTTGTATTATCGGCAATTTCAGCGACTGTTGCATACTGTTCTTCAGATGAAGCGGCAATTTGTTCCGTCGCTGCAGCGGATTCTTCAATGATAGCTGAAATGTTTTGGATAGCGTCTTGGACAGTAAGCGAATTGGAATTCACTGCGCTGAATGCATCTTTTATATGCACTACACCAGCCTCTGTCACACTTACTTTCTCTACTATGAGCTTAAGTGCTTCCCCGCCTTGGTTAATAATAACCACTTGTTCCTCTACTGCTGTTAAATTACTTTCCATCGTCCGCACTGTAACCGATGTTTCTGCTTGAATATCTGTAATTAAATCCGTAATTTGCTGGGCAGCTCCTGTTGATTGTTCAGCTAGTTTACGAACTTCTGCTGCAACAACCGCAAATCCTTTACCATGTTCTCCTGCTCTTGCCGCTTCAATTGCCGCATTTAGCGCAAGTAGATTCGTCTGTTCCGAAATTGCGGTAATAACGGTAATAATACCGCCGATTTCTTCAGAACGCATACCTAATTTTTGTATCGAATCAGTCGCATAGCTTACCGTTTCTGTAACTGTGCCTAAATGTGAAATTGCTTTACTGATTGACTGCTCGCCTTCATGCGCTATGACTGTAGATTCTTGCGCGTTCTTTAAGCTCTGTTCAACATTTCCTAAATTGCCTTCTACTTCTACGATCGTATCACGCATCATGCCTGCGATTCGTTCTGCTTGTTCAGATTGATTCGTCACGCCTGACGCAATTTCATTCATCGTGGAAGCGATTTGACTAGCCGTTTCATTTGTCTGCTGGGAGGATTCTGCCAATGCGACCGATGAATGAGCAATTTCATTGGCATTTCGCGCAACGTTTTGCATCGTTTCCGTAAGTTGCTCTTTCATATTTCGAAATGCAACAGATAGTTCAGCAATTTCGTCCGTTCCTTTCGCTTCGTATAGCTCGACGTTTAAATTTAAATCAGCTAATTCATTCGCATTATCACGTAATCGATTTATAGGCTTGATCAGCATACGCTGAATGATAAAGCTCACGATTAGAATGATGAGCAATGCAAGCACTAGCGAAATAATAATGGTCTGCATAGCAGAAGAAGTTGCGATCTTTATATAAGGCGCTGTCGGAACAGCCACTGCGATAATCCCGATCACTTCTCCGTCTTTATCAAGTATCGGATCATAGGCTGCTTGGAATGGCTTGCCGAGTACATCTGCGGTGCCAAGAAAACGTTCTTTTTTGCCGAGCACGACGTCTCCCACTTCAGCCGCTACTTGTGTCCCTAAACGTCGTTCTCCATTTTCAATAATATTTGTCGCAATACGTGTATCCCCTTGGAAAATAGACATCGTATTTCCATCTGTCAATTCGCCCAACTGATCAGGAATCGCGTACGCCTCATACATATCCATTTTTCCTTTATGTAATGAACCATTCGTAATGGACCAGTCGCCCGGCACGGAAATTTCCAGCAACTCTAAACTCAGTGTCAAATCGGAAATGAGCTTAGCTTCTGCCGCCTTCAATAAGTTCCCTTTGGTCGCATTATAATTCAGGCCACTTAAAATGCCTGATAGTAGTAAAATCGCTAGTAAAATAACTACATTAATCTTTTTCCCAATCGTCCACTTCATTTACTTTTCCACCGCCATCACTAAATTTTTCTTCACACCGACTAAAAACTGTTGATCGGACAGCTGTTCAAACCACAGCTGATCGACCATATGCTGAATGAACAAAAAGCCGCGTCCACGCTCACAAAAACTCTCATCGTCTATAGTTGCATCGAGCACGACCGGCCACTGTTCTTCCGGTATCCCCTTCGCAAAATCAGACACTGTAATCTGCACATATTGTTCATCATTTTGCATACGTACTTCAATCGACTCTGTCCGTCCTTCTTTCTCCATTGCCTCCACTGCATTAATGACCAGCTCGTGCGTCACAAAACAAATTTCTGTTGCGAATGGAATCGAATACAGCGCCATGTAACTCTCCATTAATTGATCAATCAACTGAATCGACGGCTGATTGGGGGTAATTGTGAACTTGAATTCCATACATTCTTCCCTCACTTATAACGAAGTGGTAATCGAAACCACTGTAATATCGTCTTCCAATGGCAAATGTGATAATCCGAACTCTTCCGTAAACTTCCGCAACATGACGCGACTATTTTGCGAACTGTGCGAATGAAAAAAGCTCCAGTCAATTTTCAGATCAGGATATAACGTCCCTAACCCGTCTGTATACAAAATAATACGATGCCAACCTGTCAAACGAATACTTTTCGCCTGCACTTGAATCGATGGAAACAGACCGAGAATGGGAGAATTCGCATGCATCATCACAGTTTCTCCATACTTCCCGAACATGACGCCTTCCGGATGCGAAGCGTTCACATACTGCAGCGTACCATTCTTCTTATCGATTACAGCATAGACGGCCGTCACTAAAAACGAGTCCAGTCCATCAGTAGAAAACAACTCATAAATCTTCCGGTTCACTTCTTTTATCACAAGTACCGGATCAATCAACTGCATAATAATTTCCTTGAGCAAGGAACGAATCGACATTGTTACAAGTGACGCCGCAACCCCATGCCCCATCACATCAAACAACATGACTGCCGTTAAATCTTCATCGAGCTGAAACCAACAATACATATCCCCGCCCAGAGCTTGAGAAGTAAAATAGATTCCATCCACTTCAATATGTGGTAGCGACAACGCGGGAGTCAATGCACTCTTCTGGACGTTTTTCGCTATCGCTAAATCTATCGCCAACTGATACTCATGCTCTTTTCGTTTTTTTGTTTCCTCATAATATGTAAGCGCAATTCGAATCCGCGTTTTGAGCTGGAAAAAGTCAAACGGCTTTAGAATAAAATCAAAGATCCCAACTTCCAGTAAGCGCTCAAAGATAACCGGCTTCTCATAAGACGTCGACAACAAAATCGGCACATCCCGCCATACACACAGTGCCTCTATTTCCCGACAATGCGCTTCACAGTTATCTGCATCCAAATTCGCATCATAAATAACCAGCTTGATTTCTTCTTGTAAAAACAAATGTTCATATTGAATCGCTGTATAGGCACTTTGAAACACATGAATCGTATACAGTCCCAGTTGCTGCAAGCTTTTTTGAATTTTAAGGACATCATTTCCTATGTCACCGATAATTAGAATCGTCATCATTCAATGTCCCCTTAAAATTAGTAATTTACTGGTTCTTATTGATTATACGATAGGACAATGTAGAAAGATACAGAGTATTGTTTAAAAAAGCCTTTCCATCGTTTACTGCGATGGAAAGGCTTTACTGTCTAAAACATATTTTATTGTATAACTTATTCCATAGATTGTATTAAAGTAACATTATATTGTTCTATGTCAGTTAGTTCATAGTTGTATAGAGTATCTGGTACATACCAAGACTGGGAGGAGAAATATTTTTGCAGGTCAGCAGATTCAAATATATATCCATGTCTCGCATATATCTCATTTCGTGCTATCCGTAAATCTGACTTCGACAAACCATAAAGCTGCGTTTCTACCAGTTTAGTATATTGACTGTCCGCTAAAATATAGTAGTCATATGCGCTTCCAGAACCCTCTGGCAACCCATCATCTTTCACGTCTAAAAATATCGTATTGTCAGTTGTACTATCTTCCTGCCATTCATAGCTTTCATTATCATATCCCCAGTCATTCAAGATATAAAAAAGTGGAATTATTGCAATTGCTAACAGAGTGACAAATACCCCTAATTGATTTTTCTTTTCTGATTCAGGAATTGAACTGACTTCCACTTTCTTTTGTTTATCTTTTCGTACAGACACATTAATATTTGAAACAGCCTTCTGTTGGTTCCGTTTAACTTTGAGTGGTAAATTGTTTTCAATTAGATTTTTCTTGATTTCATTTTCAGTGACCAAAATTTCAATTAGTCGTTCCAAACTCTCACTAGAAAAGTAGTCGGACACTCTACGTGCATTGAACTTTTTAGATCTCATCATCCAGCTATAGAATCCACTTGACTCTCGAGTGTAGAAAAAGTGTTTAGATAAGAATTTGTTCTTCCATTCTTCTTCCCAACCAAGAACTTCTGCACGATGTAAAAATTGTTCTTTAGAGATCCCGTTAAATACTACGACAGATGAAATTATCTGATGCGGGTCTTGTCTCATTGAATTCGTTAGATGCGATGAAAGTGTGCTTTTAAGCTCACTACGATAATTTTCTGCTTGTTTCAGCGGTTTGTGCTGACCCCTTTTGGTCAATATATTTCCATTTGGATCAAATCGTTCTATAAATCGTTCATTCCAAGTCTTTACTTCCAAAAACATAAATCCGATATTTTCCTCTATAACTAAAATGTCCGCCTCATAGTGAATCAATGTAGGGTTATGGATTACATGAGCATCGTCAGGCAACTGTTCTTGTAGCATAAGCAAGATTTCTTTTTCACCAAGCAACCCTTTATGAGTATTGGCATCAGTTTCATTCAGAATCATGCGCTTCAATTGCTGCATTCCATAGATGTTTGCCATTACGCCTCACCCCTATCAGTTCATATAAAGATTCACTAATGCATAACAACGTTCTTTAGTTAAATCAGCGGATGTTCCTATATAAGTGACTGGCTCAAAACTCCCGCCAGCAAATTCCGCTGCATTGACACTAGCGGTGTGATCACGATATTTTATCCATTCACGTTGCTTTACACGCAATTGTTCCATATCCTGCGCAGATAGCTGCTTCTTCAATACGCCATATATCTCATTAAGCGCATTATCCCATCTTGTATATCTTTCGTTTTCCGCCTCAGACATTTCAGACGTAATACCATTCGCATATAAATGATTCAGATCAGCTAAGCCTACTTCAATTGCGTCTAGCTTATTGCGATACTGTTGTTGCTGGCCCGTTTGTTTTGGTATCACGTCCAATTGAAGCGCAGTACTTTGATCTTGCTGAACGACGGGAGGTTGTACCACTACAGGTGGAGCTTGTTGTTTTTTTAGTTCATCTTCTAATCGCTTCTCCAAACTAGCTAGTTTTTCACTGAATTCGTCTAGTGAAGCCTGACCTTTACGGAGCTCTTCTATTGTTTGTTGCGCTTCCTCAAGCTCACCTGCTTCAACAGATGTCTCAATGTCTTTTACATGAGCCGCCACTTTTGCAGACACTTGTTGATTCGTCTTCACCGTATCGACCATGTCTTCTAACGATTTCCGTAGCCCGGTGGCTAGCTTGTCTTGTCCAAGCATCTTTTCAGCCTTTTCTAGGGCGACGTCCCAGTCACCGTCTTTCATCTCTTGCTTTACCGAATAAAATCTATTCAAATCTTCTTTCATCTCAAGTGCCTCTTTATCACTAGGTTTTTCATCCAATGCTAAGTCGACTGAAGACAGCGCTTTATCATATTCACCATTCGCTAACGCAAGCTTACTTTGTTCCATCGCTTGATCAAACGTGCTACTTGAGCAACCTGTCAATAGAAAAACTAGTAATAACAGAATAACGGTCTTTTTCATCATCCACTTGCCTCCTTTGCTGATACTTCGTTTAATAAAATAACTTAAGCTGTTATTAATGGTGTTTTGTAGATGCACTTCTTAATATTTCATGTATTAATCGGACTTTACATTTTAGATATATTATACCATTACAAAAAGCTTATCCACTAGATTTCCGGCAATAATTCTACTTTCGAAATACTACTATTAGTTAATTATCCACTGAATATAGTATATATGGCGATTCCTAACGATCCTTTCGAGGTAATATATAATTTGGAGCTATTACTTCCGCTTTCCTCCGTCTACTGTGAATAGATCTAAGGAAAAGATGTTTTCTTGTCAGCCTTTTACGCAGATTTTCCATAAAATTAGTTATGTAGGAGCTTGGTATTTGTTCTTACACCCTATAGACTATGCCCTCACTAAACGCACCAAAAAGAGCTTCCCGATCGATATCTTGATTAGGAAACTCTTTTTTATAATTATCTAGTTGAAGGAATAGTGTCTGAATAATATGAGGCACAAGAACCCTTCACTAATTCCTGTTCAATTGTATGCTATTATAAGGACCACGATTTACAGTAGCCAAGGTTTTTTTCCACATGACTTCCCTTTGCATAATATCTGTTCCATCATCAAGTAATTCTAATACTAAGAACTCGATTTCGTTATATCCGTTTTCAAGTACGAACAAGTTTAAATGGTGGGCATTGCCATTAGATGTTAAGTGTTTCATCCAACGCCCTAAGATTCCGCCACCTCCGTAAGCACTCCCTACATATCTACTTGCCCCATCCTTGGAACGCTGAAGGTAAACCCCACTTTTCGACAATTCTTCTTTCAAAATATTTTCTTCCGAGTCGTCTTCATAAATCGCAATGATTTGACTCCATTCAATAGGTCGACCAAGAACCGTTGCATCTGTCACATCAATGTCTTTCAGCACAAGCCCTTCAAACTGAGAAATCTTTGCAATATCACTAGTTGACTTACAAACTTCCATAATTTCTTTTTCTAGCAATATATCTTTAATCATTTTAGCCAAAGCGACATAATCATTAGTTTTATAATCAATTTTACGATTCGTACTATTTTTAGCCCCAGGTATTTCGATTAAACGTTGTTTTAAGATGGGATTTAATTTACTGCCGTAATAAATTCTAAATTCAAAGGCATTTACGTCTCCCCATAACTCAAAAGCCCGAATTCTATATAAATTAAATTGGACGCGGTAGGCCACATGTGGGTTAGGAAAACTCGTTCTATCATTTTCTTCTTTCACTTCGAATAATTGACTTAATCCACTATCCTCCAATATTCTCTTCAACTGATTTAGCATATTCATCCTCCTCATTTCATTAATACAGACAAGTATGAAATGTACATGTTTTCTCCTGTATTGATTATATCATCATATTTTAAGCATGTTATCCAAAATATATGCACTAATGGTACGTTTGTATAATTACTTGTGCATTAAATCACATTTATGAGAAAACAGAAGTATTTGGGCCGAATGACGTGGAGCACTCTTTTATTTTTGAAGATAGAAAATCATCTGCGAAATACTGCGAAACTTTTTTTCGCGATGCTAGTAAGTTATTTTATGAAATTTAATTGTGTGAGGAATTCGCATCTGTTCTTATGACCTATAGACTATCCCCTTGCTAGAAGCATCAAAAAGAGCTTCCCGGTCTTATCTTGATCAGGAAACTCTTCTATGTGATCACGTAGTCATCTTAATAGGGTCCGATTTCTGTAGGGACCTGGTACATACTCTAGGTCAAACAGAATAATACAGATCCTCCTCCCTTTCATAACGCACTGGGACGGATTTACCATCGTCCACTTCAAACTGCAGGCTTTGCGTATCCAGCTGACCAACGAGTATAGAAAACGAATGTCTGTCTTGACGCGAAGGCAGAAGTGAGTAATGGATAATATCATGAATTAGGGAAGATAGATCCTCATAAGACGTAAAAACATAGTATTCATTAACCATATAAGCTGGCATCTTGCTCATCTCCTTTAGTTTACAATCAAGTTGAATTTTTCAGAAAGGGGTCCGTCTTTTCTATGAATCAATCGTTTAAAAACTCGTATAGGAAAATGTAAGTACTCTACGTTAAAGATAGTATAGCAAGCCGTTCTTACTTTTTTCTTACATTTAAATGATTACATAAAAAAAGCACAGAGGATTTCATTCCCCTACGCTGTTGTTTGTTATGCCTCACACTCAATTATTATGCTCTCCAAGTCTTCTTCCCTGATCACCGGCTTGATTTTATCAATCAAATCTCCCAATTGTGTTATACACTCATTCTCTTTATAATAGTTGGCCAGTTCGTTTACGAGACGTACGTACTGTTGATAATAGTTTTCCGTTTCACTCATGCACCAGATATAGCCTTTCCCATCGAATAATTCTCCTTGATACAGGGAGACGGCTTTTTCAAAGTCCTTAAGGTTTTGGCTGTTAATCTTCAGTTTTTTATCCATAAATTGATCGAACGCGATTAAATCACAGTGAACTCTCGGTAGCATGATTTTATACATGCCGTTTTTCCTCTCCAACTCAACAGGAATACCGGCTTTTTTTAATGTTTTCTTGAGTCGGAAGATCATCGTGTAGAGATTTTGTTGGGACTTTTCCATGGAGTGTTCTTCCCATAAAATATCAATGATTTGCCATTTGCTGATGCCATTTTTTCGGTGCATGATCAATAAGGCAAGAAGCTCTTCCAGTTTGGCGGTCATGAACTCGGTTCGGGAATCATTCATACGTAAATGTATGTTTCCGAACAAACAAATCTCGCCTACTGTTTTCGTCTCTTCTCGCGTTATTCGCTTTTTCTTGTATACTCTATTCAATACTTCTTCTACCGACTGCTTGTCTACCGGCTTCAAAATATAATGAATCGCATTTAGCTCGAAAGCATGCATCGCATATTGTTCGTATGCCGTTACAAAAACTATCGCCATTTCATCATTGTTATTGATTTGGATGAGTTTTTCCCCCAACTCCATTCCGTTCATTTCGGGCATGTCCACATCCAAAAACAACACATCCGGCTCCAATCGTGGAATTTCAATTAGCGCAAGTTCAGGATCCGTAAACGTACCGATTACTTCGATGTCAGTTGTCTCTCCTACAATCTTCTCTAAGTAATTTAACACCAACATCTCATCGTCCACCAACACCGCTTTAATCATTGGCTGTCTCCTCCTCGTCATCGTGTAAAGGAATAATAAAATAGACATCTGTGCCTAGGGGATTTGTTTCGAATTGCAGCTCAGTCTGATAAAAACTTTGCAATCTACTATGGATATTCGCCAAACTTATACCGTTACCAGTCAGCGATTCTAGGTTTCGTTCCCCGCGTCTAATAGCATTCAATTGATGCGGATCCATACCTTTTCCGTTATCCTGAACACCCACATATATGCCGTAATCCTGTTTTTTAATTGTCAATTTCACTTTGCCTCCACTTTTATTTTTCAAAACACCGTGCCTGATGGCATTTTCAACAAGAGGCTCGATAATGAGTGGAATGATCTTGCACGAAAGAATTTCTTCGTCTACGTCATAAATCATGTCCACTCGGTCGCCGAATCTTACTTTCTCGATCTCGACATACGCTTGAATCAATTTCAATTCATTGTCGATGGTGACATAATCGGTGTGAATATCTATTTGGAAAGACCGCTTCAGGTAGTTAGACAAATCGGACAGGACTTTGCCTGCACGTTTCCCGTCCGTATAGCAAAGACTGATGATACTGCTAAGCGTATTAAATAGGAAATGCGGTTTGATTTGCGCTTGTAAAAAGGCCAATTCATTTCTCTTTGCGATCTTTGTCGTTTGATCGAGCGTGGAGAACGTTTCAATTAATTGCGTCGACAATTCTTCATTCTTTTTGTAAGAGTTCGTATATCGGAAAATCAATAGGACGGACAAAGCAATGCTGTAGACGGCGATCATCAAGAACGAAATCAACATATCCTGCTTTAACCCCGTACTGTACAAAATCATATCGAACCAGAACAAGTAAACGCTGAGCAATGAAACTATCATGGCAATATGTTCTACACTGTCAATTTCAGGACCGCCTTTCTTGATGAACAGGCAGAGTACTCTTAGCCATACAAAAAAGTAAAAGACGACTGTGGTCACCATGTAAAACTCCAATATATTGGAGTAAATAGTCATGGGGAGCGAAAGTATAATTAAGATGAAAATGCTGTAAAAAATCAACATACCATTTTTTATTCGATTGGATAAAAAGATGGGACTGATCTGATTGAGCACGATCAATACGGTAATCACTGTGAAAGCACTCATTAAATGCCCAAAACGAAATGTGCTGTCCATGCTGATCATAGGGAATATCACTGTAATAATTCGTTCGCTGTATATACTGCTCATAATTCCATAGAATAGACAGCTTAATGCGAGCGGAAGTGTGGCGGGCTCCTTCTTTCGATAATCTGCATTAATCAAGAACAAGAAGAGATAAAAAATACCGATAATCACTACAATGAGAATCATCGCAAATTCAAACATGACATTTCGCTGATGCAGTTGCATAATCTCATTTTGCGTTCCAAACGTAATCGATTTTGCTATACCTCCAACGATAAAATCATGATTGGATGCCTGAATGATAATTTCGGCGGTCGAACTCTCCAATTCAAAAAAAGCCGCCATCGAGTTATTACCGGATACATTCGTTTCCGGCGACTCCGAAATATCCCCATCTTCCAAAACCAATTTCCCATTTACGAATATCCGGCTCGCATTTCTTATATTCCCTTTCAGTAAACCAAAATACTTCGTGTCCGACGGTATATTCGCAACCACCATCCTGTACGTTGCATATCCCGTACTGTCATACGTATTGCCTTCTTGGTCGTGCATCCAACTTCCTGGAACCACTGTGTACTGCAGATTGTGTGGGGTTTCATCGCTGAAATCTTCAGGACTTCGTAACTGCTTCCAATAAAACTCCCACTCTCCGTCAAGTGCAATTACACCTTTTTCTTGAAAACCTGTTTCGGATAGATCAACTTTCCCGTGGCTGATGGAAGTATCCGCCTTTAGGGCTTGTGAATAATAATAGGCAAGAGCTATCAACGTTATGACAATGACGATAACAAAGTATTGCTTACTACGTTTCAATAGTCTCACCTTCTTGTCATTTATTTCTTATTATTTTACCATGGAATTACAATATTAATAGTTCTTAATGTGCATATATTTTTAATTTTCTTTCATCCTTAAGCTGATTATCTACAACAATCTAACTCCTTCTTCCATAATACCGGCAGTAAAATATAACCCCCAGCTTCTATTGCCTTTCCCAAGTATGCGAAAGGACATTAAAGAACGCTTTTTCGGAAAACGTGAAAATCAACCACTCTTGCTTTTACGATCAGCACTTGGCATAATTGGCATCATCTTACTGTTTTACGCAATCGATCATCTGGTGATAGCAGATGCCGACATGCTCAACAAAATGAGCCCTTTCTTCACGATCATTTTCGCAGCATTCTTTTTAAAAGAATATGTAAAACCGTATCAAATCTATAGCATTGTAGTAGCTTTCCTCGGCACTCTGTTCATCATAAAGCCTTCATTCTCGCTTGATATTGTCCCATATGCAGCTGGGATCTTATCAGCAGTTTTTGCCGGAGCTGCTTATACGGCGCTACGAGCACTTGGCAATCGAGAACAGTTTTACACGGTGGTGTTTTACTTCTCAGGATTCACCACAGTAGTGCTCTTGCCATTTGTCATTTATGGATACGAACCGATAACTATGCAGCAGACATTGTTCTTACTTCTTGGTGGCGTCTTCGCAACGATTGGGCAATTTGGTATCACGCTCGCTTACAAATTTGCACCTGCAAAAGAAATATCTGTTTTTAACTATTTCACGGTAGTGTTTACAGCATTACTTGGTCTAGCGTTTCTCGGACAAGTACCTGATCGTTTTAGCGTCCTTGGTTATATCATCATTTTCGGTGCATCGCTCTTTATGTTTTTGAAAAACAAAGGGGAATCTAAAGATACGTAACAAAAAAAGGAATTCAAAATTATAGTGATTTTGAGTTCCTTTTAATCGACCGTATGAAATGGTAGCAGATTGACTACAAACAGTTGCCTGAAAGCACATTCGAAATAATTGCGAGACGTGTAGGTAATGCTTTTTATGCTGGAATATACTCGGAAGAATGCACTACCTTCCTTTCTAATTTCTCGATACGTTCTTTTTCAATAATTTCAATTAACAATTCAAATATGTTTTTTCTTTGATCGACTTCTCTATAGATTTATTTAAACATACAAAAACACTTACGTATCACTGCCGATCTATAGCAACTGTTATTTGTCGTCCACCTTTTGCTTAAAGGAAATGTACGTAGCAATGGATAAGGTTATTAGAGAAATGCTCACAATTATTTGAGTTAGGTGTATTATTTGTTCGAATATATTTAAACGGGGTTCGTACGATAAATTGAATCCCATCGTAGCAATACTTTCAAACAAACTGACTATCAATATTTTTACTGTGCTATATATGTGCGATAAATCGTAATTTGCTGCACCGTTTACAATGGGCTCACTATACAAATTGTAAGCACTTCTTACAATAGCTGCCAACAGCATAATTTCAATCAGACTTTTAACAGCCAACAACATACGGTCTTTCCCGTCTAAATCAGATGATTTCTTCTCTTTGGATAATATGTCTTTAAAGAAAGCAACGACTATTTCAATGGATCTTGATAACAATCGCGCGAATAACACCACTGTAATGCTTAGTAAAAAATTGCTTAGCGAGAATACTTCATTTTTTGTTTTCCATGAAAATATATCAAAAGTATAAAAAATGAAATAGGCACAGAGAATCAAAAGGAATTCCATATACAAAAACAGTGAGAGATTTAAATTCTTCTTATTGCGACGTATAATATACCCGCTCAGCTTCTGCGGTACATCCACGTGAGGATTTTTCCCCAACTTAGCGTACTTTAGATCAGATTTGAGCAATTCAACTGCGTAAGAAGAAAGAAGTACAAGAATTTCACTAAATAGCAATATAACTATAAAAAAGCGATAAGAATACAGTAGATCTAGTTTATATTCATATGTGATTAATAGAGTAAATAATGTTGTCATAAAAATAGGCGTAATCGCTATAAATAGATGAGGTCTATTTCTCTCTACAGAATCTGACGAAAATTCGGGATTTTTCAATGGAACAGTAAATAATAGATATATTGCTAAAAAAATAAATATTGAAAAGGACAAAGTATTCCGTTGAATTTGCTCTGCTATCATTGTAGCAATCACACTAATACGTAAAATGACTATCACTTTTGACTTAAAAATCAGATAGACTGAAGTTCGAGTAAAACCAACTTGCTCCACCGAAAGCAATAATTTCTTTTTTATGGTTGCCAATTTATCCAGCAAATCTTGACAACCATTTTCAGTTACCACAAATTTATTTACTAGCCATGAGAATAGAAAAGCGGCCGACAGCATTATACCTAAACCTAGCCCCCGGAGTAGTAGTGGTGAAAAAAGTTCATCCAAAAATTGTTGAAATTTTAACCCGTCTTTAGTGAACTCCTTTATCAGGCTACTATCCAAACTTTGAAAACTCATAACATAAATAGAAAAGTGAAAAAGGAGTAGCGAAAAAAATAAAAATACGAGAATCCATAGGGCGTCAGAATAATGTTTAAAACTTTTAAGAACTCGGTCACATGTCTTTTTGATCATAATTATAATCGCCTCCACTCTCTGTATGTAAAATACAGCCTTACTTATAATACTAAACTTGCTATAAAATTTGTATTTCAATTCGCTTTTACAAACTGAAGGTTCTAGAGTGCAACATTTATTAAGGAATACATTTTAATTCCTGATTGTTTATACACCGCAGAACAAATGGAAGTATGATCGTCATTATAGTTAAAACCATAAATATAACAGCGAGTCGGCGTGAGGTGAAGAAGTTACATAAATAAATTGTATCTGTTCGTAAGACAGTGTTTAGAAACATTTCTGTCATTCTACAGTAAATTCAATAGCGGCAGGCTCTTTCAACTGTGAACCTGTACCAGACGAAACACGCTTGTCCACAATCAGAGTATACGTTGCACCCGACTTGAAACTTTTCTCCGGAATAATTTCTAATACGGTACCACCTTCTTGCAAGGCATAATCGACTTTAACGGACTTGCCGGATTCTTTTTCTACAATATATGTATTACCGCTGTTGATTGTATTTTCATCTACAGACTTATTAAGTTTCACGCTCCACGTCTTAGTTTTCTTAACGTTTTCTCTCTTTTTAGATGTTTTGAATCCTTCCAATGAATTCAAACTATCATTTTCATTTACAACACCTTTTTCTGATAAAAAATTAAAATTAGTCATCTCATCGTTAGTAGAGTTATAGAACTTCACATTATATGGTGCGCCATATTCCGCAAAATACTTCGGCAACAACTCCACGTTGTTTTCTTCATTATACGTTTCATCATTGAAGAAAGCTTGTATACCATTCAACTCTTTTGTAATTTCTCCCCCCTGTTCAATCACTATTTTATAAGGGTTAGCATCTAGTAAATTAACACCTACTCCACGATATCGCAAATCCGGCATTTGCGAATGATATGTAGTACTGATATAAGAATCTTCTGCCACCACGTCTTATGAATTATGTTCTTGCAATTGCACGAATTCATTAAATGGTAGTCCAAATTCTATTTCCCTAGCTTTTTCCTCTTCTTTGTAATACTCTTCAATAATCTTATCCATTTTTGTTATTCTATTATTTTTTTCATCACGTAAATATACATCAGCAGTCTGAGAAAAATCTACATTAAGCAAGTCTACCGTCATAGCAAATTTCGTACTTTGGACTCCTATTTGAAATGGATTCACAAACCCTATAGCTGGATTTTCATAAACCTAAATATGATAGTCCTTCACTCTAGCCACTTCACTACTTCCTAAATACAACACAATATCTACAGTATTTTCACCATTTACATTTTGCGACTTATTAATGAATTACAACAATAACTTTCTTCTTGGGATAGTCTGAATGTATCATTGAAGCTTGCTGTATATCTATTTGTATGATACACATATACCATTTATAATTTGAGTATTCAGTAAAATAATCACCTGAGTCAACAGGTATCATACCCCTTCCTCTATCCGTTGCACCTAAGAATTTATATTGCTTAAGTTCATATTTTTCATTTTCATTTCTTAAAAATGAAGTTATTGATATGCAACTTTTTTATCTATTCTTCGTAACCTTCCTTCAATTGTTACTCGTTGCGTATATGCCGGCTTAATCGAATAAAAAAGCTCTCCAACAAATTTCTCAGTTGAAGAGCTCCTCGTTTTATTATTCTTTAGTTGTCTAAGTAGGGGCTAAATTGTTTAGGGACCTGGTAACTGTTTCGATACGTTCTAAACCAAGCTGCTCCAGTAGTTAATCCTTTTCAGCCGGCAAATGCTGAACGAGCGTCAAATATGTAGATAGTTCAGTTCCAAGAATCGGATTCTCTTCCGGCTGTCCGGAAGGATTTTGTTCTTGTATAGCACGAGCCTGTGCTTTATCAACTGCCCGCTTTTTACGCCATGCCTCAAAATATTTTTCATCTTCCCATGTAGTGCAAATGTGAAGTTCATCATGATCTTCAACATCTTCTTTCATCCATACTTCCATCCGAACGAATCCCTCAAACGTATGGACAGCTTTTGGTTTTTCAAAACGTGCCGCAACTTCTTGACCCTTTCCTTTTTCAATCCGAATTACATTAACTGCCGTCATCTGGCTCATATGAGCGCCTCCTTATCAATGAATCCTTATGTTAACGCACAATACATTGCGCATCGTAAGTGTCTATACTATAAGGATACTCTTTTACTTCACCTGTGTACATTCAAAGGTATATCAGCAAAGGCGCAGGGAAAAATAACATTGGGTCTCGCAAAATTCATTACTGTTTTAAATTTTGGAGACTGTTTACTTCTTTTCACTTTACCCTTCGTCTTCTATCCATCTCAAGCAAACAATAGCTAACGTAGCTAGAACGAGTTTTCTAAAAAGGTGGCGGCAAGTACCTCAGAATGGAATGCGAATCCATACATGAGATAATGTTCTGGCGGTTATTCCCAAGCATCACCACATGAAAATAGGTATTCGGGCGCCAATTTCGCTTACATTTGAATAGCACCTACACCCCCTATCGACTGCAAACTAGTAGGCAGCTTTTTCCACACAAGCGCTTCTTCCAGTGCTTCCATCGATATATCCCGCCTTCCTTGCAAGTCCGATATTGTGCAGGTGATCCGAATGAGTTTTACCTGCGTACGATTACTCCATTTCCGTTCGAAACAGACATCACCTATTATATTCAACTGCCCAGCAGTAAATCTCGCAGTCTGTTCCAGTTGTTGAAACGAAACCTTACCATTACGGAGATCATTGCATACCGCATACGTTGGAGTTCGCGTGTTTTCGCTATCAAACGATGGGTGTAATTCAACTACGTTCATGAAAATCTCCTCTATAATGAATGGCAACTACTTTCTATCTCTAGTATAGAAAACTCGATGGGTGAAAAATCAACCATCTTGGACTTCTGTATCACATTCGAGTCTTGCCTGTGCTATACTTTATTGATTGAATAAGTTAAGAGAATCAGAAGCCGGGGAATTCGGTTGAAAGCCGAAGCTGTTTCCGCAACTGTACATGCCGACGAAGTGAGAACATGCCACTATTTAGTTAACTTGATGGGAAGGCTCTCACGGATGGATGACGCATAAGCCAGGATACCCACCTGATTCATTCAGTATTTTGCTCTTCGGAAGATAAGGGAAGATACGGCATACTCTCTATTTGGCATGCAATTTGCTATAGATTTTTTTGCCGCCGCCCGATATCGATATCGTGGCGGTTTTTTCTGTTCGTACATAAGCAAAATGCAGAATTTGTTCAAAATCTATTGAAAGGAGTTGGAATGAATGAAGAAAGACAACCGGTTTCTTTGCTATCCATTTATGAGGGAATCCGTTTCGACGGTAGACTTTGAAATCCGTACAGACTCATTAACTACGCGAATTGGCGAAGCAATTGCTGTAAATCCTGTTCAGCGGGTGTGTGATGATTTACATTATCTGCAGCCCATGGCCTATCACTTGAATGGTTCTGTACGCGGTAAAACCGCTATCTTCTCGGAAGACGTGGAAAAACTGAGTGAGATGTATGACTTTTATACAGATGAGACGCAAAGTTTGATTGACCGCTTTGTGCTACCACAAGGTACCCATGCCGCTTGCGTGTTGCACGTTTGTCGAAGCGAAGCGAAAAAATCTGTACGCGCACTGCATAAAGTGTCACTTGAACGTGAAGTGCCTGATATTTTATTCGACTATACACACTTGCTTGCCAATGTGTTGTTTGTGATGGCCGTCTATACGAATAAAGTATGCGGTGTCGAAGAAATTCAATTCGTTAGTAAATCGTATCCCATCAGAAAGAAAAAGAAAGTAGTGGATAATTAATGAGTAAAAAAAACGTATGGGTCTGGACATCAGTCCTCTCCCTATTCCTCGTTCTGGCCGGCTGTTCGTCAAATGATACCAACACACCTGCAGACAAAGATCAAAAACCAGCCGTCGAATCAAATGAAGTTTCCAGTTACACAGTTACAGATGATGCCGACAATGAAGTCACCTTCGATAAGGTGCCTGAAACTGTGATTTCCCTGCAACCAAGCAATACAGAAATTTTATATGCCCTCGATGAAGGAGATAAACTGATCGGAGCGACCGACTACGATACCTACCCTTCTGAAGCACTGGGCGTGGAGCGGATATCTGATTCTGTAACCTTCAACGCAGAACGCATTGTCGAATTGAAACCTGATGTAGTGCTTGCATATACAATCGGCGAGGATGAAGCATTGAATACGTTGAGAGACTCAGATATCCCTGTGTTCGTCATCGAGTCCGCTTCTTCCTTCGACGACGTATACGGTGACATTATACAGATTGCGGAAGTAATGAACGTAAAAGACCAAGGGGAAAAACTGGTTGATTCTATTAAAAGCCGGATTAGTAAAGTACAGGAAAAGCTAACCCAAATAGAAACGCAACAGCAAATGTATTATGAGATTAGCCCGGCCCCGGACATCTACACAACAGGAAGCAATACGTTCCAACAAGAGATTTTCGATTTGGCGAAGGTGAACAACGTGTTTGCTGACCAAGAGGGATGGATTAAAGTTTCAGAAGAAGATATCCTGAAGAAAAACCCCGACGTGATCATCACTACAGTGTCCTATGAAGACGATGCCATTGCCAATATTAAAAAACGCGAAGGCTGGGACGTCCTGGATGCAGTGAAAGAAAATCGCGTATGGCAACTCGACAGCGATATTATGTCACGTCCGGGACCGCGCATTGGAGAAGCAGTTGAACTACTGGCGAAATCAGTGTACCCTGACGAGTTTAACTAGACACCTGACCTCTACACGCCTCGAAAGTACTGAAGAAGAGTCTTCCAATCGATTCCTCGATTCGGAAGACTCTTCTCTTTGATATTGCACTGTTTTTCCAACAGTGCTAAAAGCTTACCTCTTTAATAAATGTTGTGTGACGCATGAACACGTGTTTTTCAAAACCAGCAACAAGTTATTCAGAAATCCATACCCGCCGCAGATGACGATTTATAATTGTTTGTGTACCTGGTACCTTCTTTAAAGCCTGGCATCATCTTTTATTCAATCGAAGCTATAACAAAATCATCTTCTTCAACAGAAGAAGGTTTCTCAATAATCACGGTGATTTTCAAATCTTGCGCCTTATTTCCCGCTCCATCTATCGCACTGTACGTTATCGTATAAGTGCCACTAGTAGATGTATTAATATCATTAATAACTACCCCAGAATTATCGGTAATGACAGTTTGAAGCACGATTATTTTACCTGAATAGTCTACCGCTTGAACAGCCGGAAGTGTAAACTTCTCTCCATTTTTAAGACTCAATTGCTTCTCACCATCATATTTCCAAACTGGCGATTTGTCAGTTGGTTGCTGCGGCTTGTTGTCTTCAGTGGGGACGGAAACAGATGCTGTTTTAAATAAGAAGGATGCAAATTGACCCCGTGTAGTCGTATTCTTGGGATTAAACGCAACTGCAACCGGATTGGTAATATCGAAAAAGTCGAGTACATCAACAAATGGGCGAGCTTCCGCTTTGGCTGATTTTAAATCTTGTACATCCTTTTTAAATGTTTGCTTCGCAACAAATCCTACAAGATCTGTTTTGTGAATGGCATTATAAGCGCGAACAAGCACAATTGCCATATTCTCACGAGTAATTTCACCAGTCGGGTTAAGTGTACCATCAGCTTGACCGTTGAAAACTCCTTGATCCTTTACTAAGGCTGAGTATTTCAGTAATTCTTCATTTTGTATTGACTTATTATCAGTAAAACGCGGTTTTGTCTGATAGTCTGCTGGAATATCATATCCAAGAGATACTAGCCATTTCCCCATCATTTTTACAACGTCAGAACGTGACAATGTCTTGTTAGGTTTAAACGTTCCATCCGCATACCCCGAAATGACTCCTTGTTCAACAAGTTCTATTATTGCTTTTTCATGTGAACTATTTTCTGTATCAGAAAACCCTTTCGCGCTTGTAGTGATCGGCGCAGTCATCAGAACGATTATTGCCATAAGCACGATTAATACGTGATTTCGTTTAGATTGAATTGTCATGCAAACTTTCCTCCTATAAATTTCATATATAGCACTATACAATTATATCAATAATCAATAGAAAGTATACACAAATCCCCATATGAATAAGCTACTTTATATCTTGGCCAATTGTACAATCAAGTTAGCCACCTAAATTCAAATAAAAAATGCCACTATAAAATTCGTGTATCATTGAAGTTGCGAGACTAACAATGAGAGGAAGTTTTATAGTGGCACAACTTGAGAGTACCATACAAAACCGTAAAAATAAACACCTGTCGGCTTTTGAGCGCGGTCAAATCGGGGCACTTTACAAGTATGGAAATACCAACCGAGAGATTGGTGGACGCTTAGGACGCGTTAATCAAACGATTGCTTAATGAACTGAAGCGTGGAACCACGCCCCAGCTTAAGACGGGTCGCACGCCCTATACAACCTATTTCGCTGAAACAGAACAGGCGATATATGAACGAAATCGACTTCAGTGCGGTGCGAAAAGCAAACTACTTATCGCGAATGAATTTATCGATTTAGATGTATTGCGCGTTCGAAATATAGACTTGCCGATGAAACTGAGAAGGAACACCAAGGCTAAATGCATCCGAAGAAATCGCTGTGTTTTGGGCATGGGTATTGCTGAACGACCCGTTGAAATTGAAGACACCAAGAATTCGGTCATTACGAAATTGATACGGTAGAAGGACAGAAATCTTATGACACCGCATTATTGACGCTTGTTGAACGAGAATCTATTATGTGATTCTACTAGATGATTAAGATCATGATTCGGCCGGCTTTGCGATGAACCAGTTACGATAGGATTTCGGTGAGCGGTTTCCTCAAGTATTCAAAACGATTACGTCGGATAATGGCAACGAGTTTTCCAATATGACAAAGAGGCTACAAGATATCACGGATGTCTATTTCGCTCGTCCTTATGCTCCGTATGAAAGAGGATCCAATGAGCGACACACCGGTCTTCTCAGACGATATATTCAAAGGAAAAGCGTATCTAATTACTCTACAGAGTCTATTCAACGTATTTATCAGGCACTGAATCAGTTGCCCAGGAAGATTTTGAACTATCGATAGCCATCCATTTTGTTTGAAGAAGAGTTGGCTAAGTTAGCATAGTATTTCCAAAACTAACCCGTTAATTGAGGGATTACATTCCCCCTCATACATACACTGGATTTTATCAAAGTAGCTAATTTAATATTGCAATTCAAGGTTTTATTTTGCAATAAAAATAGTCCCTCTATTGATTTCTCAGTCAAGAAACTATCTCATCTAACTGTCTGAATAATGGTGGAGTTGTGTCGCAAACAGTAGCGATTCTTTAGACTATTGTCGAGACGAATTCCGACGTCACCTAATTTGTGATTCAGTACTAGAATGACATAATCGGGAAACAATTTAAGAAATATACCGCTCAATACTCAATATCTCTTCAACTTTCATTAAACAATAATCAACATAAGCTTCTATAGTTTTCTCAAACGGTGGTGGCAAATAGCGTGGAAGTTGTTCTATGTCTATGTAAGGTTCAGTCATTTTATCAGAGGAGTAGTAATATGGGAACGTACTAAAAGAATAATTAGACAAATGCTTTCCCATGGGTATTTTTGTTTCGATCGGGTTCCGATGTATATACCGGCTAACCGCCAGCATAGCTTGCGGAGTATCCACGAAATAACCCTGCCTCCGTAGATGGAAGCAGGGTTATTCATAATTAGTATTTTGATGTTTGTATAACTATATGTAGAAAAATTCCTATCCGTTTTTCAAAACCTCTTCAAAAACCATGCTAAGTATAGTGAAATATGAGCTTCTTAAAAGCAATATCGCAACAAGGATTTAGCCAATACAACAGAGGCTCTTCAGCCTTCGAACATTCATTCAATCCTTTTTCAAATACTAATATTCCAATTTCTCCGCAATCTTCTCAAACTTCTCTATTCGCAACTTGTGTTTGATGGTTTTATCATAATCGTCATATAACAGTGTTCCCTTTTCGTCTGTCTCCAACAGTCTGACTTCCATTCGATAAATATCGATGGCGACAATCTTGTAGAAATGATTTTCAATTATATATAAGCAATCCGATGGTATGACCAGAAATTGACCTATATAATCATGTACTTCATTTATGGTCTCAAACCCTTTCTCTTTCAGAACTGAATATACGGCTTCATAATACACTAGATCACCTTTTCTTTTCTTCAATCTACTAGAATAAGGTGGCTGATGAGCTAAAACCAACAGATTTAAAAGCTATGTTTTGTCGAATGACTGTAATATATAGAGGCAAGGCTTCTCTTCCAAATATTCCGTAGATTATGATAATAGGCTACAATGGTATACAAAAGCAACAAGCAAGGAGGAATCGTCATGAACATTAATAAACTACGTAACTACTGCATGGAATGGCTACTCTATCTGGGTCGCTTCCTACGGCTCTACTCCCAATCGACACAGTCCGTCAGAATGGAAAATATTGCTCTTAGGAGTCAACTTGCATTATATGTACAACGATACGAGAAAGAGAAGCTTCCTAAGCCTACGCCAACACCGGCATTTCGACATCTATGGGTGTTTCTTTCGAAGTATTTAGGACACTGGAAAGAGGTATTGACGATAGTCCAGCCCGATACCGTTATCCGATGGCATCGGACAGCTTTTAAGTTCCATTGGCGACGGATTTCTAAGAAAATAGGCCGGCCAAACATATCGCCAGCTACCATCCAATTGATAAAACGCATACATAAGGAAAACCCCTTGTTGTCACCGGAGAAAGTTCATGAAAGGTTGCTAGCTTTAGGGATTGAAAAGTCGCCTGCACCCAATAAAATCGCCAAATACCTGCCTACTACCAGGAAGCCTCCTTCGCAAAAACAGGTACAGTCTTGGAAGATGTTCCTGAGTAATCATCACCACGATCTGTGGGCGACCGATTTCTTTACCATTCCTACATTAAAGTTCCGAGTGTTGTACGGCTTAGTCGTCATCCACCATCAGAGCCGGGAAATCGTTTACTTCGCTGTCACTACAAACCCGACTGCTGAATGGACCATCCAGCAATTCCGCAACGCAACACCTTATGGTAAAGTACCCAAGTATTTATTGCATGACAACGATCCAATTTTCTGTTCTAAAGCATTTCAAGCGTTTTTACGATCATCGGAAATCGCTTCGAAGAAGACGGCTTATCGCTCGCCATGGCAAAATCCTTACGCAGAAAGAGTCATTGGAACAGTGAAGAGAGAACTGTTGGACCACATCATCCCACTGAATGAGCGGCATTTATATTCGCTGTTACGAGAATACATCAGCTATTATAACAATGATCGGACACATCAAGGCATCGACGGCAAGACGCCAATTACTTCACCAACGTATCTCCAGACTTCAGCGGAAGAGACAAAACTTGAAGCGATGCCTGTACTGAATGGTCTCTATCATACATATAAGAAAGCAGCTTAGCCCACTATCAACTCGCTCAAATTTTTCTAACCTTTCAAGAAAGGATTCTTTGGAATGCCTTTCTTTTTTATGTTCACTTTTTACATATTGTATTAATGAAATGAAGCTTAATTTTCAGATTCTCTCCAAGGAAATATGAAAGCCATCTCGAGAAATCTTGGTGAATTCTGTCCGGATGGACTTTTTGAAGGCGACAGGAATATCTATCGTCTTTCGTCAGACTCCATAATTGTTTATGGTGACAATCCATTTCCGCCAGAATTAACTCTTCCCCTAATACAGCACATTTTCCTTTTTGAGCAACGAACAGCGATATTCGATTATCATTAAACTCTATCGTTGCCCGTTCGTTAATGACAGGATGCTTCCTAATCCATTGAACTTGCCAGTTTGGAACCGACTTTTGTTCTTTATGCATTAGTTCACGTCCCTCAACGGTGAATTTATTAACACCATTTTTGGGCATTAACGCTGTTTTCGTTTTAATAAACCCTATAGGAATAAGAGGATATCCATTTATATATCTTGTCATTTCCGATTTTAAGTAAGGCTTCAAACCTTGGTCTTTAATTATATAGTTGGTTGTTTTCCTTAATGAGAACTGTCTTAATCGATGGCGTTCTACTAGTGTTAGTTGGTATTGTATTGGCATCAAACTTGCATTTACTTGCGTTGCGATTTGATAATAATTATGAATGCCAATGACCATACTATTGTAGATTTGAACATTTTTGATTAATGCCGTTCCGTTAGGTGCTTTTTGCATAAGTTTGATATGGTCTTTGAGTTGTTTCTTAATCCTCATTCGTGCTTTTTCTGCTATATGTGATTGACAGACATAATTCTTACGACCCAAACGGTCATATCCTTTTCGTTCCATTTTCAGTTCAAAGCCAAGAAATTCGCTACTCTTCTTTTTAAGATTCGTAATTTGAGATTTCTCTTCTGATATCGGAAGGTTTAACCGCTCTTCTAGCCACATTTTACTTGCCGTAAATATTTTCTCAGCATTTGAATGTGTTGTCGTAAAGATTTTAAAGTCGTCAGCGTAGCGAACAATATACATTTCTTTTAGTTTGGATGTTTCCCTTAGCTGTCTGTATCTATATTGATGGCTATACAGTCCCGTTTTCTTAATAAGGTAGTCGTTGATATTACGACATTTCTTACTCTCCCATTGATTAGCTATCCACCAATCGAATTCATTTAAATTGATATTCGCTAACAAAGGAGAAAGTATTCCTCCTTGTGGTGTCCCTTTTGTTGGATATACAGTTTTTCCATTAGGCAAAACAATTGGTGCTTTGAGCATTTTCCGAAGTATAACAAGTAATTGTTTATCCCGGATGCCCATCGTCCATATTTGTTGCATAAGTTTTGAATGTTTCACTTCATCAAAGAAGCCTTTGATATCCACATCCACTACGTATTGCATTTTGCTCCTGCTTATCCGTACAGCACATGCAGAAATTGCATTTTCCGCTGACTTAGTGGGTCGAAAACCGAAACTGTATTTATAGAATTTAGCCTCGCATATCGGTTCCAAAACTTGTAGAATGCATTGTTGCGCTACTCGATCCCACATAGAGGGAATTCCTAACGGTCTAGTTTTTCCATTAGGTTTTGGTATTTCCACACGTCTTACTTTCCGAGGATTGTATTGAGCGAATCTTTTCCTCACAATTTCAATGAATTCATTTGTACTCAACTTTTCAATGTCATTGATTGTGACTTTATCCACGCCAGCCGTTGCACTCCCGTTATTCCGCTTGATATTTCGATAAGCGAGAAGGATATTATCGTCTGAGGTGATAATAGGCATTAGATTCGTCAACTTTTGATTTTCTTTACTTTTTACAAAAAGCGTATCAAAGGTTTCTGTCATGCCGTAGTATTCTGCATGACGTAGCCTTGTATTTTTCATTCTAGGGATTTTCTTATAATTTTCTTTCAAGGTCTATCACGCTCCATTTCTGGCTCGTGACCTTTTTAGTCATACGAGAATCCTTGAGGTGATTGAGTTGAAATAAATTTGACTAAACGACTTGAGGCTGTTGCTCCATTTCCATTATAGAAACTTCAAAGCTCATGCCTCTACTCTCACTATCACAAAAGAAAGTTATAGACGAATCCTTTCCTTCCTACCACTTCATCGAGTGTATACTCTCCATGTTAATAGCTTTCCACGTTCCCTTAACTCTATCCATGTCTTAACTTAGGTGCTAGCTCTTGCCTGGCGTCCTCTCCACCGCCTGTAACGGTGCATGAAGCTTTCGAAACCACCATAGGTACTCGCCCACGGAACGCACTTGATTCTTTCATCAAGCTCACTCATTTCTAAGTGCTCGCCACTTACAGACATTTCATTCGCTAGTTCGTCAGTGTTTTACCACATTCTCACCATATCAAGTTTTTTAAGACTCCCGACCTATCGGTTGCACCAACCACCTCTGGTTAGCTTTCGGTTACCAAATGGCACTACGACAACTTTCAGCCGACTTTACCGAGCTTCACACCCTATTCTTATATACATTCGAATAGCGCATGTCGGAGTATCAGAGTAGGCATTTCAAGGCGTTACCCCATCATTCTACCTATCGAGTTAAGAGTTCACGACTCTCTTACAGTCTTTTGGACTTTCAGACAGCGTGCGTAACCTTTTCAGTTACGAACATGTCACACGGTGGTTGTGCGCAACAATGAGCGAGGCAGCATTGGACAGAATCGCAGTTTTCATCATTTCCCGTGGATGGACAATGCTCGCATTCAAACTACCAATGTGACAGACGTTGATCGCTGTCGGCTGATTCTTCACGTCCAAACACATGACGACAAAGTATTCCCGATCCAATTCCCCAAGGAATTGCTTGAACAGTTGGTAGCCATCTTCGGGACTTTTAATAGAACGGTTCTTGTATAATAGGCTGGATTCTTTGACCATTCGCAAGGACACAATATCTACTCGCTTGGCTGGATGGGACTTGGATGAGGGTGATTGCGTGGATGCTGTTTCTGATGCTTGTTGACTGTTCGTGTAGGGATTGGTTTCTTTCATAATTTCTCCTCCTAAAGTAGAAAGCGTCCTTAACCAGTTGAATGGCTAAGGACGCTTCGTGTATTCAGGAATATAATATCTATTTGAAAAGGTAGTTGGAACGGTAGGAACAGAAAAAGACCCTGTGGGGATTGCTCTCCACAGAGTCATAATTCTTCAGCTACTAGACTATTTTATTATCAGAATAGTGTCTGAATTGTGTGATGCACAGGTACCTCGAACTAGAACCTGGCACCCGAACCCGAACTTATAACTTATTATTGAACTGTAACTGTAACTACTGTTGGACCAAAGTCAGTTGCTTGAGTTAATTCTAACGTTCCAGCATTATCGTTAGCAGTAAATGCAGGTGCAACAACTGGATCAGCATTCAATGCATTAGCAATACGTGTTGCAGCTAATGTAGGAGTATTGTCAGTTGCAAGGAATGTTACAGGAACTGTTCTGTTAATACCAGTTTTAGTGTCTGTAACTGTAACATTTTTAGTTAATGTAGCTCCAGTTAAGTTACCTGATGTAACAACAGTATTGAATTGAGCTGCTGTTCCAGCCGAACCAGCAACTGTTTCTGCTGTAGCTGTAGTAACTGTTACGCCTGCAGTACCTGCATTAGTTACTGTTAATGATGGAGTAGCATTAGATTCGCTTCCAGCATTTTGAGTTGTAATTACTGCTCCGTTATTAGTTGAAGCTGTATAATCAGCTGCGAAAGTTGAATTATTATTTAATGCCGTTGCAATTTTAGTAGCTACTGTTGAAGCATCATCTCCCGCAACAATATTTGTTACAGGAACTGCTTGAGATAGAGTTCCATCTGCAAATGTTACTTCAAATGCCCCTGAGTTACCTGTCGCAGCTGTGAATAATGTTGAAGATTTTTCTGCTACAGGTGAAACTCCAGCAGCTGCTTGCGTTGATGCATTAGCGCCCACACCGAAACTAACAGTTGTATCTGCATCAACAAGAGTTGATGGAGACGCTAAAGCATTATCCGCTAAATCTGTAATTGCTGGTGTAGCTCCTACAGTGTAAGTTATAGCTCCGATATCAGCAGTAGCAATAGTACTAGTAGTCGTTAATGTTAATTGATTTCCAGAAATCACACCGCTAGTACCAGCATCAGTCACTGAACCATCATCATTATGGTCTACTGAGAATTGAGCTCCAATTTGAGCAGCAGTACCAGATGATTTAATGTTTTCGCTGAAAGTAATTACAACAGTATTATTACCTGTTGCTACAGCAGAAGTCATTGTCGGTGGCGTTGTATCAGCAGTTGCTCCAGTATTTCCAGATACTTGTGTACCGTTACTGCTGTTATCTACGTTAATCAAACGAACACCTGTATAAGATACAGAGTTAATGCTGATACGGTCACCTACAGATAACGCACTTTCAAAGTTAGCAATAGTACCTTGCGTCAATGCTGCAAAGTTAGCTGAAGTACCAACATAGAATGTATCGTTACTGTTGTCGTAAGCATAGTGGCGATAAACAGGTGCACTTGCAGTACCTTGTCCGTCAACCTTTACTATTACATAGCCATGATTTCCACCTTGACCAGCAACATCAGCTGTGCTATATCCTACAACTTCACCAGTCAACTCGCCTGTTTGTTGCGCCTGAGAGTTAACAAATTCAACAGTCTTTGTTGCGCCAGCCAGATTCAAGTTGTTGTTAGCTGTGCTACCTTGTGGTGTGTTAACACGGCCATCAATTGACAGCTTTCCAATTTGATTAGTATCTACAGCATTTACACCTAGAGAAACAGCATTTGTTGTACCATTTGCAATACCAGTAACAGTATAGCTGTTACCTGCTGCGATTGTGACATTATTTACTGCAGTACCTGTAGCTACAGTAAAGTTGTTGGCAACTAGATTAACTGTGATCGGTGTAGTACCTGTGTTTGTCAACGTATATTGAACGTCTGTGATTCTTGTAGCAGATGAAGCTGCATTACTTTGATTTCTCAACTGTAGACGCAATTCAGGTGCTACTGCGTTATTAGAAACATATGCACCACGAGTCGTAAGTCCAGCAGTTACGTCTGCAAGGTTTACTTGTGTAACTACTTCGTCACGGAATGTGATAGCAGGACCGTTCAATTGTGGTTCCTGATCTTGACGAACACCATCGCTTGAACCTTGTTCTACTTGATCAATCCATACTGAAGGTGTTGCAGTTGTGTTAGCTACTGCAGAAATCACATTGAAAGTAGCTTTCCCGTTTTCGTCTAAAGTAATACGAACTTTATCCGCTACTGCTACAGTTCCTTGTGTTCCAGTAACAGCGCCACGTGCCGCAACTACTGAAGCGCTAGTTTGAATACGCGCAGCTGTATCTGTTGAGATACTTGAATCTAATAGCTCATCCAAACCTACGTGGATTGTTCCGCCAGCCCAAGCCTTACCATCTTTTTTCAATACTTCTACTTCATATTCAAATGCAGAACCTACAGCTGCTTCAGTTGAAGATGCTGGCTTCGTGAATTTGAAAGTATAACCTTGTTGAGCGCCAACAAACTTAGTTGTAGGAGCAACAACTTGAAGTTCACGTGCATCTAGACGACTATTCCCGTTACCAAAGATAACAGTGTTATCAAAGTTTGCTGGAGCAACCTGATCTAAGAATACGATTGGAGTTGCCTCAGTGTTAGAACCAGTTACTGTGAATGTAGCTTCACCTTTATTGTTAGTTCTGATTGTAGCAACACGCTGGTTGTTTTCAGACTGGTAAGGAGTGATTGCTGTACCAGCACCAGTGCTGATTGTTGCATTTGTATCATTTTTTGTATCTTTATCAATGTTTTCTTTGAATGTAGCATGCAAAGTAACATTTTGAAGTGGTTCGCCTGTAGCCGGATTAACCAATTTCGCTGTGTATTCGCGAGACTGTTGGTTATTTGTTGTATTACTTTCGATGTCAGCTGCAGTCACAGATAGGACTTGTTCAACACCCCAGTAAATAGTAGCTACGTCACGAGTTGCTGGTGAGCCTGTAGGGTATACAGATACAGTATCAACGCCTGCTGCATAACGAGTATAAGAATATGTCGCAATACCTTCAGCATTTGTCATAACTTCAACGATTTCATCCTGGTTAAGGCTACCAGCAGGAGCATCAATATTGAATGTTACAGGAATGTTTGCTTCCTTTACGCCAACGTCAGCAGTTAGGATATGTTGAGTACCTACTTTAACAGCATTAGAATTTGAAGTAAATTTCACAGAAGTCGGAACAACTGCAGATACACCACTGAATGAACCAATTGCTTTGTCATCCAATTTTACTGTGTACTTTTCTCCACCTTTTTGAACAGCAGTAGTCAATACAACAGTCTTATTGTCAGATTGTTTAACTGCAGCGTTAGAAACAGTCAATCCGTCAATTGTGAAGTTTAGTGAGTTAACATTCTCTACCTTGTCTTTGAACGTTACTTCAACAGTAGTAGCGTTAACCGCCTTAACCGATGCAACTCCAGGAGCTACAGCTTCTCCACCGATTTGATCGAAGTCTACTTTAGTAGTCTTGTAAAGGAATGAAGCGAACTGTCCACGAGTTGTTGTGTTTTTAGGGTTGAACTCTGGTGCAGCTGGGTTTGTGATGTCGAAGAAGTCAAGAACGTCGATAGCCGGACGAGCTTCAGCTTTCGCTTTGCCTAGGTCAGTAACGTCTTTTTTGAATTCTTGTCCTTTTACGTATGAAACTAGATCAACGTCATATACGCGGTCGAATGCACGTACAAGAACGATTGCCATGTTTTCACGAGTGATATCGCCAGCAGCGTCAAGTGAACCATCTGGTTTACCTACGAATACGCCGTTGTCATATACTAGTGCTGACATTTTTAGAAGCTCATCGTTAGATGTAGTCTTCAAGTCAGAGAAACGTGGTTTAGTTTTGTAGTCAGTAGGAACTTTGTATCCTTCTGCTACTAACCATTTACCCATTAACTTTACAACGTCAGAACGTGTAAGTGTTTTGTTTGGTTGGAATGTACCATCTGGGTATCCTGAGATAACACCTGCATCAGAAAGAGCGTCGATCGCTGCTTTGTGTGAGTTGTTGTCTTTAACATCTGTGAATTCTGCCGCGAATGCTACTGGTGCTACTGCTGATGCTACTAGTGCAGCTGAAGCAGCCCCTACTACAAACTTGCGGTATTTCGTTGGTTGGTTAGCCATTAAATAATTTCCTCCTCGTAATATCTCTTGTTTTTGCCAGTTACTACCTATGTATGAAAGTAGTAGGCATTACACATTAAAGTATAGATAAGAATGTGCTAAAAGTCAATTGAATCTTAAAATATATGCTAGTCTAATAGCACATGGCGACATTATATTTTTGTCCCCTCTACTATTGTATCGAAAGTTTGATAAAATACAAGTTATTTCCATAGCATTTCAAAAATAGTGTATCCTGGGCACACAAGATAATTTTACCAAACAAAAAGGCTTGAACAGATGGGAACTGTTCAAGCCTTTTTGTTTGCGGTCAACCAACCGTAACGCTTTGCACGTATTGTGCTATATGCTAAAGAGAAAATTATCCTTACAACTTCGTATTCTATCATTAAGTTAACTAGATTACAAGATAGTAACACATTAGTATAAAACTTCTTTATTTACTTTTGTTGGTTGTTTATGTAGATATAAGTAGATTTTTCTTAGGTATAGTAGAGAAGTAGAATGTAGGAGTTAGGTAGTGGTTTGGAATTGAAGGTTAAGTTGGGGTACGCTAACCCCCAACCCACTTCATAATTACTTCTTTCGATAAACTTCTACTAGAAATTTTGGTAGATTCATCTGTCTTTTGATTCTGCTAGGTTCTAATAATAGTCTATACAACCATTCCGCCCCAGCTTTTTGAAACGCAGCTGGTGCTCTTTTGATGTTGCCTGCCAATACGTCAAACGATCCGCCTACTCCTTGGAATAGGATTGGATGCAGCTGGTTACGATGTTCTTCGATCCACTGCTCTTGTTTAGGTGAACCCATCGCGACGAATAGGATATCCGGTTGCGCTTGGTTGATCGTGTCGAGTACAACTTGTACATTCTTTTCATATCCGTGTTGAACACCAGCGATTTTGATGTTTGGATGCATTACTTGTAATCTAGCGGCAGCTTCTTCCGCCACTCCAGGTTTTGCACCGTAGAGGAAAATGCGCTTTCCTCTGACGGCGGCTTCCTGTACGACGCGGTCCATCATGTCGATTCCTGTAACACGTGAACGAATCTGACCTTTTTTTAACTTAGAAGCAAGTATTACACCAATACCATCAGGAATTTGGAATTCCGCTCGGTTAAGCAATGCTTTAAGCTCAGGGTCTTCTTTTGCTTTCATCAACTTTTCCGGATTGATCGCGACAATAAGTGATTTCTTTCCTTCATCGATATTCTCGAAGACTTTTGGAATCAGTTCGTCGTAATTTTCCGTATTGACCGAGACGCCTAGTATTTCTTCTTTCATTTGTATAGCTGCCCCTCTTTTTTGCCATCTCCAAGTTTGAAGAAGCGATATTCTGCTTTTTCCCATTTATCTGCATCGAGTGCATTTTTCGTATCCAACATAATCGGTCTTGGTTGTTTCGTCTGCAAGATTGCTGGATCAAGTTGCTTGAATTGGTCATGGTCTGTAGTTAATAGAAGGAGATCAGCCGAACCGATCGCTTCTTCAAGTGTCGCAACTTGCGTCGAATGCTGTAATTCTTTGATGTGCGGATCGAATGATACGACATCTAAGCCTAGTTCTTGCAGTGAATCAATCACTTTCGTTGACGGACTTTCGCGCATGTCGTCGACGTTGCCTTTGAACGCTAAACCAAGAACCGCCACTTTACCGTTTTCGACATTGTATTCTTTTAGCAAACGCTGCGCGCGCTGTGCTGTGTACATCGGCATGCCGTCGTTTGTATTACGTGCTTTTTTGATAATATCCGCTTTTTCCGGTGCCAGTTCGACTAAGAACCATGGATCGACTGCGATACAGTGACCGCCAACTCCTGGACCTGGTGTATGGATATTGACACGTGGGTGGAAGTTCGCGAACTTGATCGCTTCCCAAATATCTACGTCGATACCTTCTGCGATTTTAGCAAGTTCATTCGCAAATGCGATGTTGACGTCGCGATATGTGTTTTCCATTACTTTTACAAGTTCAGCTGTCGTTGCGTCTGTCAGGTGGATGGTCCCTTTGACGAAAGCTTCATAAAGATCCTTTGTCATTTCCGCTGATTTCGCATTGATCCCACCGACGATGCGGTCGTTGTTTACTAGTTCTTCGAAAATCTTGCCTGGTATTACGCGCTCAGGTGAATGGGAGACGAATAGTTCTTCTCCGATGATTAGATCTGTTTTACGTAATTCAGGAAGCATAATGTTTTCGACAGTCTTTGGTGGGACTGTTGATTCCAAAATAACTAACGCGCCTTTTTTGACGAAAGGCACAATCGATGCAGTTGCCGCACGGATGAATTCCAAGTTCGCCGTGTTATCCGGATTGATTGGCGACGGTACCGCGATGATGTAGACGTCTGCTTCTATTGGTGTAGTCGATGCTTTGAAGTGCCCTGCGTCTACGGCTTGTTCAAGACGTTCTTGCAGGCCGTTTTCTTCTATATGTAGTTGTTTGTTGTTGATTAGGTTGACGACGCGTTCGTTACGGTCGACGCCGTGTACTTGCAAGCCGCTGTTTGCGAACATAACGGCAGTTGGAAGGCCGATGTAGCCTAGGCCTACTACGCATAATTTCTTTTCCATAGTGTATGATACCTTCGCTTTCTTAATTTAGGTTGTGGTTAGATACTTTGGATAAGGGTTGAGACCTGCACTACAGGCGGACGCTTTCCTGCGGGCATGGCTTGAGTCTCCTCGCTTCGCTGCGGGGTCTCAAGGCTCATGCTTATCCCGCGGGAGTCGCCGCCTTTCGTTTCGGTCTTACCTGTAGTGTGGTAACAAGTAAGTAACCACATTCTCTTTGTGTTGGATGTTCAAGTTCAAGAACACGCGACTCAACACATTTCAATTCAAAGAGAAAGGATGAATCTCTTCATCCTTTGCCTTAATAGATACATTTAGTAATAATGAGTACTTTTAGCTTTGGCACTTCCGCTCAAAATCCAAAAGAATACCCAGTGGATCGTAAGCGGAAGGCGGGGACTCCCGATGGATCAGCGAAAGCCTTGAGACCCTGGACGGAGCGAAGCGTAGGAAGCGGCTCAAGCCGAGCCCATGGGAAAGCGTCCGCCTGCAGCGTCGATCCACGTTGCCTTCCCCTTCACTCCATTTACCAAGTATACCAACTTCTCTTCCTCATCACCAATTTATTTAGCTCGTGCCTGAACGGTATAAGGCGTATACGTTCCATTCACTACATTCAACCCGTTAACCCCTTTGATTCCCGGGTGGACGATGAGCATATACTCCGCTCCAAGCGCCATAGGTTTCGCCGGCTGGATCGTCATCGTTTTATCATTGCTAGCTTTTTTAGTTGTTTGTATAGAGACGCTTCCGAACTTCACAAGTTCCATCTTGTTGAAATCTTTCGCAGGACCGAAGTTCATCTTCTGTGTAAACTCTACATTAAACACCTTCGACTGCGGTACACCAGTTGGTCCTTTGACGAACTTGTAGCCTTGCGAGATCAGATCAGAAGTGACGAGGCGTTTATGCATGCCTGATTGCTCTGTTCCTGGCTTCATGCTGATGTTCGGATTCACACCTTTATGTTGTACAGGTGTTCCTTTAGGTCCTGTGTAGTGACCTGTTGTTAACTTCAGCGCACCACCGTTTTCTAATTCAAATAACGACTGGACGCTACCTTTGCCTTTTGTCGTCTCCCCTACTACGTTCGCAGCGCTTTGATCCTTCAGGCTAACTGCAACGATTTCAGATGCTGATGCCGAGTAGCGGTTAACGAGTACGTATGTGTCTGCAGGGAATTTATTCTTCGCAGGAATAACTTTCCCTACCTGTGTGCCCTCGCGCGTTTGCAATTGGTATGCTTCTTTTACTTTCGGAAAGAAGCCTAGTAATTGTTCTGCACTTTCGACATAACCGCCACCGTTAAAGCGCAAATCCAGAACGAGTTTCTCAGCGCCTTGGCTTTTTAATTGACTCCAATGGTTGTTGACGTCGTCAAGCAAATGCGCAGAGAACGTTTTGATCTTTAGATAACCGACGTTGCCATACATCATATGCGATTGGACGTTATCCAGATTGTACGGTGCTGCCACAGCCGCGACTTGCGCAGGTGCTTTAGCGCTTGCGTATTGATTGAGATAATCAGTATATTCAGCAGGCGTCATATAGACCGAGTATTCGTCAAGCTGTCGAACGACTTCTGTGACGTTTCTTGCTTTATGAAGATTAGTTGGCTGTTCGCCGTAATAGTACAATTCGACAATTTCCTTTACTTCGTCGAGAGTCGCGGCTTCTGTAGCGGGTGTCACATAGAGCCAAGCAAAAACAGCTACTAGTGCAAATAGAGTTTGTTTCATTGCGCTTCCTCCTTTATTCGGTCGGGCTTGGTAAATGTATGTATCTTTTCACTATACCCTAAACACCGGTGGTTAAGCGGCTAACTATAATTATTTTTTCGAATATAGTGTGACCCAATAAATTTTACCATTTTTATCTTGAGCTGTGCCTGCGCCAATATGCGTAAATATCGGACTCATTAAGTTTTCTTTATGCGACGGAGAGTTATACCAGTCATTGGTGATGACTAGCGCATCAGTATACCCCTCGCCAAGGTTCTCACCAAAAGCCAACCAATTATAATCAAACTTCTTAAGCATCTCTTCTGCCGTACCATATGTCGGCGTAATATGTGACAATTCCCCAAGCTTCACCAAATCTTCTGCCCGTGCGCTAGCTATTCGGTTGAGCGCAGGATCTGCCGACAACGCTTTAACATCAGCATTCGTCCGTTTCATGTTGACCGCTATAATAGACTGCGCCGCAAGTGATGGTTGTTCAGGTGCTGGCTTTGGTGGTTCTGGTTTAGGCTTCGGCGGCTCTGGTTTTGGTGCTGGTGGTACTGGTGTCGGTTTTGGCGGAACAGGTTTTGGCGGTTCCGGCTTAGGCTTCGGTGGCACTGGTTTTGGTTTCTCTGGTGCTGGCTTTTGATTATCAGGATTCGGCTTGATCAGATTTTTGTTCTGATCGACATAGCCTTTCTTTTGATTGTCATACGTAATCAGACCTTTTTTACGATTTTCGTCGAATTGCATCGTTCTATAGAGGAATGCTGCCATTTGACCACGCGTGACCGGCTCATTCGGATTAAATTTCCCACCCGGTCGCGTCGTCGTAATATTGAGTTCCGCGATCGTAATAATATATTCATATGCGCCACTGCTCTTTTTGACATCATCAAAGATAATGAAGTCGTTGTCGTCGGTAACGATATGATAGCCAAGAACTAGCAGCTTCGCCATTTGTCCGCGAGTCAACGGTTTATTCGGATTGAACTTTTCCGCGTTCTTAAATAGTCCCCGCTGCGTCAATGCACGGATATGATCATATGACCCGTTGTCTTCGGTAACATCCTTAAAGTCTATTTTATACGCATGGCTCGGCTTCGCTCCAATAGAAACCGCTATCATTTTGGCCGCCTGAGCACGCGTGACAGGTTTGTTCAGGCGATATGTATTGTCGGCATACCCTTTGATAATTTCATTGGCAGCCATATAGGTGACGGCATCGTAAGCATAATGTTTCTCCGGCACATCTTTGAATGTAACGGGTTTAGCCGCCTCCACTGGTGTCGGCGTAGCCACTCCTGTCGCAGATACCGCAACTGTCATAGCTATAGTACTTAAGAATAACTTTTTGTTACTTAATAGATTCATATAAACGTCCCCCTTTTGTTAAAAGTATACGGTATTTCACTGGTGTTTTGGTAGGGATTTTGTAGTATTTGCTAGAGTTTTATGATTCTTTATAGGTTTATGGTGTTAGTGGCGTAATGGCCTATGAGCGGTGGTGGGAGTTCTATGAGCACTTAGGCCGTGCGATAGAGCGGCCAGAGACGCTAATAGAGCACTCACAAGTCTGGATAGAGCGCCCAACCACGTAGATAGAGCACTCAGACACGAACATTGAGCAAGTCACCTTACCACGCCCCGTCCCGCGCTCCATCTCGGGCTATGAGCGGTTACTTGGCTTCTATGATCGGATTACGCGCCCCATAGAGCGGTCGCGTAACTTCTATGATCACTCAAAGACTCTGATAGAGCGGCCACACTATAAGTATGATCGGTTAGGCGGTTTCATTGAGCATTCATATAATCCAATTATCATGAAAAACCAGCGGTTGGGTAATATACGCGCTGGTTTTTAGGTATTTAAAGAGACAATTCACGGATTTTAAGAAGTTGTGGGGAGAGCTGATATGTGGCGTGCCGCTTGATTCCAGACATTTCTGTATAGGAGTTCGCAAGCATCCGCTTGGCTATGTGACGCGAGGAGATGTTTGCAAAATGGCGGAATTGCTTATTGGTTAGTTGGCCGCCGCTAATACAGTACCACTCCGCAAGCGTCGCATGATGAGCATGGCGATCACGATGGCCGCACGCACGACATTGCCAACTTCTGGTCCGCCACAACATCGTTAGCTGCTGGCAATTTGTGCACGCGACACCGGTTGCCAGATCTTTGATAGAAAGCCCATACTTTTCAATCAGCGGGAACGGATCGTACTGGCGATGTGCTTTCATGAGTTCATTTGCCAATCTCTTGATCTGGTCCGCGGTCAATAATTCCTCTTTCATTTCCATATTTCGAAGACGATTCGGAATTTCATAGGAGAATACCAGACGGTGGGATGATGTGTTTTCTATGGTGAGTTCATTTTGGTAGGCGAAGACGATGTAGTCAATGAGCGGAATTTCGAGGTTACGCGCTTGCAGCCAGCTAGTGAGATAGTGTTTCTTGCGCTCCATTTCTTCAATCGGACTTCGCAAAACGGTGCGTTCACCGCCAACTGATTCACGAATAAACTGGGTAGGATTTTGTTTAATATGCAGCTTGCCGGCCATGTTCTTGATTTCAAACAACACGATAGCACTCGGCGTAATGAGGATAGAATCGATTTGGAAGTAAGCATGTTCGTGTTTCAGGAATACGTCGTGGAGAATTGCATGTGGATACGGCGGGATAAAATCGCGTAGCTGGTAGTCGAATTCCCTTTCGCCGCCAAAGCCTGCTTTACCGTTGTAGAAATCGTTGCGAATTTTCTCGTACTTCTCGTGATCAACTGGCAGGCGTTTCAGTAATACTTGTTGACCGATGATTAACTTGGGGATGGTACGTGTTTTGTAGATTATGTGGTTTCACTTCCTTTGTTTTATGTGTTTATTGTAGCAAGAGATGCATGGAGTTGGAAGGTTATGGATGAAATTGAATTTCGGTGTGCTTTTTAGGAGGGAAATTGAGTTTTGAGGTCGATTTGATGGAGGAAAATGAGTTTCCGCTGTCTGTTTCTTGGAGTTTGGGAGGATTTTTGTTAAAAACGTTACTTTAGTCGTATTTTTTCTGTGATGCTATGAGCGGTCAAACGGCCGAATAGATCACTCAGCCACCTGAATAGAGCGCTCGCGTGGCCAGATAGATCACTTTAATCCCGACATAGAGCAGATAACGGCTTGCATAGAGCACTCAACGCATTTCTATGAGCGCGACCCACTTTCACTTCACTCCGCCAGCGAACAGTTACGCTATGAGCGGTCAAACGGCCGAATAGATCACTCAACCACCTGAATAGAGCGCTCACGTGGCCAGATAGATCACTTAAACCACTGCATAGAGCGAATAACAGCCGACATAGAGCACTCAACGCACTTCTATGAGCGCGACCCACTTTCACTTCGCCCCGCTAGCAAACTTTTACGCTATGAGCGGTCAAACGGCCGAATAGATCACTCAACCACCTTGATAGAGCGTTCACGCGGCTGGATAGAGCACTTAAAACTCGGCATAGAGCGAATAACAGCCTGCATAGAGCATTCAACGCACTTCTATGAGCGCGACCCACTTTCACTTCACCCCGCTAGCAAACATCTACGCTATGAGCGGTCAAACGGCCGAATAGATCACTCAGCCACCCAGATAGAGCACTCGCGTGGCCACATAGAGCACTTAAACCACGGTATAGAGCAGATAACGGCTTACATAGAGCACTCAACGCACTTCTATGAGCGGCGACGCCCGACGCCCCCCCCCACCCAACTCCCCCACAAAAAACAAAAAAACTGCCCAATTAAGGGCAGTTTTTTCATCGTTTAATTAAATAACGTACATAGTTTTGCCAAGGAGTCGTTTTCCACTGCTGCCATTCCGGTAAATAAAGCGGAAGTGGATGGAAGACTGATTGATTTTCAAGACTACTATCCAAATCATCGCTATGCAGTGCAACCATTCCAGGTTCGATGCCCATTGTCAGAACAGAGCGATCAAGAGAAGTAAATGGTGCTTCGACTACGTTCTGAACTGCTCGTCCATTACTATCTAGTGTCCATGCCTTCGCTGCATTTTGGTATTTATCTGTCAACCAGTTCGTTTTAATACTAACTGCTTGATTGGCTTCATTCGTTTGAATGAACGTATTAACGTTCGTGCCGAATGGTAAATCCATTTGCTCGTCGTATGGCGCGACGACCACTTCGTAATACGCTAATGGATTTTCTTTTTGTGTGTTGCCTAGCGCTTTATACGCTTGTAGCCACTGATCGTCTTTCGCAGGCACTTTGGATACCGATACGACGACTCCGTTAATTGTGGAGATCTCGTTCGGGTAATCCGGTGTGATGCGCTCTTGGATTTCGGCTAGTTTCTTTTCTTTGTTTGTTAATGCAGGCTTTCCTTCAGGTGATTCATTCACTTCCGGATTGGAAATGGTTCCATCAGGGTTCGTAATTGTACCATCCGGGTTCGTTGTACTGCCGTCTGGATTCGTTGTTATGCCATCAGGATTCGGCGTACCTTCAGGAGTTGCATCCGGATTTGTTGTACCATCCGTGTTCGAAGTACCTGGCGTTGATGTCTCCGTATTCGGTGTTGTTTCTGTGCCTGAGTTGTTACTGTTTGAATTATCGATGCTGCTATCCGGCGTGTCCGTAGACCCGTCTGGATTACCGGATGTGCCGTCGAAGTTCTCATCAGGACTTGGACTTGTCGTGTTCGGATTCGTTCCAGAATTACTATCTGACTTAACAGCCGGTGGTTCCGGATCTGTTCCGTCGATTTCCGTTTTCGGATCGTCGTACGGTACAGTGCTCGGTGGAACTCCGTCAGCAGATAGAGACGCTACTGCTTTGCCTTTTTCGCTACCGATTCCATCTTCCGCATTCTCCGGTTCTTCGATTTCCTGAGCCGGATCAACTTTCGGAGTAAATGGTGTTTGGATCGAGTCGTGCTGGATTGTTACCGGCGCGCCTGTTTCTACGTTTGGCCATTCGTTGTCGAGAACGTACGTGACAATCGTCTGGTCCGTGCTGTAAATATCGATGGACGGTGCCTCGCTATCGCGTTTGATTGCGACGACATAGCCATTTACCGGGCTTGTCAATGCAGATTCATTCGGCACTTCTGCGAGTTTCGCTTCGACTAGTGCTATTTTCTTCTGCACTTCTGCGAGGTCACGCTCCGCTTCCGCAATCGCTTGCGCAAACGTGCCGTCGCCTTTGACTTCAATGCCTACGTTCAAATTCACACGCACTTTTTTCTCGTCATTTGTATCATAATAATCACTGTCGTTTTTCGAACCGCCCGCTGAGGACTTGTCATACTCCAGATTACTGATCGTTTGCGAAATCGAAGACGACTGATTTTGCAACGCGGATAGTTCCGACTCTAATTCATTGCGCTTCGAATCGATATGATCCATTTTCAATGAAGCAAGCTCTGTTCCGAAGTCCACGGTCTCGCCTTCTTGAACGAGCCACGAATCAATTGTCTGGTCGTCTTTCAGGTAGATCGTTTGCAACTCTTTCGGCGAAATAAATCCTTCTTTGTCGAGCTCTTTTTTGTAATCATCCGCAGCCAACCGTTCGTACTCGCTGACGTATTGTGCTTTCGGAATGACACTTTTTTCATCAAACATCAATAACATATTGAGTGCCAGAAACGCTGTAACGAGGACCGTCACGATGATATTTTGTGCTTTCATCTTATAGTCCTCCAATCATTAACAAGTTCAACATTTTTTCGATTGGAACAAAACCGACTGCGGCCGTGATCAATGCAAAAATAATTTGCAATGCGATCAACATCCACAATGCGTTCTTGCGGATCCCTTTATGCTCCACCACTTCTTCACCGACAAGTGACGTTTCCACTTTCGAGAAGCTAATAAAGCGATACTGGATCGCGATAATCAAAGCGGAGAAAATCGTTAGTTGATTGACAAAAAGAATGATGTACCAATTTTCCAAGAATGTTACCGCGAGTGGTCCGAATGAAAGAATCGAAACCGCTGCCGTTTTTCCAGCAACCGCGAAAACAAGGAAGTTGATAAGTTTTTCAAATAGCAATAACCCAGTAACCACCAATTGCAACTTCAGCAATGGCTTGAACGGAATTTTCGTAAGCATGCTCAAAATCCATGCGACGCCCCAGAAATGGAACGACATATAGATCATGGCCCAAAGTATGGCGCCCACTAATGCGGTGATGCGGCCGATCGTGAATTCATCGAGCGAACCGTTCGCCAAGATATACGTCATCGTGCCTGTGTTCATGCCCCACATATCGCGGAGGACGAACAGGATGATGCCCAAAATGAATACGCTAAACACACGGCGTTTGAACCCATTGACAGTGCCTTGCCCTATTTCAACGGCAAGTCGGTCAGGATAAACGAGTGAACGCCAGTAACCGTAAGTAGAATACATATGTACTTCTCCTTTGCCTCCAACTTATTCGACTGATTATATCAGTTTCTATCTCTCTTACTTTATCAAAAAATGACGAATTTGCAATGAATGTAGTGTTTGTTTTGGAAATTGATAGGTTGGTTGGGGGGAAAGAGGCTAAAAATGGAGAGTGAATTAGGGGAGTGCATGGGATTTCCGCTCCAGGTGGGGGACGCTTTCTGGAGGGCGGGCGGTGAACCACACCCCTCGCTATGCTCGCTGGGTGTTTCACCTGTCACCCTGATCCTCCCAGAGTCGCCCCCATCTTCCGCTGCAATCCTACTTTTATGGTGGGTGGAGTTAGATCGTTTTCTTGCGATAGTGTGTGAACTAGTACTGTTTTTGAACTTAGTTAAGTTCTAGTTCTAGTGCACTTCTAAATAATTACAACCCTAACTTTAATGACATCTAAAAGTATCCCCCACTCACACTGCAAGGGATTGGAGCGGCAGGCGGCGACTTCCGATGGATCAGCCCGATCAGGTGAGACAACTAAAGGAACGCAGTGACTAGTTGGCTCACCGCGGGCCCATGGGAAAGCGTCCGCCTAGAGCGAAGGCCGTAGCGAAGTACGGCCTTTGCGAGCATAAGCGAAGCGTTGGGAGCACATCTTTGCACTTGAAATCCCTCCCCCTACCCTCTGCCAGCCTTTACCTGTTAAAAACCCCCTAGTCCATTAGATTCATTTAGTTATCTGAATGTTTCCAATCTAAAGAATTAGTCTATAATAGGAAGTAATAGGGTCCTGTGACTCTAATTACAAGAGGAGTGATGAGCGATGAACTTGGACAAGACAATTGAGTTTACATGGCAAGACTTTGCACTAGGCCTTGGTGGATCAGGACTATTCGTACTAGCGCTCCATTTCCTAACACTATGACAACCAAACGAACAAAGCATCCCACATAAAAACACCTCAACTTCGACGCACACGCATGTGCTTTTCGACTGAGGTGTTTTTTAACGCGTCATAGTGATGATCAAATCATTCGCAGTCCTTCCATCAACTCCTTAAACAAGAGCTGGTTTTTCGTTTCGAGTGCGTAGTCTACCATTCGTTCCCAATTATCCCGTTCCAACTTCTCAACCAAACCGTCTGCTTCACGCATGTACTCCTCCTGTAGATGGCCTTCCAATCCCATCGCTCCTTCGAGTATAGTCGACAAATGCAAATGTAAATCGGAAACTAGCAGTAATTGATAAAGCGGGAGCCGTATAAACCGGTTTCCTCGTTGAAAGACAAATACCTCTCCTAAGTTTTCTATCTGCAGACTCTTCGTGTTGACGACGATTTCCTTCCCCTCTGCCGGTACGAATTGGAACACCTCATCATTTCGCTTAATAGAGAAATATTGATAAGCGAATACAAGGCGTAAGTTGAACTCTTCCTTCCTGGTATAAAATGGCTTGATCCGCTGTATAACTAGCATATCTTCCCCCTCCTCTTCATTTGTTTGAATTTTCCGATTATTAATAATATATCACAACAAAGAGGATTTTGTGCATGATATGAGTCGGAAACCTTCTAATATACCAAGAGAATTTTTCAGATAGCGGTCATAGTGGCGAATCACGCCGTTGATTGGGTTATTCGTCAGGCCCTACGAGAAAAGTTTTGGACATAGGATGATATTCGATGTTCTCTTTTTTCAATTGTTCGAGCAATTCTTTGCTCGCATCCACATTCGTTTTCTCATAGGAAAAGATAATTTGATTAGCATCATAATAGATGACGACTTGTTCGAAAATCATCTCGTCACGTGTGATGCCATACAAATACGAAACTCTTCCACTTGGATCGTGGATGGACTTTTCGCAATACTGTTCAAGAGAATGAAAGAAGCATGGTTCACCTGCTATGACCGGTTCAGGCGTTTTGGAGCGAGACTGTAATTGTGGAACGTGTAAGGTCAATTGCACTTTTTCTATCACATTCGCCTACTTTCTACTTTTTATTCATTATCTTCTCATATCCTTTTGAATAAATTTATTAATTGTCATTACGTCAATTCGAATTGCTTAAATGACAATTAATCAAAATGACGGACCCTTTTCTTATAAGATGGCGAGAAAAAATGGGTGATGAAAATGAGTTTCGGAACACAGTTGAAAGAATATCGGGATGAGTATTTACACATCTCTCAGAAGCAGATGGCAGAGGATCTCGGAGTGGATGGCGCAACGATGTCGAGGTATGAATCGGACATACGCGGCTTTCCAATTTATTTAATTCCACGGATCAAGGAAACGTATAATATCCCGGACGATGTATTGCTTGCGATGATTATGGATAAGCCGTTAAAGTCATTGCGCCCTCTTTCCAATCGAACGCTTGATAGTACCGCCACATACGAAAAAGGGTTTATTGCGCAATATGGATCGCTGATTGAAAATGAGCCATTGCTGAAAGAATTTATTTTACAGGTCGATTCATTGGACCACGAAAACCGCCAGTTGTTGCTGTCAGGCATGTTGAACCTCATGCAGCTAATCCATAATCAATCGGGTAAATGAAATCTGAATCTTATTAAGCTCCTCAAGTTGTGGTAAAACATTGATAAAAACGGTATAATAGGAGGAATGCTTAAGTAAGGAGTGGATTCGGTGGCCATCACTATTGAACGAATCGCAAATATGCACGAATCGCAAATCGAAGAATTCATGAACCATATTAAACATACATTTCAGCCGTCTGTCCCTGAGCAGGCGGAAATTATACGCAAGGCGGCTTCACTTGTACGTATGAACGCAATTGGTGCGTATCGCTACACGGAAACCGAGCAATCGTTAATGGCAAATATTTCGGGTACCGAGTCTGAATTCGCGCGTCTTTCCTTCCAAACAATGGAACCGTACTGCACATGTGCTGGCGGAGATTGGTGCTCGCATCAGATCGCGGTGGTCTTTCATTTGTATTCGCAGTTTCATTCATTATCCGATTGGCTGAATACGTGGCGCCAGTCAGGAACTGTGCAAACGCAATTATCGATCAGTGAACGGACACCGGAAGCTTGGTTGACTGCATTATCCGCATTAGTGAAGCCGCTCACCGAGTTAAATCCGAGTGACGGACCGACTGGATTCTTGCATTACGCTTCAAAAATCGAACATCAGAAGACGCGGCTTTCTCCTTTTGAATGGGAATGGAAGCCGCTCTTTTCGCTGTACTATCAACTGACACTAATGCGGGCGGCTTGGCCGTTCCTAAAAAATGAACTATCCGCCAATGATTCCTATCATTACGGCAAATGGCAGTTGACGATCTGGCTCAATGAACAGATGTCCGAAATGAAAGCGGGTATTAAGCAACTTAGTTCGAAATCACGTTTATTTGAAACGGACGCCTTCCATACGAAGCTGAAGGATTTAATCCATTCATTCGCAGTAGACGAAGAAGGATTGTTCTCGAAGCGTTTTGAAGCGTTCCGTCTTGTCTATACTGAGCTCTACGAAGACGAAGCGGAATTGACACAAGAAATTGAGCGCTTGGAGAAAGAAACGGCAGAGGATGCGCCGTTATTTCGTGCGTTCCTCTACTTGACGTCAGGTCGCTTTGATGAACTTGATCAGGAGCTGAATAATTTAGATGCAACCGCAGTTCCTCAGTGGTTGGCATTTGCGCTTTATGCGAAGGAAGATGAAGACTTTGATATCGTACAGTCGATCATGCTGAAATTGCTTCCGCATTTGGCCGAGTATTATCAGCAACTGGCAGCGCGTAATCGTTCGGCTTTCGCTGAAGATATTGATGAATTACTGTCACTTTCTGACGTGCCGGAAGAGCAGCGTGATCAATTATTCCAATCGTACGGTCCGGAAGCGAGTCGTGCGTATGGCAAATTTTTATTCGAGCGCAATCGCTACTCAGAATGGGCTGCGCTTATGCATTTGACTCGCGGATCGGTCGATATGATTGACGGCTCGGCGCTAAAGACGGCACTGGCGGAAGATTCACAAGCCGTGTTCCCTCTTATGCATGCGGAGGCCTTGAAATTAGTTAAAGAGAAAAATCGTGATAGCTATCGTCGTGCGGTGCGTTTGTGGAAGCAGATGAAGACCGCTGCGAAGCGCGATGGCCGCAATGAATTTTGGAACCGTTATGTCCATACAGTCCGCCAGCAATTCCCACGTCTGCGTGCACTGATGGAAGAGATGGAGAAAGGAAATCTACTGTTATGACCGATTCGAACATCTTACAACTTTCATTAGAGTTAACGTTACAAGAAGGACAGGATGGCGTGTTCATCGTATCCGCAAATGTCGAAAGAGAAACGCGCAAGATCGACGCGGACATGTTGGTGTCGTATTTATTTTATTCGGATGAACCGACGATGTATGGAATGTTAGTGGAGCAGCGAGATAATTGGCTCGACGTATCGATCGATATGTTGCTGCGCTTGTTTTCGGCTGGCAGTCATCCGTATGTGCAATACTCGGGTGCGACTTCTAATGATGAACAAGTACTGGCAGACATTCGTGAAGCCGCGACGTTGTGGAATGACCCTGCGTTGTTTTCATATGTGGAAGCGACGGAGTCTGGACTGTCGTTTAATCTCGACAAGACCCATTTATCTGAGCAAGCTGGACGCTATATTTCGCTTGCGATGCGCGGACAGTTGGCGACGCTTGGTGTTTCGATGGCGGACTTCCCTGCTTTGTTACCTCACTTCCAGCAGTATGGATGGCCAAATACCGAAAAGTCGAAGTTACCGTTCCGCGTAGCCCTTCGTTTGACGGAGCCGGATATCGATGAAACGGATTGGTTGCTTGAGACGATCTTAATTAGTGATAGAGGGGCGCAATGGTCGCCGGCGATTGGTAAAATTGCAGGCTCGATGGAAAATGCGTTGCCAGCAAAACGCAAGGAGTATGCAGAAGAGATTGAAGAGCGTCAATCCGAGATGGTCGGGATTTTCCGTTCGGTCGAATGGTATGAGCCAAGACAGTTTATGCATGTGCCGTTAAATGATGCGCAAGTGCGGATTTTCATTCAGGAAGATTTGCCGCTTTGTCAGGCGTTTGATTACCCCGTTATATTACCGGCTTGGTTGAAGACGGTGACAGAGACGAAGTTAAAGATTCGTACTTCTGCAGGAATGCAGTCGTATCGTTCGTCAGCCAGTCTTGATCAAGTATTGTCGTTTGATTGGCAGTTTTCATTAGCTGGCGAAAAGATCGATAAAGACCAGTTCCAGAAGATGGTCGATGAGAACCGAGAATATATTCGTGCAGGCGATGAGTGGTTCCATTTGGATCCGGCATGGCTCAAGCGGATTCGTGAGTTGATGGAGCAAGTGGACGACGGCGAGTGGACGGTGAAAGATTTGCTGTTCAATGAAGTGCCGGAAGAGATTGCGCCTTCATTTGAGGAAGAGGAAGAAGACGATCCGCTCGTTGCGTTCTCGATGCAGCAGTCGTTACGTAAAGTGATGAATATGTTGCATGACAAGAAAGGTTTGCCGGCTGTTCCCGTACCTAAAACGTTGCACGCAGAGTTGCGTCCGTATCAGCAGGAAGGTTTCGAGTGGCTTCATTTCATGCGGGATAATAAGTTCGGTGCCGTGCTTGCGGATGATATGGGACTAGGTAAGACTGTGCAGCTCATCGCGTATTTGCTGTATGTGCATGATTTACCGGAAACGGACTCCCCTTCGCTGATCATTTGTCCGACGAGTGTCATGGGCAACTGGCAGAAAGAGCTTGAGCGTTTTGCGCCTTCGCTAACGGTACACGTACATTACGGAACGAATCGTGCGCGCGAGGAACAATTTGCGGATATCATGAGTACGCGTCAAGCGGATATTATTTTGACGACATACGGTACCGCCACACAAGATACTGAGATGCTGTCGGTGTATGAGTTCGCGAATGTGACGATTGATGAAGCGCAAAATATTAAGAACTTGCAGACGAAGCAGTCACGAGCAATTCGCAAGTTGCGCGGTGGACATCATATCGCCTTGACGGGTACGCCCATCGAGAACCGTTTATCGGAGTTATGGGCTATTTTTGATTTCATTCATAAAGGCTATTTCGGCAGTTTCCGTAAATTCAGCGAAGAGTTCATCGTGCCGATCGAGCGAGATGATCTCGAAGCGGAGAAACGGAAATTGCGTGCGCGAATCCAGCCGTTCATGATGCGCCGGACGAAGAATGATCCGGAATTGCGCTTGAACTTGCCAGAGAAGCTCGAGCAAAATGAATATGTACCGCTGACTACTGAGCAAGCTGCATTGTATGAGAGTTTTGTCTCGGAGACGAAGTTCAAACTTGAAACACTGACAGGGTTTGAGCGAAAAGGCTTGATCTTGAAGATGCTCAGTCGTTTGAAGCAGTTATGTAACCATCCAGCATTATTCTTAAAAGAACCGCCAGCCCCTGCTGCCGAGTTGACGAAGCGTTCCAATAAAATGGCACGAATCGTCTCCATGGCAGCGGAGATTGCGGCGAATGGGGAGCAATGCTTAATCTTCACGCAGTACATCGGTATGGGGCAGATGATCCGTCAGTGCTTGTCTGAATTACATGGAATCGACGTGCCGTTCTTGACGGGTAGTATGCCGAAAGGACAGCGTGATGCATTGGTTGAAGCGTTCCAAAACGGGGAATTCCCGATTTTCATCCTGTCGTTGAAAGCTGGGGGCACCGGCTTGAACTTGACACAGGCGAATCACGTATTGCACGCAGACCGCTGGTGGAATCCGGCTGTGGAGAACCAGGCAACGGATCGTGCGTACCGTATCGGGCAGACCAAATTTGTGCATGTGCATAAATTTGTAACGGTCGGGACAATCGAGGAAAAGATTGACGAGATGCTCGTCGAGAAGGCGGCTTTGTCAGCTGATTTGATTCATTCGAGTCAGTGGTTGACGGAACTCAATGATCGAGAGCTCGAGGATTTGCTGACGTTTAATTAATTGAGTGAGACTTGCATCGAACGTGATGCAAGTCTTTTTATTGTGATTTGGAGGGGATGAGGAACGGGTTGGTTTTGATTGTTTCGAGGTAGTTGATGCGCTCGTTCATGTTGGCGATGATACGGATTAGCTGACCGAGCTGGTCTTCTAAGCGCTCGATATCTTGTTTGTGTACAACGGTAGAAGTGGTTGGCATGGGGCTTCTTCCTTTCTATGGGCGGGTATGTATTCCGTCAGTCCGTCTTTTGGAAGTGGTCTCCAGCAAAACGGACGACGGATGAGTTGGCGTAAAATCGATTCAGTTCCTATGCTGAATGTACTCCCGGCATCACAGAGGATCGAGTCCCCACCCGCTCTTGCTTCTGCCGATTAGGTATTGCTAGTTGGCGAATATGCTTGTAGTGTCGTTTCTGTTTTCTCTTTTTTCGTTTCTCTTCAATTGTGTGTTAGCCAATGGATCAGGAGTTGATCAACAGTGGCTGTGTGACGGCGGATCAGCCTTTGTCTCCTCCCCTTTCGTTTTAGGCTGGTGTTAGAAAATTGGAAGTGCGGTTTCTGCTGTTTTCGCTTCTTCAAAACGTTTCGGCTCAGTAGATGAATGCGTTTTCATTTCGGCGTGTTGAGATTTTGGTGACTTTGACAAGAAGCGAACGTCGTTGCACATAACTTCTGTGATGTACACTTTCGACTGATCTTCCCGTTCGTAGTTCCGAGTTTGAATACTTCCACTGACGCCTATGAGTGATCCTTTGCCGCAGTGACGGACTAGGTTTTCGGCGGATCGCCCCCAAACGGAGCACAGCACGAAATCGGTTGCCACTTCTCCGCTGGCGTTTTTGAAGCTGCGATTAATAGCGAGGACGAACGTGGTGTTGACACGTCCAGATGCGTGTTCTTTTAATACGAGGTCTTTGGTGATACGCCCTACTAAAGCCACTTGGTTCAAGAGTTTGTCCCTCCCTTCTTTGTGCTGCCCTTATCGTAATCTACAAAGGGCAGTTCAAGCAAAGTGGCAAAATTGAATTTTGATGCCGTTTTCGTATAGCTTTTTCAATTTTCATTGGACGTGATTTTCGGAGTTTCTTGTGTTGATAAGGTTTCATGTGGATCCTGCGTAATGCATTATTGAATTTTCGAGTATTGTGAGATTTTTATGCTATACTTGGGAAAATTGTACCGAGGTGATAGGATTGAAGACGTTTAAGATGATTTCGGTGGAAGTGATGCAGGAGAATGGTGTGCTTGCGTTTCCACTGTATGACGGGATTATCATCAATCAGGAAAACAGTCATCGTTTGTGGGTTCTTGAGTTGTTCATTGATGCCAAGTATAAGGACATTATGGATAAATGGAAGGTCGAGGAGACGTTGCTGACAGTGCGCGTCGTCATTTCGTATCCCGGCAATGAACCCGCTTCGTTCGATGTGGCGGTAGAAAACTGGAGTCAGATCGGCGACCGGATTTCCGTATTGATGAAGGGTCGTTTGAAGCGCGCCCGTTCGAAATACGCAGAGCATTTGCTTGAGGAGTTGCTGGATGAAGGCTTCGCGGGCGATGCGTTGCTTGAGCAATTCGAGATGGGCATGTGGGATCGACCGAAGTTGAAGCGTGACACGGATCCTGATGAGAAGACGAAGTTGTGATTGTGATTGTGTTTTTGGTGGCTGCCCTTTTTTGGGTGGCTTTTTTTGGTTTTTGGTGGGTTTGGGTGGGTTGGGTGGGTTGTTAGTGCGGATATTGTGATGCTTAGAGCGGGTAGCTCGCTGCTTAGAGCGGATAACTCACCGCTTAGAGCGGATAACGCAACGCTTAGAGCGGATAACGCGCCCCATAGAGCGGATTACACACCGCATAGAGCGGATAACGCGCCACATAGAGTGGATAGCATGCCGCTTAGAGCGGATAACGCACCGCATAGAGCGGATAACGCACCGCATAGAGCGGATAACGCACCGCATAGAGCGGATAACGCACCGCATAGAGCGGATAACGCACCGCATAGAGCGGATAACACGCCACATAGAGCGGATAACTCACCGCTTAGAGCGGATAACTCACCGCTTAGAGCGGATAACGCGCCACATAGAGTGGATAGCATGCCGCTTAGAGCGAATAACTCGCTGCATAGAGCGGGTAACTCACCGCATAGAGCGGGTAACGCACCGCATAGAGCGGATAACGCACCCCATAGAGCGGATTACGCACCCCATAGAGCGGATAACTCAACCCCATAGAGCGGATAACGCGCCCCATAGAGCGGATAACGCGCCACATAGAGCGGATAACTCACCGCATAGAGCGGATAACTCACCGCATTGAGCAAACTAGACAAACCACCAAATCCAAACACACAAAAACGACCCATGCATTCGATATGCAGGGTCGTTTTTATAGTGGCTGGAATCATCGTACTTTACGATCTTCGTCGCGTAGAACGCCGTTTGGAGCAGCGTCGTTGCCGTTCATGTTGCCGTTCAAGTTGTTGTCGTCGCGTGCACCGCGGTTTTCGTTATTGTCATCGAGGAGTTCATCGCGTGTTCTGTCTATCCCTTCGCGTGTATCCTCAATGATACGATCTCCTTCGTCCCTCATGATACCACGGTCATTGTTGTCATCCAGACCGTCAAGATTTGGACCCATACGCTTGTTACCGTTCGGCGTATTGTCGCGTTCCATATCTTGCATCGGCGTTTCGTTGTTGCTTGGAAGTGCGCCGTTGTTCGTGTTACATGCGGTTAGGACGAGTGCAGATGCAAAAACTACCGGCAGAGCTTTTCTGATCATAAAAAAATTCCCTCCTTTTTTACGAGCTATGAACCATACGTATCGGTATGTTCTTCGTTAGCTTGTGCGAAAAGGAGAGAACTATTCGTTTTAATTATCCGACTGATTAGACGTCGTTTCCAATACGTTTTGAACGTATACAGCTTCCGCTTTACAGCCATAATCGTAATGAGTGTTAAGTTTTTGCTGCAGAATTTCGATTTGCGCGATCTGCTCTTCTGTTGGCGGATCATTGAGGATACGAATTAATACTCCTTCTACACGCTCGGCTAATTCTTTATGGAACTCGGGATCTGCTTTGATGTCATCGGGAATCTTGTCGTACCAAAGAGCTTTAGTCGTAATGTATTCCCGCCAGTTGGCGTAAAATTGTTCGATGTTGTAATCTTCTGCTGACCAGCCGATTTCACTCATATATTGTTCAAATGATTGCGATATGGAACGAGTGATGCTGCTCTTTATATTCGGAGAAAGCTTCTTTAACATGCTGTAATGTACCCTCCCACTGTATGCCAATATTGGCATTCCAATGATTATTATATCAAATTTTTCGTGTTAAGCAAAACGATAGTACTACTCCTGGACTGGTCCTAGTGCGAATGTAATATCTGCTTCACATGCAACTTCGCCTTCTACGGTAGCGACGGCTTTTCCTTTGCCAATCGTTCCGCGCAAGCGAACAATTTCTACTTCGAGACGAAGCGTGTCGCCAGGTGTTACTTGGCGTTTGAAGCGGCAATTATCAATACCTGCGAAAAATGCCAAACGACCTTTGTTTTCTTCTTTCTTGAGCAAAGCGACCGCGCCTACTTGGGCAAGTGCTTCTACAATTAAAACGCCTGGCATGACGGGATAGCCAGGAAAATGGCCGTTGAAAAAGTCTTCATTGATAGATACGTTTTTTAATCCGACTGCACGCTTACCTTCTTCAAGCTCTTCGATGCGGTCAACGAGCAGGAATGGGTAGCGATGTGGAATGATTTCTTGTATTTGTGTAGCGTTCAGCATGAAATGTGTCTCCTTTATTCTAGAGGTTCTGAAGATGTCAGACCTTTCTGTACTTATTTACCATTCATGATATCAAAAATATGTTGCCATGTCTCTTTTTTGAAGACATCGGCTGCTGTGCCGTCACCGATCACACTAAAGCCTACCATTGCACCGACTGCAGCGGCCAAGACGAGCAACACGAGTAAAATCAGCATGCGTAGCCAGATTGGAATCATACGGACTTGAACCCAGCGCATTTCACTTACAGGTTTCATAGGTTTTTTAGTGCGCTCCTTGCGTGGCCATTTGGACTGAATTTTCGTCCAGAACGACGCGTTGGATTCTTCTGGTGCAGGTAGTTTTTTTACAGGTTCCGTTTCGATTAGAAGCGTTTCTTCTACTTCTTGCTGTGAGACGTCAGGTGCTGTTTCTAGAGCTTCCGGCTCCACAATCGGTTGATTGTCTTCACCAACTACTTCGTCTGTCACAAGTGGCTCTGACAGCGTGACAGCCACTTCGTCCGCTACAGTCGGTACGTCCTGATCTGTTTCTGTCAGTTTGATTGGATCTTCCATTTCCGGTGTGCTCGCTGGCTCTACAGGTTCTTTAGTCTTCAACGGTTCAAACGGTTGCACAGGGGAAAGTGGTTCTGTTATTTTTTTGAAATTTGTATGTTTTTCACTCATAGTCAGTACTCCTATTGCACGCGTTAGCGAATGCCATTAATTAAGCCCATCATCTGGTCCGCCATAGTTACGGAACGCGCATTGAATTGATAGGCACGTTGCGTCGAAATCAAATCGGCCATTTCTTTTTCATACTCTACGTTGGATGTTTCGAGTGCTTGATTTTGCAAGCCAATTTGGTTTCGACCCGCTCCGGTCATTTCTGTTAACAAATCATTAGCTGCAAGTCCTAGTGCTGCGAGATCCGTCGGCAAACCGAAGTTCGTTGCGGAAAGCTGAACCATCGAATCTGGCTTTTCAAGAACCGTAACACCGAGATTGAAGTCCTGCGTGCCTTGCGGAGTAGTGACTTGCAATACACCGTTAGGGCGAATTTGATAGTCGGTCGCTTGTCCAGAAAAGACGATGGGACGTCCTGCTGTATCCGCCACTGCTAGTCCTTCTTCATTGACGAGCCTATTGTCGCCGTTTGCAGTAGGTGACAAATAGAAATTACCCTTGCGCGAGTAAATGATTTCTTCCCCATTGTCTGTTGGCTGAATCAAATTAAAATGTTGTTTCGGTTCCGTCAACGCAAAGTCGAGTTGACGATCCGTTACTTGAACGGAGCCGACTTTCCAGTTCATCTGCAAGCTACCAAGATGTGCGCCGGTACCCATGCGGATGCCAAGATCTGAACTTCGGTCCGCTTTATCTGCTTTGTCGTTATTCATTTGTTGGAATAAAAGTTCCTGGAATGTAGCGTCCGAGGATTTATATCCATGTGTGCCGACGTTCGATAAGTTGTTGCCGATCAAGTCAAGACGTTGCTGCAACTGGTTCATCGTATTCGTGGCGGTAGTCATCGTGCGAATCATAAAAGGTCACGTCCTTTTCGCATGTTTCTATATGTAGTCATTAATTGACTCGTCCTACTTCATTGACCGCTTTTTCCATACTGCGATCATAAGCTTGAAGAATCTTTTGATTGGCTTCAAATGCACGGTAAGCTGTCAGCATATCCGTCATCGAGCGCGCGGCATCGACATTGGAATCTTCGAGATAGCCTTGTTGCATCGAGTATGTGCCGCCAGTTGGCAATGCATTGCCGTCAGTTGTCGTGTACAGTCCATTGTCTTGCTTGGACAGCGCATTAGGTCCGTCAGAGTAGGCAATCCCTAGTGTCGCCACTTCCGTTTCCCCTGCGAAAACTACGCCTGAATCCGTCACGCGAATATCGTCACTTGCCAGTTCGATCCGGTTGCCCGCATCGTCAAGGACAAATAGGCCGGATGGATTGGTCAGATAGCCTTCTGCGTTGACAGCGAAATTCCCGTTTCGTGTATAGTATTGACCGCCATTCTCGCCTTCAAGCGTGAAAAACACTGTTCCTGCAACACCGGTTTCTTCGTCCACTTCCATCGGTCCATCAATTAATGCAATATCGGTCTTTTGTTCAGTCTCCCGCAATTGTCCTTGCGCGAATAAAGGCAAGGTTTCTTGCATATAGACGCCTGTCGATAATTCGCCTACTTTGGAAAGGTTATTGAAACTCAAGCCTTTTTCCGTCGGTACGCGCATCGAATCCAATCGGGACATGAACATTTCCGGGAACGCACGAATCGTCGACTGCTCAGCTTTATAGCCTGGCGTATTGGCGTTCGCGATATTATTGGACAGCATTTCCGTACGGCGTTGCTGTGCGATCATGCCTGATCCTACTGTATAAAAACCACGAAACATTTCATTTCACTCCTTCGCATCATCATTTCAGATAAATCGTTCTTTTTAGTATACACTACTTGCCGCTTGCATGGCAGGTCAATTTATGCGTGTTGAGGCTTTACCCGCTTTGTTCATTAACAGACCCGTACCTTGCGCAATACAAGTGAGCGGATTTTCTGCAATGAAAACCGGGACTTTCAAATGTTCGGATAATAAGGTATCGATCCCAGGAAGCAATGCGCCGCCACCGATTAAAATGATGCCGCGCTGCGCTACGTCTGCAGCGAGCTCCGGTGGCGTTTCTTCCAATGCGTCTTTTGTCGTCTGGACGATTTTACTGATTGGCACACGTAATGCCTGATGGATCTCTTCGGCTGTCACTTCAATCGTCTTCGGAATACCTGTCGCTAGGTCACTACCGTGCACGTTCATCGCGCTCGGCTTCTGTCCGCCCATTACAACAAGGCCGATTTCTTTTTTCACTTGTTCTGCCGTTTTTTCGCCTATATATACATCATATTTTCTTCGTATATGTTGAATAATGCACTGATCAAAATAAAGGCCACCGATATTCGTAGTTTTAAAGGATACGATTTCCCCCATTGAAAGCACGGACGCGTCTGTCGTACCGGCGCCTAAATCGACTATCATATTGCCTGAAGGTTTAGATATATCAATTCCCGCTCCGATTGCCGCCACTTTCGATTCTTCCTCGATCACGACCTGTTTAGCTCCAGCTCCCATCACTACTTGTTGGATGACGCTTTTTTCTACCCGGGTCGTATCCGCTTTACAGCACATCGTAATATGGGGTTTGCCACGCAAGCCCTTTCCTTGCGCTTTCTCGAGGAAGTGCTGAATCAATACGCGGGCCATTTCGAAGTCCGCAATGTTCCCGTCTTTCATTGGGCGTACGATTTGGATATGTTCTGGTGCACGACCAATCATTTGATTGGCCTCTATACCAAAAGCTATCGGTTCATCCGAACGTTTATCGATCGCCATGATAGCCGGCTCGTTGATGACAAGACCATGGTCTTTCATATATATCAATATATTGGCAGTACCCAAGTCGATCCCAATTTCTTTCGAAAACATCGTGACTCTATCCCCTTCCCCATCCGTCCTGTCTGGTTAAACTCTCTAGCTGTTCATTATATCATATTTCTACTTTATTTGACATCGTTCGATAGGTTGACAAATCAAAAAGCCGCCAGCAAGTTAGCGGCGGCTAAAGAATTATTTAAAGGCAATTGTCGCGCGAATGGCTTTTTGCCAACCTGCATAAAGTTCTTCGCGTACGGTTTCTTCCATATTCGGTTCAAACGGTTGATCGAGACATAAGTACTCTGCAATTTCATTGCGGTCCTTCCAGAATCCTACTGCAAGGCCTGCAAGATACGCTGCGCCAAGTGCTGTAGTTTCATTGATCGTTGAACGCTCGACCGGTACGTTAAGTAAGTCTGACTGGAATTGCATCAGGAAATCGTTCGACACAACGCCCCCATCCACCCGTAGCGTTTTCAATGAAATCCCCGAGTCCGCTTCCATCGCGTCGAGGACGTCTTTCGTTTGGTAGGCGAGTGATTCAAGCGTCGCGCGTATGAAATGCTCTTTCGTCGTTCCGCGTGTCAGACCGAAAACGGCCCCTTTCACATCGCTGTCCCAGTATGGTGTGCCGAGTCCAACGAATGCAGGCACGACGTAGACGCCGTCAGTTGATTTGACACGCTTGGCATAGCTCTCGCTTTCCGAGGCGTTACGGAACATACGCAGGCCGTCACGTAGCCACTGAAGGGCGGAACCCGCAACAAAAATACTTCCTTCGAGTGCATATTCCACTTTGCCATCGATCCCCCAAGCAATCGTCGTCAACAATCCATTTTCAGATGTTACGGCTTTCTCTCCTGTGTTCATTAGCATGAAACAGCCGGTTCCATACGTATTTTTCACCATGCCGCTTTCAAAGCACGCCTGACCAAATAAAGCCGCCTGCTGATCCCCCGCGATTCCCGCGATGGGTGCTTCGTGGCCAAAAAAGTGTTTGGCGTCGGTATGTGTGTAGACTTCGGATGACTCACAGACCGTTGGCAACATGGCTTTAGGAACACCGAGAATGTCTAGCAGCTCTTCGTCCCACTCTAGCTTGTGGATATTGTACATTAACGTGCGCGAGGCGTTTGAATAGTCGGTAACATGTGCTTTGCCTCCTGAAAGCTTCCAGATGATCCACGTATCGATCGTGCCAAACAGCAAGTCCCCATTCTCCGCCTTTTCGCGTGCGCCTTCTACGTTATCAAGAATCCATTTCACTTTCGTTCCGGAGAAATAGGAATCGATCAGCAAGCCGGTTTTATTACGGAATAGCTCACTATGTCCAGCGGTTTTTAGCTCCTCGCAAATATCAGCAGTTTGGCGGGATTGCCAAACGATCGCATGATAAATCGGATCGCCAGTATGTTTGTCCCAGACGACAGTCGTTTCGCGTTGATTGGTGATGCCGATTGCTTCGACTTGTGTGGCGGTAATATTTTTTTCAGAAATGACAGCTGCGATAACGGAAAGAATCGAACTCCAGATTTCATCCGCATTGTGTTCCACCCAGCCGGACTTTGGAAAGTACTGCTTGAATTCCTGTTGTGCCGTGTGGAAGATGTCACCCTTTTTATCGAATAAAATAGCACGTGAGCTCGTGGTGCCTTGATCGAGCGCCAGAATATACTTTTTTGTCATGATTCATTCCTCCCGTTGCGTTGTTTTGTTGTCTATTATACATGGTTTTGTGGGTTTAGGCGGTTGGTGGGGTGATAGAGCGTTTGTGGACGGAGATAGAGCGATTGGCGCGGGCGATAGAGCGGATAAGATGACGCTTAGAGCACTCGCGGACATGGATAGAGCGAATGGCGCGGCCGATAGAGCGGATAGGACGACGCATAGAGCACTCGCGGACTGGGATAGAGCGAATGGCGCGGGCGATAGAGCGGATAGGACGACGCTTAGAGCACTCGCGGACGCGGATAGAGCGAATAGCGCGGGCGATAGAGCGGATAGGACGACGCTTAGAGCACTCGCGGACTGGGATTGAGCGGATGGCGCGGACGATAGAGCGGATAGGATGACGCATAGAGCACTCGCGGACATGCATAGAGCGGATAGCTAGCAGCATAGATACACAACCAAACAAAAGCTACCCAGATACACGATCATCTGGATAGCTGCTCATGATTTCAGGCTGCTTGTATGGGTACAGTACATTACTGCTTCATTTTCAGTGTGGCTAGGCATCTGCTTTTTGTGCTTCGTTTTCATTTTTCCATTTTTGTCGGGTGGCTTCTCCTCCGCGCAAGTGGCGGATGGATTTATGATAAGCCAAAATTTCTGCGACTTTCCGTGACAAGCATGGATCTACATTCGGTAGTCGTTCCGTTAAGTCTTTGTGGACCGTACTTTTGGAGTAGCCGGTCGCATTGGCTAGCGCGCGCACTGTCAAGTTGGTCTCGATCAGTAGCTTGCCCAGTCGTACGCAGCGTTTTCTAATTTGCTCGTGCACGCCCTCTTCCTTTCTCTATTCACTCCTTTGACTAATGTAGTGTATGCGAACGTGTGTCAACATATGAAAAAAGCCATTCCAGGGGGTGGAATGGCTTGGATGCTACCTATTAAAATGCTAGGAAATCATGTGGATTCACGGCGACTCCGTCTTGCTGGATTTCGAATTGCAAGTGGATGCCTGCTTCAGGATTCCATTCATTCTGAGTCGTTGTCGCGAGCACTTGCCCTTGTTGGACTGTGTCGCCTTCTTTCACAAGTACACCTGTTAACGAACCGTAGATCGTCGTCTTACCGTCCGCGTGTTTCAAACGGACTTCTGTTCCTTTGAATGAGTCCACGATGACTTCTTCGACTGTTCCGCTCATTGCCGCTACAGCTTCGAACGGTTCACCGTCCATCGATAAAGAAAGTCCTTTGCTGGTGACGTACGTCTGGTTGAATACGAGTAGTGCTTTCTCACGCACTGCTTCGTCTGCTTCTGCATCATAAAATTCTTGTAAGATGGCGACTGAATCTACTTTTGCTTCATCGAATGGATACTTCAGTGTTTCCTTTGATGCATTTGTTTCTACCGTGACATTTTCTTTTGGCTGGTCTACTTTTGCAACTTCAGACGGGGCAGATTCTTCCGTCGTCAATGCGGTGTATCCCCATACCATGCCGATGAATAAGAGCGCTACGCTCGTATAAATGGCAGGCCAGAACCAGCCGTTCTTCGTTTTCTTGATCTCCTGAGAAGGGGCCTTTGGTTTTTCTTCTCGCATGTTCATCACCTCACTTGCATTCTTTGCAAGTTACGGGGATTTTAAACATCGATCTTCAGGTAAATTTATTTTTTGTATTTTTGTACCTGTATAATAGTGCGACAGAATTTGATCGGCGGTCCATCCTTTTTGCGCGAAAGCTTCCGCACCATACTGACTCATCCCGACGCCATGGCCATAACCAACGGTCGTAATAAGGACGATTTGATTGTTAACGTCATAAGCAATATTGAAATCGGTGGAAGCCAAATGAAGTTTTTCTCGGATCTGTCGTCCGCTCGTTTCATAGGGTCCTGCGATAATTTTCTGAACACGTCCCGTTTGATTACGCACGAGTTGTAGTTCGCGGAATTGATTAGCATTCCAATTGAAACCGAGTTTACGATTCCACTCCGTTAATGTTAATTCTTGCTTGCGCTCTACGGTTGGCGCCACATCTTCTTCACCTGGGCTATCTACACTTTGTAAATATTCAACCGGATTGCCGCTGAAGTTTTGCGCGGCTTCCGTTTTGCCGTTAGATGTAGAGAAAAACATGGCAGATATAATTTCTTCTCCATATACAATTATTTTACCTTCAGTCGCTTCAGCTGCTTGGCGGACTTTCTTTTCATTGTCTTTGAATGACTTGCCCCAGCGTTCTTTGCGCTCTGCTTCTGTACGATATACTTGCGCAGAGACGTCTTTGGCAATAGGCTTGACCCCTTTATCCGTGTTTCTAGCCGCATAGGTGCGAGCAGCAATTACTTGCGCCTTCAATGCTTCCGGATGAAAATCGGCAGGCATCTCTCCCGCTACGACCCCGACAACATATTCTTCTAACGGAATCGGCTCGTCCACACCTATGACCGTAATCAACACATCGCAGTACTTCTCCTCTCGCTGTTCTACCAGTTTCAACTCTGGCGCTTGTCTTACAAGAATAGGAATAATAAATAATGTGAAAATAATGAATAAAACGAGTAGTTTTTTGTACATACTAGACTATATGTTAGCGAACAATCGTGTATTCATTGTAAAAATCGAAAAAACCATGAACAGTAAACTGTCCATGGTCTTGAAGATTATGCTAATTGAGATTCAGTAACTTCTTGTTCAGTAGAGACACGTGTTATGTCTGCGCCTAGGGCTTTGAGTTTCTTGTCAAAGTCCACATAACCGCGATCTAAGTGAACCAATTCCGTCACACGTGTAATACCTTCTGCTACGAGTCCGGCTAGGATGAGTGATGCAGCGGCACGCAAGTCTGTGGCTGCGACTTCCGCTCCCTGGATTTTTGAAGGTCCTGAAACAATAACAGAACGTCCTTCAATTTTTACGTCTGCGTTCATACGGCGGAATTCTTCCACGTGCATGAAGCGATTTTCAAATACAGTTTCGGTCAACACACCGATACCGGTAGCTGTTAACATCAATGCCATCATTTGTGATTGCATATCTGTAGGGAAACCTGGATGTGGCATTGTCTTCAAATCGACTGCCTTAAGTGGGTGTTTCGCTGTGATACGAACCCCTTCATCCAATTCCGTGATGACTACACCCATTTCAGTTAATTTTGAAATCAAAGCAGTCGAGTGTTCAGGAACTGCGTTTTCAATCGTGACGTCTCCGCCTGTGATTGCTGCAGCTACCATAAATGTTCCTGCTTCGATACGATCCGGTATAATATGGTGAGTGGATGCATACATTGTTGTTACACCTTCAATACGAATGTTATCCGTACCTGCACCTACTACTTTACCGCCCATTTCATTGATGAAATTCGCCAAGTCGACGATTTCAGGTTCTTTCGCAGCGTTCTCGATGATCGTTGTACCTTCAGCGAGTGCAGCAGCTGTCATAATGTTTTCTGTTGCACCTACGCTCGGGAAGTCCAAGTAGATTTTTGCGCCTTTTAATCGGCCATCTACTTTCGCTTCGACATGTCCATGTCCAAATGAAATTTCCGCTCCCATTGCTTCGAAGCCTTTCAAATGTTGATCGATAGGTCTTGAACCGATTGCACAGCCGCCTGGTAATGCGACACGTGCGAATCCGTTACGCGCCAGTAACGGTCCCATTACTAAAATGGATGCGCGCATTTTACGTACAAATTCAAATTGTGCTTCGTCTGCTAGTCTTCCACGTGAATCTACGATGACTTCCCCGTTTTCCGGATCATGCGTGATCTTTGCGTTTAAACTTTTTAGCACTTCATTGATTGTCCGAACATCCGATAGGTTAGGAACATCACGAATGACGTTCACTCCTTCAGATGCCAATAAAGCAGCAGCCAAGATCGGTAATACCGCGTTCTTCGCACCTTCTACACGTACGTTCCCTTTTAAAGTCCGTCCGCCGTTAATAATAATTTTTTCCACCAATAGCCCCTCCGAGTCCAATTTATCCTTCATCCACAGCCTATTATCAAAAATCGTCTATAAACATTTTCATTGTTGAAGCCTAGTCATTTGTCAGTTTCCAAATTTAACATATAAAACATCTACTATTGTACCTTGTAAAACCTTACTAAACAAGTAACTTCCGGCGCAGTTTTGTGTTATTTCTTGCGTGATGTAGTATATGTTTTGATATGACACAATGTGATTGCAAATGACCCATTTATTTAGCCACATTACTGCTAATACCCGTTAATCCTACATTTTACACGTGTTTGCCGTTATTTTTATTACATGAATATTACAGAGTTGTGGCGAGGAAAGCCAATTCTGTGATCTGGTTGGGATTTTCGTTGCAGACGGGGGAACACTTTCCGGAGTCGTCCCCCGTCTTCCACTGCAATCCTAGTGATATTGTGTGAACAGTTGTTCTAATCATTAAAGTATCAGGTACATCTTATTAGTATTGAATAGATAGCGATGCAGTACATAAGTTGATTTCCGTTTCAGGCGGCGACTCCTGCGGAAAGCGTCCGCCCGGAACGGAAATCAACGGTGCTTATAAATTGACCAATTCTTTCTTTACCTTATTCGTTTTAATTTCCTTCAGCTAGAGTTCTGATTTCCGTTGTGAGGCTAGTAGAGCTTCAGCTGAAGGAAATCAAAACCAAGTTGCCCATCTTCCTGACCAATAGGATATGTCTAAAAAGAATTTTGATACGGTCGAGCCGATAGCAATACTTAGTAAAATAAACAAAAGTTGTGTTTGGAATACACGATTTTTTCGTATGATATTTTCTGGCAAGATAGCTTGTAGTGCATAGAAGCTAACGCCGATGAAGAAGATATGCGATACCATCGCGAGTAATGGATTGCTGCCTAGCATGCTGTCCATTGTTTCCACTCCTTTTTTCTTGAATATAGAGAAAATGGACGGACAGAGATTGTCTGTCCGTCCATTTTAGTTATAGATTACATACGCTGTTCATACACTTGCATGCGGTTGATAGCACGTTTCAAATCAAGCTCGTGTAAGTTATGGGAAAGGTCATCAGTTTTTTTCTGAAGATCTTGCTCAGCTTTTTCAGCGGCTTTCTTTGCACGTGCAATATCAATGGACTCAGCCAGTTCCGCACTCTGTGCCAATACAGTGACCACTTCAGGACGGACCTCGATGAAGCCTCCGTGGACTGCGACTGTTACTGTTTTGCCATCTGTCTTTAGGCGAAGTGCACCAATTTGAAGTGGTGCGACCATTGCGATGTGACCGGGTAAAACCCCGATCTCACCAGCTTCGGTAACTGCTATCACCATGTTCGCATCCATTTCAACAACAGGGCCGTCGGGAGTGACGATATTCACTTTGATTTTACTCATTTTTTTCCCTCCTGGTCCCTTTTCTTAGACTTCTACACCCATAGCTTTTGCTTTTGCAATTACTTCTTCGATACGTCCAACTAAACGGAATGCATCTTCCGGCAAGTGATCATACTTACCTTCTAGAATTTCAGCAAAGCCTTTGATTGTTTCAGGAACTGGAACGTAAGAACCTTTTTGTCCTGTAAACTGCTCAGCAACGTGGAAGTTTTGTGACAAGAAGAACTGAATACGACGAGCGCGATCAACGATCTGCTTGTCATCTTCATCTAACTCATCCATACCTAAGATTGCGATGATATCTTGCAATTCACGGTATCGTTGAAGAGTTGTTTGTACTTCACGAGCTACACGGTAGTGTTCCGGTCCAACGATTTCCGCACTCAATGCACGTGAAGAAGAAGCTAGTGGATCCACAGCTGGGTAGATACCCATCTCTGAAAGTTTACGCTCCAAGTTCGTTGTTGCATCTAAGTGAGCGAAAGTTGTTGCCGGAGCTGGATCCGTATAGTCATCCGCTGGTACGTAGATTGCTTGGATCGATGTAACCGATCCTTTATTAGTAGAAGTGATTCGCTCTTGTAACTGACCCATTTCAGTAGCCAATGTTGGCTGGTATCCAACCGCTGATGGCATACGACCTAGTAGGGCAGAAACTTCAGAACCTGCTTGTGTAAAGCGGAAGATGTTATCGATGAACAATAGAACGTCTTGTCCTTGCTCATCACGGAAATACTCAGCCATAGTCAAGCCAGAAAGTGCTACACGCATACGTGCGCCTGGTGGCTCGTTCATTTGACCGAAGACCATTGCCGTTTTCTTGATAACGCCTGAATCAGTCATCTCAAAGTACAAGTCATTTCCTTCACGAGTACGCTCTCCAACACCAGCGAATACGGAAATACCACCGTGTTCTTGTGCGATGTTGTTGATTAATTCCTGAATTAGAACTGTTTTACCAACTCCAGCACCACCGAAGAGTCCGATTTTACCACCCTTAATGTATGGTGCAAGCAAGTCAACTACTTTAATTCCTGTTTCAAGAATTTCTACCTCTGTAGAAAGGAATTCGAATGTTGGTGCAGAACGGTGAATTGGGTCACGTTGTGAATCAGCAGGAACTGGCTCACGCAGGTCAATTTCCTCACCTAGTACGTTAAATACACGTCCGAGTGTAACGTCGCCGACTGGAACAGAAATTGGTGCGCCTGTATTAATTACTGACGTACCGCGTTTCAGACCATCTGTCGAGGACATCGCAATCGTACGAACTGCATCATCACCAAGGTGAAGTGCTACTTCTAAAGTCAATACTTCAACCACTCCGTTGGAACGATCGATATTAACCTTCAATGCGTTATAGATCGCTGGAAGTTGTCCGTTTTCAAACTTAACGTCGACAACCGGACCCATAACTTGAAGAATATGTCCATTACTCATGCTTTTCCCTCCTGTCTTACTGTTTCAAATCTATTATTCGAGTGCTGCTACGCCGGCTACGATTTCAGTGATTTCCTGAGTGATCGCTGCTTGACGAGCGCGGTTAAATTGTAATGTTAACGAATCGATTAGATCAGACGCATTGTCTGTCGCCGTCTTCATCGCTGTCATACTGGAAGCATGTTCGCTCGCTTTTCCATCAAGTACTGCTCCATAAATGAGGCTCTCCGTGTATTGTGGGAGAAGTGTTTCGAGAATCGCTTCTGCTGAAGGCTCGAACTCATAAGATGAATTAGCTGAACCTGATGAAATATCTGTGAGTGGAAGCAATTTACGTTCAGTTGCTTCGTTGGAGATGGCGGAGATGAAGTGGTTGTAATACAAGAACACTTCATCATAAACGCCTTCTGTGAACATGCCAACAGCCCGATTCGCGATATCTTTTACTTCTTCAAAACGAGGGTGATCCGAAAGTCCGATCAGGCTTTCTTCGATCTGGTAACCCAGACGGCCGAAGAATTCATAGCCTTTACGACCGATCGCGATAATGACCACTTCATCTTTCGATTTATGGCGTTGTTCGATTGCACGGGTAACTGCACGGAAAATGTGCGCGTTGTATCCACCAACTAGACCACGGTCAGAAGTAACTACGATGTACGCAGACTTCTTAACGGGACGTGCTGTTAATAGAGGATGTCCGGAATCTTTCGTTACGGCTGCAATAGCACCAACTACTTCTTCTACTTTATCCATGTAAGGTACGAATTTCTTCGCATTCACTTCTGCACGGTTCAGTTTTGAAGCAGATACCATTTGCATCGCTCTCGTGATTTGACTCGTCTTTTTTGTTGAAGCAATACGGCTTTCTATCTCGCGTAAGGACGCCACTGGCTATTCACCACCTTTATTTTAAGATCCATTCAAGGAATATTACGCTTCAGAAACTACGAAATTTTTCTTGAATTCGTTGAACGCTGCGCTCATTACGTCATCAGCTGGAAGATCTTTCGTTGTACGGATATGATCATACACTTCCGTATGGTTGGATTCTAACCAGCTAGTGATTTCACTTTCAAAACGCAATACGTCTTTTACTGGAATATCGTCGAGGTAACCGCGTGTCAGTGCATATAGACTGATAACTTGGTATTCGACTTTCAACGGCTTGTTCAAGTCCTGCTTCAAGATTTCAACTGTGCGGTGACCGCGGTCCAGTTTCGCTCTTGTCGTAGGGTCTAGATCCGAACCGAATTGTGAGAATGCTTCTAGTTCACGGAATGCTGCCAAGTCCAAACGAAGGGTACCGGCAACTTTCTTCATTGCTTTAATTTGCGCTGATCCACCAACACGGGATACGGAAAGACCGGCGTTGATCGCTGGACGTACACCTGAGAAGAATAGATCAGACTGCAAGAAGATTTGTCCGTCTGTAATAGAAATTACGTTTGTTGGGATATAAGCGGAGATATCTCCTGCTTGTGTCTCAACGAACGGCAATGCTGTGATAGATCCTGCTCCTAGATCGTCATTCAACTTCGCAGCACGCTCAAGTAAACGGCTGTGTAGGTAGAAGACATCACCTGGATATGCTTCACGACCTGGAGGACGACGAAGTAGCAAGGAAAGTTCACGGTAAGCTGCTGCTTGTTTAGATAGATCATCATAAACGATTAGCACGTGCTTGCCTGCGAACATGAATTCTTCTGCCATCGAAATACCTGTGTATGGTGCCAAGAATAGCATTGGCGACGGGCTTGATGCAGATGCAGTTACTACGATTGTGTAATCGAGTGCACCGTTTCTGCGTAGAGTTTCAACAACTCCACGAACAGTAGATTCTTTTTGACCGATTGCAACATAGATACAGATCATGTCTTGGTCAGCTTGGTTTAGGATTGCGTCAATCGCAACAGTAGTTTTACCTGTTTGACGGTCACCGATGATTAATTCACGTTGTCCACGGCCAATTGGAACTAGAGCGTCAATCGCTTTGATTCCTGTTTGTAGTGGTTCGTGAACTGATTTACGCGCCATAACCCCTTGTGCAGGGCTTTCGATAGGACGAGTTTTTGTTGTATTGATTGGACCAAGTCCATCAACTGGTTGTCCAAGTGAATTGACGACACGGCCGATCAATTCTTCTCCGACTGGTACTTCCATAATACGGCCTGTACGACGAACTTCATCGCCTTCTTTAATGTCTGTGTATGGCCCAAGGATAACGATACCTACGTTGTTCGCTTCCAAGTTTTGTGCCAGACCCATTACGCCGGTAGAGAACTCAAGAAGTTCCCCCGCCATGACATTGTCGAGGCCATGAGCAAGTGCGATACCGTCACCTACACGGATTACAGTACCTACTTCACTTACTTCCATTTCAGACTGATAATTTTCGATCTGCTGTTTGATCAGACCGCTAATTTCTTCAGCTTTGATGCCCATGTATGTCACCCCTCTTAATTCAAATTAATTGATTAATTGACGTTCAAGACGCGCTAACTTAGCGCTAATACTGCTATCGTAAATTTGATTGCCGATCTGAAGGCGAATGCCACCGATCAAGCTTGGATCAATTACGTTTTGAATATGCAATGATTGTTTCCCTACTTTGTGCGCAAAGGCAGTAGAGATCGCTGAACTTTCTTCATCAGAAAGCAAACGCGTAGAGTAGACTTTCGCTTCGGCAACTCCGGAAGCTTCGTTAGCAAGTTCCAGGTAGTCTTCGATTAGATTATCTATTTCTCCGATACGACCTGCATCGATCAACACATATAGTGTGTTCAGTACAAGTTGATTTGCTCCATTGAAAAGTTGTCCCATCAATTCTTTCTTCTGTTCTGGTGAGAACTTTGGCGAAACTAATAGTTCGTCAAACTGCTTTTCTGCAGCGAAGACTTTTTGCAATTCTTTTAAATCAGTTTGCACGGAAACAGTTTGTTGCTTTTCCTGTGCGGCTTCAAACAATGCTACGGCATAACGTTTTGCGATTACCGATTGGCTCATCGCCCTTCGCCTGCCTTCACAATCGTTTCTTCGATCAATGCGCGGTTATCTTCCTCAGAAATTTCTTTCCCAAGAACCTTAGACGCAGCCAAGATAGAAAGAGATACGAATTCTTCGCGTACTGCTGCAACTGCTTTCTCTTTTTCAGTAGCAATTTCAAGAGTTGCAGATTCTTTCATACGGTTCGCTTCAGCGCGTGCAGCCATAATCAGCTCTTCACGTTGAGTATCACCTTGTTTTTTCGCATTTTCTACAATAGATTGTGCGCTTTCACGTGCTTCTTTCAATAGAGCACGCTGCTCTTCAAGAAGCTTTGCAGATTCTTGACGACTTGTTTCGGCTTGTTCGATCTCGGTAGCGATTAATTGCGCTCGTTGATCCATCACGCCCATTAACGGACCCCATGCAAACTTCTTTAGAAGTACCATGAGAATCGTGAAAAATACTACAGTGACGATAATGTCGCCTAGGTTCAGACGTTGGTTTAAGCTAGCTAAAAATCCTGCGTCAGCGTTTGCTGATAAGAGGACGAAGGTATCCAACACGATTGTTTCACTCCCTTCAAGAGCTCATGACTCTTTGTTTCGTTCTTCTGCCAAAGCAGATGTATTCTATGTTCATTTCATTCATATGTTTTACCACATAAAGCATGGCGAAGACCTATTTCTACGTGCTTCGCCACCATTACGAAAATTATTTGTTCATTACGATAAACGCGATAACTGTTGCGATGATTGGAAGTGCCTCTACCAATGCAACACCAATGAACATTGTTGTTTGTAGAACGCCACGTGCTTCTGGTTGACGAGCGATCCCTTCAACTGTCTTAGAAACGATCAAACCGTTACCGATACCTGCACCAAGTGCTCCTAGACCAACTGCAATAGCTGCTGCTAATAATCCCATACCTGCCATTTTGTATTTCCTCCTAATATTCTTTGTAGTTTTGTTCCCCTATTCCGGGGTAAATATATGTTTAGTGGTCTGTGCTGACTTTGTGAGCCATATAGACCATCGTTAACATAACGAAGATAAACGCTTGGATTGCCCCGATAAATACCGAGAATCCGAGCCATGCAAGTGCTGGTATAACAGCTCCGGCAAGACCGAAGATGCTTGAAGCACCCAATGTTGCAAGCAAACCAATTAAGATTTCACCTGCGAAAATGTTACCGTAAAGACGAAGACCGAGTGTCAACGTATTTGCGAATTCCTCAATGATCTTCAATGGTGCCAAGAATGGAATCGGTTGGAAGTATGTTTTCAAATACTTGCCCATTCCGAGTTGTTTCACACCATAGTAATGCGTTAACGCAACAACTGTAGCAGCGAGGGTTAACGTGATAACTGGATCGGCTGTCGGTGATTTCCACCAAAGTTGGTGATCCCACACGATTGCGAATGGAAGTCCAATCATATTTGCAACGAATACAAACATGATCAAAGTGATGCCTAGTACGTGGAAGCGGCCTCCCGTTTTCCAGTCCATGTTATTTTTGATGATGCCTTTGACGAAGTCCATAACCCACTCCATGAAGTTTTGCATACCCGTAGGTTTCATTTGAAGCCGCCGCGTAGATGCAACTGCAATCAGGAAGACAATCAGACACGTTACAAATAACATCAGTATATTCGATGGGTTAAACCCGATCCCGAATAAAATAAACTGTGGATTTTCATGATTCACGTTTTTGTTCACCTCCCCTTGCTAGTAAAGTGTCATTGCTTCCATTGGAACAGCAGATGACCAGTAAACAGCAATGCGTAGGGTATCATTAACCCGATTACCGTGCTGATCAGATCAAACTCTTCCGGCATAACGAGTGCAATGGCCGTAGCCCCTACACCTGATGCAAAACGCAAGCCCATACCTAGTGACTTCGCACGTGTTTCCTCCGTAATGGATCGGTCAAACCGCTCCATACGTCGAACGAGAATCCAAAAGTTATACATTCCGAAAAGTGAACCTAAGATGAGTCCCGCGAAGATGGTACGGTAGTCCAAGAAGAACCAGCCGAGCACGAACAATGCAAGCAAAAAAAAGAAACTCTTCTTTTGCTGTGTAAAAATTTCCTGCATACTTTGCATTGTCGATTCTCCCAATTCGTATTTTGGATAACAGCGTCTGAAGTGTTCAGTAGTTCTCGACAATTGTCGAGAGATGAGTCTTTGTCGTTTTGATCATCTTTCAACGACATAGATTCCTTGCAAAGGAACCTGGAAATTGTAAGTGAATCGCAATTTTCCGTTCACCAGGTGACGTTGCTATGTGCGACGTCCACAAAGTTTTAGGATTTTGCGTTTCTGAGTGAAGACTTGAAACCTCTGAAACATGATTTCTGTACTCAATTTATGTATGAGTTCCTTATCAATCTTACCCTTTGTTAGCATACAATAGGGGCTTTTTGATGTCAATTGATTCTAGTGAATAAATTCACAATGTGTTCTCTTTGTCAAACATTCGACATATTTGTTTGAAGGCTTTGTATAAAGGTTTTGAAGGACTTTTGGTATGGATTTGCTTGTTATTTGTTTAAAGATTTAATGTTTAAATAGTTTGGATTACATTGGGTTACTTAATTTGAAAGTTGGCAGAGTGTTGGGGTGGGGATTTGCGCTTCGGAGGGGACGCTTTCTGGAGGGCCCGCGGTAAGCCAACTGTTCGCTGCGCTCTCTTAGTTGTCTTACCTGATCGGGCTGATCCTCCCAGAGTCGCCCCTCCTACGCGCCAATCCCTGCAATGTGAGTAGGTTACACTTTTTGTTGTGCATTGAAATAAGTGTTGTAATGGTTTTTTGAACTTCAGTACTTGTATCTAAAGAAGTTAAGACAAAACAATAATTCAAATACTACCTACAATGAGTGATCTAAGTACTTCCACTATCAACGTAGGATGGAAGCGGAAGTTGGCGGCGACTCCCGATGGATCAGCTCGAAAGGAGAGACAACCAAAAGAGAGCGAGAGCCGTAGCGAAGGACGGCTTTTGCGAGTAAAAGCGAAGCGTTAGGAGCACATCTTTGCACTAGCGAACTGGTTGGCTCACCGAGAGCCCATGGGAAAGCGTCCGCCAACTGGAGCTTCCATCCCTTCATGCACACATATTCAATTACTATTCCCATGCATTTGCTTTTGAACTTAAATAACTTCCCCCCCTTCTACTAACTCTTACTATAGAAAAAAACAGCAGAAGGTTCTCTGCTGTTTTGGGTTGTTATAAAGAAGATAAATACTCGAGTAGGCATCCTACAATACGCTTGGAGGCGTGGCCGTCACCATATGGGTTGTGGGCCTTGGACATTTTTTCGTACTCTGCGTCGTCGGACAGGAGTGCGTCGGAAAGTTGGAAGATGCTTTCTTCTTCAGTTCCAGCCAAGCGCAGCGTTCCTGCATCGATACCTTCTGGGCGTTCGGTCGTGTCTCGCAAGACGATAACTGGCTTTCCGAGAGATGGTGCTTCTTCTTGAATGCCGCCTGAGTCTGTCAGGATAATATGCGAACGCGCCGCAAAGTTATGGAAGTCCAATACTTCTAACGGTTCGATTAGATGCACGCGGTCGTTGTTACCGAGCAACTCATCCGCCACTTCACGTACTGCCGGATTCATGTGGACAGGGTAGATTACCTGGATGTCATCGTGTTTGTCGAGCAGACGGTTGATCGCACGGAACATGTTGCGCATCGGTTCGCCGAGGTTTTCGCGGCGGTGTGCTGTCAACAGTACTAAGCGATCATCACCAAGAGTATCGAAAATCGGATGATGGTAATCAGGATCTACCGTAGTTTGCAATGCATCGATGGCAGTATTGCCCGTGACGTAGATACGTTCTTTGTTTTTCCCTTCGTCGATCAGGTTTTGTGCTGATCTTTCCGTTGGTGAAAAATGAAGATCCGCAATGACACCTGTCAGTTGGCGATTCATTTCTTCAGGGTACGGAGAATATTTATTCCACGTACGTAGTCCCGCTTCGACGTGTCCTACTGAAATTTGATTATAGAATGCAGCCAGACTACCAATGAACGTCGTGGATGTATCGCCGTGAACGAGCACGATGTCCGGTTGCGCTTCTTTCATTACTTTATCCAGACCTTCAAGACCGCGCGTAGCCACATCGATCAGTGTCTGACGGTCTTTCATAATATTTAAATCATAGTCTGGTGTGATGTTGAATGTTTCCAGCACTTGGTCAAGCATTTGCCGATGCTGTGCTGTGACGGTAACAATTGACTCGATTTGCTCTGGATGCTTTTCAAGTTCCAATACAAGTGGTGCCATTTTAATAGCTTCCGGTCTCGTACCGAAAATGGTCATCACTTTCCATTTCTTAGTCAATGAATGATCCCTCCATTATTTTGTGCCGAATAAACGGTCACCCGCGTCACCTAGACCCGGTACAATGTAGCCATGTTCATCAAGCTTTTCGTCTAGCGCTGCGATGTATACATCTACATCGGGGTGTGCTTTTGTTAATACTTCCACGCCTTCTGGAGCTGCGACCAAGCACATGAACTTAATGTTCACTGCACCACGTTTTTTCATTGAATTGATTGCCTCGACTGCTGTGCCGCCTGTCGCAAGCATCGGATCCACTACGATGAATTCGCGTTCGGATACGTCAGATGGTAACTTTACAAAGTATTCAACAGGTTTTAGTGTTTCTGGGTCGCGGAATAATCCAACGTGCCCCACTTTTGCAGCCGGGATTAGATCGATGATTCCGTCTACCATACCAATTCCCGCGCGCAAGATTGGAACTATACCTAATTTCTTCCCTGCTAAAATGCGTGATTTCGCTTCACAGACGGGTGTTTGGATCGTGATTTCTTGTGTTGGTAGATCACGTGTAATCTCAAACGCCATAAGTGTCGCTAGTTCGTTCACTAGTTCACGGAATTCTTTCGTGCCTGTATCTGCCTTTCGTATAAACGTTAATTTGTGCTGAATTAATGGATGATCAAATACATGTACTTTTCCCATTTATATCGCTCCTTTTCGGAATATCTTGTACATTATAACAGAAACTTTGCGATAGGCGCAGTGAACATGTGTGATTTGTTCGAACGAAATAGATTAAGGTTAGTTCAGCAAAGGTTGCGAGTATTTAGATATTCAGACATATGCTCAATGTATGCGATTTAGCGCTCTATCACGACCGTTGAACGCTCTATATGGCACGTGATCCGCTCTATGGCGAACCCTGAATGCTCTATCATGACTTTTATCCGCTCTATTCTCCCCTTTATCCGCTCATAGACTCTAGAACACCACACTAAAAAACGCCTGACACAATGTCAGGCGCTACATTTCTTACTTATATAGAGGATGCTGATCTGTTAGAGCTGTGATTGCTTTACGTGCTTCGTCTTTTGCTGACTGGTCTTCGTGGTTTTTCAATAACTCTGCGATGATGCGTCCCACTTCTACCATGTCTTCTTCAACGAAACCGCGTGTTGTAACTGCAGGTGTACCGATACGGATACCAGATGTAATGAATGGTCCTTCTGTGTCGAATGGTACAGTGTTCTTGTTTACTGTAATACCGACTTCATCCAATACGTGCTCTGCTACTTTACCTGTTAGTTCAAGTGATTTCAGCTTCACAAGTACGATGTGGTTGTCCGTACCGCCTGAAACTACATCAATACCTTCTGCTTGAAGTTTTTCAGCCAATGCTACAGCGTTTTTCTTTACTTGTTGCGCGTACGCTTTGAATGAAGGATCCAATACCTCTTTGAACGCTACCGCTTTTGCAGCGATTACGTGCATCAATGGTCCACCTTGAACGCCTGGGAATACTGTTTTATCAATTTTCTTACCGAATTCTTCAGCTGTTTCTTCATTCAATAGAATGATACCGCCACGTGGTCCACGCAATGTTTTATGCGTTGTAGATGTCACGAAGTGTGCGTGTGGAACTGGATTTTGATGCTCGCCTACTGCTACTAGTCCAGCGATGTGTGCCATATCTACCATCAAATATGCGCCAACTTCATCCGCAATTTCACGGAATTTTGCGAAGTCGATTGCACGTGGGTATGCACTTGCACCCGCAACGATCATTTTCGGCTTGTGCTCAAGCGCCTTTTGACGAACATCTTCATAGTCGATGACTTCTTCTTCTTTTGTTACACCGTAATCTACGAAATTATAAAGCTTTCCGGAGAAGTTTACTGGTGAACCGTGTGTTAAGTGACCGCCGTGAGAAAGGTTCATCCCAAGAACTGTATCGCCAGGCTCAAGTGCTGTAAAGTAAACAGCCATGTTTGCTTGTGCACCGGAGTGTGGCTGTACGTTTGCATATGCTGCGCCGAAGATTTCTTTAACGCGGTCGCGTGCGATGTTTTCAACAACGTCTACGTGCTCACATCCACCGTAGTAACGCTTGCCTGGATATCCTTCAGCGTATTTATTCGTCAAGTAAGATCCTTGCGCTTCCATTACCGCTTCCGTAACGAAGTTTTCAGATGCGATTAGTTCGATGTTAGAGTTCTGACGGTTTTTTTCAGCCATGATTGCCTCATATACTGCTGCATCATCGCGTTGTACTTTGCTTAAGTCCATTGGATAGTATCCCCTTTTTCTGATAGTTTTATATTTTCTTGTATTGTACACGGTTTATTCGTATTTAGCACGACTTCCGCCAATTAATTTTGGACGAGTTGTCGCGAGTGTGATGACAGCTTCACCGATTTTGTTAATGGATGTTCGGATTGGTACTACAACCGGCTTCATTTGCATGCCAATTAAAGTTTGTCCGATGTCGATACCGGCATTTGCCTGTACAGATTCCACTACGACAGGATCGCTGAATTGCTTGTACGCATAGGTGGACATAGAGCCCCCCGCTTTAAAGACAGGCACGACGGATACAGGTTCCAAATGAAATTGCTGTGCCGTCTTGCGTTCCAAAGTAATGGCACGGTTAATGTGCTCGCAACCTTGGAAAGCTAAATGCACATTGTATTTATCCGCAAACGCCTGAAGCGGTGCGAATAATGCCTCTCCTATTTCAAGTGCACCGTTCGTGCCGATCCGTGCACCTGCTACTTCAGAAGTAGAACAGCCGACGACGAAAATCGTCTCTTCGGCAGGTGGTGCTTGTTCAGCAAATTCGGTCAATGCTTGTTCTAGTTGCAGTTTCCATAATTGAATGGCATCCACTTGTTCCACCTGCTTTCGTTAGTTCTTTTCAAGTTCCATCATTTTATTTATACGACGCTCGTGACGGCCGCCTTCAAATTCGGTTTCAAGCCAAGTGCTAACGATTTCTCGTGCTAGCCCTGGTCCAATTACGCGTTCTCCCATTGCTAAGATGTTGGAGTCGTTATGTCCGCGTGTTGCTTTTGCGCTGAATACATCATGAACGAGCGCGCAACGAATGCCTTTGACTTTATTGGCGGAAATGGACATGCCGATTCCTGTGCCACAAATCAAGATGCCGCGGTCTACTTTCCCTGCTACGACGTCATTTGCTACTGGTACTGCATAGTCTGGATAGTCGACGGAAGTGTCGGCGTCCGGCCCGTAGTCGATATATTCTATGTCGAGTTCGGTTAATAGATTGGTGATCTCTTTTCGGAGATTGTTGCCTCCGTGGTCTGAAGAAATTGCAACTTTCACTGCGCACCCTCATTTCTATTTTTACTTATCGCTTATTCTATCATTGTTCGATAAAAAAATCATCGGTTTTACTGTACTTTTTATGAATTATTCATTTTGAAACGTTGAAGTTTTGTCATAAAGACGAATGTTATATGAATAAAGTTAATGTATCGTACGTCTTTTTGGCGGTGTTTTTGTGGGTTAGGGTCGTTGCTCGATATTGGCTTGTTCATGGAAAGTAGTGAGGGTCATGCTTTGGACTCGCGCAGGCACGTGGGGGATTGCCTCCAGCCATGAGCCAACTAGCGGTGGGGCTGCTAGCTGTCTCATGGCCACGGCCTACCCCGCAGTTGTGCCTGCGCTACTAAGTGGGAACCAAGTTAGGTTGTGGTTTATAGTAGATAAAACCAGTGACCTGGTAGAATTCGTTCCTTATTCTTGCAAAAGAAGAATCTGAACTGTCCTACACATTATCTAACGAAGGCGGCTGCCAGTGGTAGGCGGAGCAATGAGACAGCCAGGCGCTCTTCCTGTCTGGCTCATTGCGGAAGCCATCCACCACCGCCGAAGTGGGGCCAATGATCGCCCTACTGCAAAGAATCTTAAAACAAACTCTCTACGCGTACATTAAAAAAAGACGATCCCGAGCACGAAATGCCCCTGGATCGTCTTTGCTTATTAAACTGGCGTGCGGTCGAACTTTCGGATGACTTTGTACAGCTCTTCCGATTGCTCCTTCAACTCTAACGCCTTCGTCTTCGTTTGGTCTATCGATGCTACCTGTTCGTCCGTAGCCGCGCGGACTTCTTCCGCACCCGCTGAGGTATGCTCTGCGATTGAGGCTACTTCCATCGACTGCTTGGCTGTGCGCTCGATTGTCCGCATTTGATTGCCGACGATATCAGTGATTTCCTCTACAAATTGCGCCATTGTATGGATTGTGTCGGTCATGGTCTCGACATTTTCATTCGTTTTTGTTGCGCGTTTGGCTTCAGTAGATGCCGTTTCTACTTGTTTTTGCATTTCAGACACTACTCGTTTAACGTCTGCCTGGATCGTTTGGACAAGCCCCGAAATCATCTGCACTGCTTTTGCGCTTTCATCGGCTAAGTTGCGGACTTCTTCCGCGACGACGGCGAAGCCTTTACCATGTTCTCCTGCTCGCGCCGCTTCTATAGAGGCGTTAAGTGCGAGTAAGTTTGTCTGACCCGCTATGTTGCCTACGAGTTCCACGATTTCACCGATTTTATGGGCATTTTCATCGAGTACTTGAATCGTTTCCAATGAATGTTCGCTTTGATTGCTCATTTGATGGATTCCCGCTAATACGGATTGGAAGATCTCGGTTGTCGCATGCAATTCTCGTAACATCATTTTAGACTGCTCTGAAGATTGATCCGCCCGACTATTGACTTCCATCGCGAGTTGCCGGATATCCTCAATCGCATGGACGGTTTCACGAATCGCCTCTGACGTATGTTCTGCACCATTGGAGATTTCTCCGATCGTGCGCGCGATGGCGTCCGATTGACCGGATGCAGCGCTTGTCTCCTTAGTCAATTCATCGACTGATTGAGCAGTTGCTTGAAAGTTCGATTCAATTTGCTCAATAATATTACGCAAATTAACGACCACTTGCTGAAATGCTTTGGAGACGGAATGGATTTCATCTGAAGAATTAGGCAATTGAATGTCCGTACCGATTTTTCCGTCCGCCACTTTCATCGCGGCTGTTTCCAAACGTTGCAATGGCTTGGTCAAAATAACGCTGAACATGGCCGCTAAAATACCTGACCACATGACGCCCATCGCGTATGTTAGCAATTGAAAAATGAACGGTTGTACATTCGGGAAGAACGTTGGCTGTACCCAGTTAATGAATACAGCACTGGTAGTATACGTAATGACTGCGAGAATCACGATAAATAGAACGAGTTTCGCCCGCAGCCCTACTTTTTTCGGTTCTTTCATAAGTTCCCCTCCGCTAACTTTCGGATGACTGAGTTAATGAGTTCTGTCAGCTCATTGAATGTCGTGCGGTATGTAGCCAAATCTCCGCCATATGGATCATGTACATCAAGACCTGGCATTATGCCCGCGTACTCTTTTAATGTAAAGACTTTCTCTTTCATGTGCGGAAAGCGGCTGTGCAGTAAATCGCGATGGTTTGCTGTCATTGTCAGCACGATATCAGCCCATTCCATCTCAGATGACTTAACTTCATTGGAGTAGGGAGAGAAAGAGATTCCTTCTTCCCTCAACAGTTGCGCTGAATTCGAGGAGATGGGTAATCCATCTATCGCATGAATGCCAGCGGACTTCGCAGTAAACCCTGGTACATTGGCATGATTAACTAACGCCTCTGCCAAAGGACTTCTACATGTGTTACCTGTACATATAAAATAAATATTCATTTTCTTCACCTACTTTACAGAATACCGGATTCATGAGGAAAAAGAAACACTATTCTTCAAAATATAAAGGACAATACACCTATACAGATGAAAACAATACCTGTCAGACGTCTAATGAATGTTCCATTTATTAAACGTAGACGACCTGCGGATAAAAACGCAATGCCCGAAAAGACGAATGAGAAGAGACCTGATGCCATGATGAATAGCCATTTATTCAACTGCATCATACCGAATGTCACACTGACGGCGAACGCATCTATACTGACGATCAGCGCTAGGAAAAATGGTGAAATCATCTCTACGATGGATTGCTCTTCACTGTCGGCAAGTAAAATATGAAGGCCGATGAGTGATAACAGTACACCCGAAAGCAAATGACTCCATCCTACGAAATAGGACATCACCCATTCTCCTGCGTAGAAGCCAATGAGTGGCAGTAGCATATTCAGTATAGTAGTCCACAGCATAATCATCAATCGACCTCGCCGTAGTTGCAAAAATGTATAGACAATCAAAATATCGATAGTTGTCACGATAGCTGATATGATTTCTATCAAAGACTAAGCCCCCTTGCAAGTCGCATGTACTCATCTTATGCGGATGCTGAAGGGGGCTATTCATCGTTATTGAAATGTTATTCCATGAAACGCTTGCCGTCTGATGCTTTATCGAGTCGGTTCATGACCGCTGCCCCAATACCCGAAAGGTCTGTCTCAACGGCTAAGATAATGTCGGCTTTGGTATTGTCACATTGACGAATCGCTTTGTACAAGCTTGACGCCATCGCTTCACGACTATTGATCGGGCCTGTGGAAAAGTACCAATCCGCGCGCTCTGTGTATAACTCATCAGGTCCAATGATAGCCACACGTTTGTTTTGCTGGTGAATGGTCTCTAGCGCATGCGCAATAGTATCGGCATTCGACCCAATGACGAATAGCGGTGCTTCGGGTGCGTAATGTGTATACTTCATTCCCGGTGCGCGCGGTGCTGACGTTTGATCTGTGGGTAACGTCGCCATGTGGACGGTACCAATCAAGTCTTCCAACTGCTCCTTCGTTATGCCGCCGGGACGCAAAATGACAGGTGGCGTGACTGTGATATCCAAGATTGTGGATTCCAAGCCAACTCCTGTCTCTCCACCATCCAGAATTAACGGTACTCTACCTAGTAAATCGTGATAGACATGATCCGCTTCCGTCGGGCTCGGCTTTCCACTTCGATTTGCACTTGGTGCAGCTAATGGCTGATCGAGTTTTCGTAACAACTCCAACGCTATCGGGTGGTCTGGCATACGAATGGCTACGGTACTAAGTCCAGCTGTGACAACATCTGCAATAACGCCCGGTTTCTTTTCCATGATTAACGTTAACGGTCCCGGCCAAAAAGCTTTCATTAAGACTTCTGCAATTTCAGGGATGTCTGTCGCATATTTCTCGATGTCTGACTGGTTCCCAATATGTACGATTAGCGGATTATCTGAAGGTCTACCTTTTGCTTCAAAGATCCGCTGTACTGCTTGCCCATCTGTCGCGATCGCTCCCAATCCGTAAACTGTTTCAGTCGGAAAGGCAACAATACCTCCAGATTTAAGGATATCCACAGCTTGTTCATAGATTCTATCGTTATCCACTAGGTTATCCACTATTTCTTGTGTAGTGTCCACTTGCTCAACCCCTCTTTATACACATTTCAGTGACTTTATCCACAAAATGTGTGAATAGTTTCATTTGAACAGTGATTTTATCCACTCCCAAATGAAGAATGTAACAGGTTCTTCTTCTGTTTCAGCGACTGTTGCCTCTTCAGGGAAACAAACGTTAGGAAACAGTGAACACCACCAATTATCCCCTCTACCTGCACCGATTTTAACGACATATGCATCGTAAACGCCCTGGGGCTGAATGAAAAATCCTACGCGTTTTGGCGGGATCATTGCCGCACTATGTTCAAGCGTTACATGTGCGCCGTTTACTTGCGTCTTAGCGATTTCAAGTATCTTCGGCTCCAACACTTGAAGATTAGCATTGATTTGTTGTGTGTTCATAGATTGGCTAATAGCTTTCTCTAGCAATGGTGCAATTTTTTCCTGAACGTTTTGTTTCACTTGCTGATCCGCTACGGTATTCGAGTTTGCAAGAATACGAAATTGCGTCGCTTCACCAGCATTTGTTTGTTGACCGAATACAAGCAACACTGCTTGTATAGTAAGTAATATAAGTACGAATTCTATAAATGCCACTAGTTTCGAAGTTTGAGTCGGTTGTTGATTTATTGGATAATCTTGTAACATGTCATCCCCTCCTGCACTCTATCTTGACCCACAGGAGGGAGTTTTATTCATCGAATCTCACAAAATATCATTCGATCTTTTTTATTGATGTCTTGGATGACTTCAACAGTCGCTTCCGGAAAGGCTTCTTCAAGAAATTTTTGCACTGCCGGGCCTTGTAGATAGCCTATTTCAAAACCGATCAGTGAAGGTCGATTCATCAGAGGCGATAGATTCTCTGCTAGTCTACGGTAGAAATAGAGACCGTCTTCTTCCGCAAATAACGCAGTTTGCGGTTCGAAGTCATAGACAGTTGGTGACATATCAATTTTTTCATAATCTGCAATATACGGTGGATTAGATAGAATGATATCCCACTTCTGATGTTTCAACGGCTCTTCCATATCCCCTTGTAAAAAGGTCACGTTGACTTCATTGCGTTGTGCATTACGTTGTGCGACTTCGAGCGCTAATTCACTAAAATCAGTCGCTGTCACTTCCGCAGTCGGTCTTTCTTTTTTGAATGCGATCGCGATCGCTCCACTGCCTGTTCCGATATCCGCTACTTGAATCATTCGTTCACCAAATAATTGAGTAGCACGTTGCAACGCATAATGTACGAGTTCTTCCGTTTCAGGACGTGGAATCAGTACGTGTTCATTGACCTCGAATGAATAGCCGTAAAAGGATTCTTCACCGAGGATGTATTGAATTGGCTTGCCGGTCAAAAGTTCTGTGATGATGGACCAGAATTTCGAGCACAGTTCATGCGGAACTTGTTCGCGCAAACTAGCTAAATAGTTGGCCTGGCTTTTACCCGTGACAGAGCGCATGGCAAGTTCAGCAGCATGCGTGTCCATACCGCGTGCGTCCAGCAATTGTTGTGCTCGTTGCACAGATTCGAGCATTGTCTCAGTCATTGCGATCCAAACTTTCCAAGCGATGTGCCTGTTCTTCAATAATTAATGCGTCGATGACTTCATCCAGCTTCCCTTCAATAATCTGATCAAGCTTTTGTATCGTCAGACCAATTCGATGGTCCGTGACACGGTTTTGTGGGAAGTTATACGTGCGAATACGTTCGGAACGGTCACCTGATCCAACTGCAGATTTTCGTTTTTCATCATATTCAGCTTGTACTTCCTGCATGAATTTATCATACACTCGTGCACGCAATACTTTCATGGCTTTTTCTTTATTTTTAATTTGGGATTTTTCATCCTGGATCGATACTGTAGTTCCTGTCGGTAAATGCGTGAGGCGTACTGCAGACATCGTCGTGTTGACGGATTGCCCTCCTGGTCCAGATGACGCAAATGTATCGGTACGGATATCTTTATCGTGAATTTCAATTTCTACTTCTTCCGCTTCCGGCAAACACGCAACAGTAGCAGTAGACGTATGAGTTCGTCCGCCTGATTCAGTTTCCGGTACACGTTGCACGCGGTGTGCTCCATTTTCGTACTTCAACTTCGAGTAGGCCCCTTTTCCATCAATCATGAAGATGATTTCTTTGAAGCCGCCGAGTTCAGTCGGTGATGAATCAATCACTTCCACTTTCCAGTGATTCATTTCCGCGAAACGTGTATACATCCGATAAAGACTACCCGCAAATAAAGCTGCTTCGTCTCCTCCTGCTGCACCACGGATTTCCATAATGACACTTTTATTGTCATTCGGATCTTTTGGAATGAGTAATACTTTTAATTGTTCTTCAAGCGACTCAATTTGGTCTTCGAGTTCATCGATTTCCATTTTGACTAATTCTTTCATGTCATCATCAAGCGGTTCATCTTGCATTTCTTTGGCATTCTTATATTGCGCATGGATATGTTTATATTCACGGTATACTTCGACGGTGTCTTGTAAATCAGATTGTTCTTTTGAATAGCTGCGTAATTTGTCCAAATCATTAACGATTTCGGGGTCACTAAGTAGTTCATTCAGTCGGTCATAACGGTCTTCAACTGCTTGTAGTCTATCGAACATAGTCGGTTCACCTCTTCTGAAATAGTGGTTTCTATATTAGTATATAGCAGAACCGCCTATCCTTTCTTGCTTACGGATAGACGGAAATATGTTTATTCTACATGTTGCATACGGCTAACAGGGACTTCATGGTGCTGGCGGCAACGTGGTTCATAAGCTTCGGATGCGCCAACTAGAATGATCGGGTCATCCTGACATGCAGGTTGTCCGTCTATTAATCGTTGTGTTCGGCTTGAAGGCGATCCGCACACAGTACAAACTGCTTGAAGTTTCGTCACTAGTTCTGCCACAGCCATTAATTCAGGCATCGGTCCGAATGGTTCGCCTTTAAAGTCTTGATCGAGTCCTGCAATGATCACACGAAAGCCGCGATCCGCAAGCATGATCGCAACGTCTATAATATCGTCGTCGAAAAATTGGGCTTCATCAATGGCGACCACATCGAAATCATCTGAAACGAGATTTGGTATTTCACTCGCTTTGGAAATAGGATTAGCGATCGTGGACGCACCGTCGTGGCTCACAACTGCCTCTTCGCTATACCGATCATCAATTGCCGGTTTGAATACCGCAATCTTTTGTTTGGCAAATTCCGCGCGTCGAATTCGGCGAATAAGCTCCTCCGATTTACCTGAAAACATACTGCCGCAGATGACTTCCATCCAGCCGCCTTGCATTGAAACGTACATGGTCAATCTCCTTTCGATGTCGTGCTATGTATGTGGTTTGTGCGTTGTGTGTTAATCCTATGAGCGGTTGTGGGCTCGATAGAGCGGTTATACCACTGCTATGAGCGTAAACGGGCACAGATAGAGCGATCAACCTCATTCTATGAGCGGTTGACGCCAGCGATAGAGCACTCGGGCGACTTCTATGAGCACGCTGTCTCTAGTATCTGCAATAAATTAATAAAAATACCCGTCTGGCACGACTGCACCTGACGGGTATCTGGCTTTTATTACTCTTGTTCTTCTGACTTGATGCCGTATTTTTTGTTGAAACGGTCAACTCGTCCATCTGCTGTAGCAAACTTCTGACGGCCAGTATAGAATGGGTGACATTCTGAGCATACTTCCACTCGAATATCCTCTTTTACAGAACCTGTTTCAAATGTATTGCCACATGAGCAAGTTACTGTTGCAAGTTTGTAATCGGGATGAATTCCTGCTTTCATCGATATCTCTCCTTTCGCCCTGAACCATCTGGAACAGAGTGTGAAATTCTGGATGTTTTATTGGCCATTTGCCTATAAAACGATCGATGCCGTACACGACCCGTGTTTGTCAGCCGTATATGCGGTGTACAGAAAAACTGTACTTGATTAGTATAGCAAAATTCGATACATTGCGCAAGTGTTTGATTTGGGTATTTAATGGGCATAAGCTGACTTAGTTAGGGGTTGGATTTCCGCTGCAGCCGAGGGGACGCTTTCCTAGAGGGCTCGCGGTGAGCTGATCCTCTGGGAGTCGCCCCTCGGCTTCCGCTGCAATCTTACCTTTTGAGTACGCACATCACCTTTTTATGCTGGTTTAAAAGCGTAATATAAAAAATACGTTAGAAAATCAGATAAGGCCCTTACCTTTTTTCGCCTTCATTTCTTCGTTTAGCTTGTCGAAGAATTCTTCGTTGTTATCGGATTGGCTTAGTTTTTTCATGAAGCGTTCGGTGAAGTCGTGGGAGTCTGAGAAGGTTTTTCTGATAGCCCACAGTTTTTCTAGGTTTTCTTTAGGGATGAGCAGTTCTTCTTTTCGTGTGCCGGAGCGACGGATGTCGAGTGCTGGGAAGATTCTGCGTTCGGCTAGGTTGCGGTCTAGGTGCAGTTCCATGTTGCCGGTTCCTTTGAATTCTTCGTAGATGACTTCGTCCATGCGTGAGCCGGTTTCGATTAGAGCTGTGGCAAGGATTGTTAGGCTTCCGCCTTCTTCTATGTTACGTGCTGCACCGAAGAATCTTTTTGGTCGGTGGAAAGCTGCTGGGTCGATTCCTCCGGATAATGTGCGTCCGCTTGGTGGAATCACTAGGTTGAATGCACGTGCTAGTCGTGTGATGGAGTCCATCAAGATGATGACGTCGCGTTTACTTTCTACTAGACGCATTGCGCGTTCGAGTACTAGTTCCGCTACTTTCACGTGGTTTTGTGGTACTTCATCAAATGTCGAACTGACAACATCTGCTTTAACAGAACGTTCGATATCCGTTACTTCTTCTGGACGTTCGTCGATCAATAGAACGATTAGTTCAGCTTCAGGATGGTTTGTAGTGATGGAGTTAGCAATTTCTTTTAACAACGTCGTTTTTCCCGCTTTAGGAGGAGCGACGATTAATCCACGTTGACCAAATCCAACAGGCGAGACGAGATCCATGATGCGTGTAGACACGTTATTTCTCGATGTTTCTAATTTAATTTGACGATCAGGATATAAAGGTGTCAACGCTGGGAAATGAACACGTTCGCGTGCGACTTCCGGATTTTGTCCATTGACTGCTTCGACTTGCAATAATCCATAGAAGCGTTCATTTTCCTTTGGTGGACGAACTTTACCTGTTACCTTGTCTCCGTTACGTAGATCAAAGCGACGGATTTGGGATGCAGAAATGTAAATATCTTCTGAACTGGATGAGTAATTGATAGGACGTAAGAAGCCATATCCTTCAGATTGTATAATTTCGAGAACGCCTTCCATGAAAAAGAAGCCTTCTTGTTCGGCGCGTGATTTCAAAATAGCAAAAATTAATTCTTTCTTTGTCAGTTTGCTATAGTTAGTAATTTTAAATTGCTTAGCTAGAGAGTAAAGCTCTTTGAGCGTCATATTCTCGAGGTCCGCAAGCGTAATCATCGTCATCTATGCGTACACCACTCTTCATTTATTGTAGGGAAATTTGGCATAGTAAATAGAAAGGATAGTACATTGTGTACTTCCTTTCCTTTAATAGCCGGACATTATGGATCTGAATAGTTTTTAGGAAATAGAGACCCGGCTGTGACACCGGGTGTTGAGGGAGTTAGTCTTGCATGACGAGAAGAGGTTTTTTCTTCATGCTGTGGCGACCTTCTACGAAACGAATAGTTCCTGATTTCGAGCGCATAACGATCGACTGAGTTCGGCAATACGTACCTTTAAACTGTACGCCATCCATCAATTCGCCGTCTGTTACGCCTGTTGCTGCGAAAATACAGTCGTCTCCTTTTACCAAATCGTCCATGTATAGAACTTTTTCTACGTCGATACCCATCTTGATGCAACGTTCTCTCTCTTCATCATTTGAAGGTACGAGACGCCCTTGAATTTCTCCGCCTAAGCATTTTAATCCGACTGCTGCGATTACCCCTTCAGGTGCACCGCCTCTTCCGAATAAAATATCCACACCTGTGTCATCGAAGGCTGTGTTAATAGCTGCCGCTACATCGCCATCTTCGATCAATTTGATACGAGCGCCTGCTTCACGAATTTCTGCAATGATATCTGCGTGACGTTCGCGGTTCAAAACAGATGCTACTAGGTCAGATACTGATTTGTTTTTCGCTTTTGCTACAGCCTTCAAGTTATCTGTAACACTTGCGTCGATATCAATTTTACCAACTGCTTCAGGACCTACTGCAATTTTGTCCATGTACATATCCGGTGCGTTTAGCAAGTTGCCTTTATCTGCAACCGCAAGAACAGCTAGTGCATTCCATCCACCTGCTGCTACGATATTCGTACCTTCGACTGGATCGACAGCGATATCTACAGCGGGTCCGTGACCTGTCCCAAGTTCTTCACCAATATATAGCATAGGTGCTTCGTCCATTTCACCTTCACCGATGACGACTACACCTTCCATCGGGATCGTATCGAATACTGTACGCATTGCTTCTGTTGCCGCGTCGTCTGCTTCGTTCTTCAAACCGCGTCCCATCCAGCGAGCTGCCGCTACGGCTGCCGCCTCTGTTACACGCACTAATTCCATCGATAAACTACGTTCCATAATGTTTTGTTCCTCCTGTTTGCGGTAAGGCGCGTATTGCGTATTACCTTTCATTTGCCTACGTCCGCATCCATTGACTACTTTCTAGATAGTGGATGTGTCGTTTGAGTCTATTATACACGTTTTGGCAATTAGCGTCACTCGGAAATCGAAGTCGGTGTGAGTACTTCCACTTTTCTAATATCTGCTCCAAGATTTTGTAGCTTCTGAACGATCTTGCCGTAACCACGTTCAATATGTTCAATTTCACGAACTTCCGTTTCTCCACTTGCCAATAATCCAGCAATTAACAATGCGGCTCCTGCACGTAAATCTGTCGCTTCAACCGTTGCCGCATGCAATGGAGTAGGACCTGTTATGATAGCTGATCGACCTTCTACACGGCCGTCTGCATTCATTCGACGAAGCTCATCGATTTGTTTGAAGCGTGCTGGATAAATCGTGTCTGTTAGGATAGATGAGCCTTCCGCTTGTGTCGACAATACACCGAACGGCTGTTGCAAGTCTGTCGGGAATCCTGGATAAACAAGAGTTTTCACATCCACCGCATGAAGTTTTTCAGTTTTCGGAATGAAAATCTGTTCTTCGCCGACTTCTACTTTCACGCCCATTTCGCGAAGCTTCGCTGTGACAGCTTCAACGTGTAAAGGAATGACATTATCAATTGTGACACCATCGCCAATTGCAGCAGCCATAATCATATGCGTACCTGTTTCAATACGGTCCGGAATGATTGTGTGTTTCGTACCGTGCAATGTTTCCACGCCTTCGATACGAATAACGTTCGTTCCTGCACCTTTAATATTCGCGCCCATATTGGATAGCAAAGTCGCGACATCAATAATCTCAGGTTCTTTCGCTGCGTTTTCAATAATCGTTTTTCCTTTTGCTTTAACAGCCGCAAGCATGATATTGATCGTAGCACCCACGCTGACGACGTCTAAATAGATTTTCGCGCCGTATAGTTCTTCTGCACGCAAATAAATAGCGCCGTGTTCATTTTCGACTCTTGCGCCTAGGGCTTCAAAGCCTTTTATATGTTGATCAATCGGGCGTGGACCCAAGTGACAACCTCCAGGTAATCCGATGACAGCGTGCTTGAACTTACCAAGCATCGCTCCCATCATATAGTAGGATGCACGAAGTTTTTTGACGTTACCGTTAGGCAATGGCATAGAAATGATTTCAGTTGGATCGATGATCATCGTACCATCTTTCATTTCCACTTTACCGCCGATTTCTTCGACGAGCGCCTGCAATGTATAGACATCTGAAATTTCTGGAAGTCCTGCAATGGTGACAGGCGAGTCAGCTAAAATAGCGGCAGGGATTAAAGCCACTGCGCTATTCTTCGCTCCACTTACTCTGATCGTTCCTTGCAGTCGTTTTCCGCCTTTGATTTTATAAACGTCCATTTCAAGCTCCTTTTGTTCTATCACTTATTCGTTCTAGTTTCCCAGTCTTTCAAAAACTGATCGATTCCTTTAGTAGTTAGTGGATGTGCAAACAGACTCTGAAGTACGTTGAATGGAGTTGTCGCAATATGTGCTCCAGCAAGTGCAGCAGCCGTAATATGCTGTGGGTGTCTGATAGATGCTGCGATGATTTGTGTATCCAAGTCATGGATTGTGAAGATATCTGAAATCGTTTCGATTAATTCGACGCCATTTTGACCAATATCATCCAAACGTCCGATGAATGGTGAAACGTATGTCGCGCCTGCACGTGCTGCAAGCAAGGCTTGATTGGCACTGAACACTAGCGTAACGTTCGTTTTGATTCCTTCTGATGCAAATACAGAACAAGCTTTCAAGCCTTCAGGTGTCATCGGTAATTTCACCGTGATGTTTTCTGCAAGAGCTGCTAGCTTACGCCCTTCTTCTATCATACCTTCTGCATCCAACGCGATAACTTCTGCACTGACGGAACCTGGTACGAGTGCCGTGATTTCTTTCAAACGATCATGGAATGAAATATTTTCTTTCGCGACTAGGGATGGGTTAGTTGTAACCCCAGAGATAATGCCCCAGCTGTGCGCTTCCTTGATTTCTTCAAAATTGGCTGTATCTATAAAAAATTTCACGTGTATTGTCCCCCTAGTTGTAGTTAATTCATCTAGCTAAAATGCAAAAGAAGGAGACGTATTGCGCTCCTCCTCTGTTCTATCTTCAATCTATAATTACGCTTGCTTCGAACTGCCGAACTCGCGCATTTTACCAATTACAGTTGCTTTGATTGCTTCGCGCATAGGTCCGAGGAATTTACGTGGATCATACACTTCGGAATCTTCGTTTAAGATGTCGCGTACAGCTTTTGTACCTTGAATCTGATTTTCTGTGTTGACGTTGATTTTAGACGTACCAAGTGAAATGGCGCGTTGAATATCTTTCGTCGGAATGCCTGTGCCGCCATGCAACACGAGTGGAATATCTCCTTGTTTCGAGATTTCTTCCATTTCTTCAAATCCAAGATTCGGTTCGCCTTTATACGGTCCGTGTACAGAACCTAGTGCAGGTGCTAGACAATCGATACCTGTCTTTTCTACAAGCTCTCTACATTCAGCCGGATCTGCATAAATAACGCCGTCTGCGATGATGTCGTCTTCCTGACCGCCTACTACGCCAAGTTCAGCTTCTACTGATACATTATGTTGCTGTGCGAAATCTACCACTTTTTTCGTGATTTCAATGTTTTCTTCAAGTGGCTTAGAAGATGCGTCGATCATAACAGAAGTAAAGCCTGCTTCAATCGCTTCTTTACACTTCTCAAAGCTAGAACCGTGATCTAAATGAATCGCTACTGGCACAGTCGTACCGTATTCTTCCATTAGTCCTTTGACCATCATAACGACTGTTTTAAATCCGCCCATATAACGTGCAGCGCCTTCTGAAACACCTAAAATAACAGGCGATTTCTCTTCTTCAGCAGCTTGTAGAATCGCTTGCGTGTATTCCAAGTTATTTAGGTTGAATTGACCAATTGCATATCCTTGCTCTTTACCTTGAATCATCATTTCTTTCATCGAGACGAGTGGCATGTATAATTCCTCCTTGAGTTTCCACGAATTTTTTATGTGTTTTAATTATATTAATTTCTATCCACTAGCATATCAAATTCATGCGATGATTACTACTATCAGACGTCTAGTAACTCCAACCTTTTTAACACGCTATCACGCACTTCGAATATATCGAATGGTTTAGTAAAGTGTTGTTCGATACCTAGTTTATTAGCTTCTTCCAGCATTTCGGTTTCACTATACGCTGTCATCATCATGACAATCGCGTCTGGCAACAGGGTTCGGATTTCTCGAAGGACCTCGACACCATTCATGCCTGGCATCTTCATATCAAGCAAAATGCAGTCAGGTTGTTGTTCGCTGACTTTTTCCAACGCTTCTTTTCCATTCGATGCAAGCGCTGTCATTATTCCCGTTGGTTTGAATATTTCCTCTAGTAATAATCGGATCCCCGGCTGGTCGTCCACAATTAGTAAATGTTTCATCTTCATATCCCCCATCACCTTATTTCCCCTGTTTAATTTTGTAAACTTTATTGTAACCCGACTATTACGGTCTGTATACAAAGATATTTCATTTTCAGCAAAATTGTGTGTGGTTCTATTTCTCTACTTTATTTGTCTATGTAATGTTATTCAAGAAAATTCCAACAACTCCTCTATTTTTCGTCAACTATTTTGCACTTCTTCCTTTTCTCCCATATACTGAGCTTTTGGAGGGATTTTCGTGAAAATATTAACTACACAAATTAGAGGTCTTCTGGAGAGAATTGCAGAAGGTCAAGAAGAATCGATGGAAGAAACTGCTCGTTTATTGGCGCAAGCGGTAGTAGGCGAAGGACGAATTGTCTTAGCAGCTTTTGATGAATTGGAAGCTGTTACTGCGACTGCACTGGATGGTGTCGAACCGTTGGATGATGCGATTCGTTACACAAAAGAGTTGGCATTAACACCGGCTGACCGCGTGTGGTTGCTTGTGCGAAAGGCCGATCATCCTGCTGCGCTTGAGCTGGCACGTGAGCTGGCGGAGCAGTTCATCCCATTCGCTGTGTTGGCTGCTGATAAAGAAGATGACGACAATGAGCTCGCTTCTCTTGCGTATACGTATATTTCGACAGGTTTGAAAAAGGGTCTGATTCCGGGTCCTACTGGCGAAAGAATTGTCCAGCCCCATGCGCTTGCTGCGTTGTTTGTTTATGAGGCAGTGAAGCTGTCGATTGATGATATGTTGGCGGATGAAGATGACGAGCTGTGATATGGGGTAAGGGTTTGCAAGGTGAGTGGATCATACTTTTTGTTGTGCATTGAAGTTAAGATTGTAGTACAAAATCTGAGTGAGTAGACGTATAGTAGCTGGCAAGGTGTTGAACTTTCGAGGCTATGAGCGGTTATCAAGGTTCTATGATCACTTAGATGAATCCATGAGCACTCGTGGCGTCTGATAGAGCGGATAGCGCGTGCTATAGAGCGCAAAATGTGTTCTATGAGCGCTTAAACGGATTCTATGAGCGGATAGCTGACGGTGACTCGTGATGGTTCAGCTCGATCAAGTGAGACAACCAAAAGAGAGCGAGAGCCGTAGCGAAGGACGGCTTTTGCGGGTGAAAGCGAAGCGTTAAGAGCACATCTTTGCACTAGCGAACAGTTGGCTCACCGAGAGCCCATGAGAAAGCTTCCGCCAGCTGCAGCTTCCATCCCCTCGCACTCTCAAACTATCCCTTACTTCTACAAAGATTCTAAATACCCAAAGTCAAAAATGCCCACAGAAGAAAAATCTTCTGTGGGCATACTTTTTAGTTTTTATGCTCAAGCGCCGCGCGGATAAATTCGCGGATTAGTGGTGATGGACGATTCGGGCGTGATGCAAACTCTGGGTGGAACTGGCACGCGACGAAGTATGGATGATCTTTCAATTCCATAATTTCGATCAAGCGACCGTCCGGGCTGATTCCCGAAACGATGAAACCTGCCTCTTCCAATTGCGCACGGTACGCCAAGTTCATTTCATAACGGTGACGGTGACGCTCGTACACTAACTCCTCACCATATGCCGCAGATGCCTTCGTGTTATCAGACACCTTACATGGATGAGCACCTAAACGTAATGTGCTGTCCGCTTCGCGTGCTGTACGACAATCTGGGTGGAACGTTGTCATTTGGTGCTCTGTCTCTGTATCGAACTCGAGTGAATGAGCAGTCTTTAGCCCAATCACATTACGTGCGATTTCAGTAGCCGCCAACTGTAGGCCTAAACTAATACCGAAGAATGGAATCTTCTGTTCACGTGCATACGTGATAGCTTCGATTTTACCATCGATAGCACGATCTCCGAAGCCGCCTGGTACTAGAATTCCGTCAACATCTCCAAGAAGTTCTGCTACGTTTTCAGACGTCACATCTGCAGAGTTGATCCACTTAATATCGATGTCCGCGTCGAATGCATATCCGGCATGACGCATAGCTTCTACTGCGGAAATGTATGCATCTTGCAATTCTACATACTTACCAACTAAACCGATTCTCACTGTTTCTTTCAGTGATTTAACCAACTTCACTAGTTCTTCCACTTCAGAAAGTTCAGGCTGTGGTGTTTCAAGACCTAAGTAATCCACAACTAGCTGATCCATGTTTTGCTCATGCAAACGAAGAGGTACTTCGTATAATGTTTCCGCATCAAGAGCTTCGATTACTTCTTCTGATTTGATGTTACAGAATAACGCAATCTTGTCTTTCATTTCTTGTGGCACTGGATATTCGCTTCGCACAACGATCATGTTCGGCTGGATTCCGAGACTGCGCAATTCTTTTACGCTATGTTGTGTCGGCTTCGTTTTCATTTCACCCGCTGCATGCAAATAAGGAATAAGCGTGTTGTGGATGTACATCACATCATCTTTTGCAAGATCTGTCTTCAATTGGCGGATCGCTTCAAGGTACGGCAATGATTCGATATCGCCTACACTACCACCGATTTCTGTAATGACGACATCTGCATTCAATGTTTGGCCGGCACGTTTAATCAATTCTTTGATTTCATTGGTAATGTGCGGAATAACCTGTACAGTTGCACCATTATATTCGCCTGAGCGCTCTTTACGTAATACTAAATCATAGACTTTCCCCATCGTTACGTTGGAGTAACGGTTACACTCGATGTCGATGAAACGCTCGTAGTGACCGATGTCAAGATCCGTTTCCGCTCCGTCTTCAGTTACGAAAACTTCACCGTGCTGGTACGGACTCATCATGCGTGGGTCAATATTGATATAGGGATCAAACTTTTGGTTCGTTACTTTCAAACCACGATTCTTAAGTAAACGTCCAAGTGATGCTGCGTTGATACCTTTACCTAAAGAAGAGACGACGCCGCCTGTAATAAAAATATATTTTGTCATGTGTAGTGCCTCCATTTATTCTTTTTCCATGCTAGTAGGGTCAATATAAAATCAAAAAAGCGCCCCGTTTGTAGCGTAACTACAATAAGGAGCGCGTATACACGAATTCATGTGTCCTTTTCAGGAGCCCATCCAAATCTTATATTTTTAGGCACTAAAAGTCAAGTCCGATTATTTCTCTTCCTCATACTCTTCGTCTTCTTCGTCGTCCTCGTCATCTTCTTCATCGATATCGAGTTCTTCTTCAGGAATCACTTCTAGGTCGTCATCAGGATCGATTAAATCTTCCTCGATTTCAACTACATCCTCTTCATCTTCTTCGTCATCCACGTCATCGTCTTCTTCGCCAAGTTCAACGTATTCTTCATCGAAGATTTCTTCTTCGTCATCGTCTTCTTCAATATCGTCTTCGTCATAATCTTTTTTCTTCTTTTTCTTCTTGCGTACTTTTACAACTGGTGCAGTTTCTTCTTCGATCTGGTCAACTGGGTACCATTCACGCAGTCCCCAACGATTTTCTTCGATAGCTAGGAATCTGCCGTCGATGTTCAAGTCTGTATAGTATTGAAGAACTTTCTCCTTCAATTCTTTTTCCGTAATACCTGTAAGTTTACGGAACTCTTCCATCAATTCTGCCAATGTGAGGGATTCGCGGCGTTCTGTTAGTACTTGGTGCGTAATATTGATTAATGATTCTTCGAGTAGTTCTTCTTGCGTCATGTCATGGATATTCAATGTATGGCACGTCCTTTCTTCTATCAATCACACGCGGAACCGACCAAGTCAGTGAATGATTTGGCCGATCGACGTTTTTTATCTTGTAGCATATAAGCATAGTGTACATTATATACGTTATTTCTTCCAATATGCTACATTCTTTTACTTCTCTTTATATTTCTATACTCAGATATGGTCAAATACCCCAGGTAGACTGCCGCAATGGTGAAGGGGATTGCGCCGAGTCCGTTGTTGTAGAAGATGAGTGTGAGCGTAATTAAGAGAGTTATTATAATTGCGTGGTAGTACCATCTCACATTCAGCACGCCCCTTTTCTTCGTTGTTTCCATTATACTGACTAACTTGCTAATTTATCCACTATGAGTTGGAATGAATTTTAGCATTGTGTTGAGTTTCGTCTACTCTTTGAAGTTGATTAGCCGATGTGGTGTTGGGATGGGGATTTGCGCTTCGGAGGGGACGCGTTCTGGAGGGCGGGCGGTGAACCACACCCCTTCGCTTCGCTCGCAGGGTGTTTCACCTGTCCCGCTGATCCTCCCAGAGTCGCCCCTCCTACGCTCCAATCCCTTTGCAATGAGAGTGGTTGATACTTTTTGTTAGTCATTAAAGTAAGTTTTGTAATACACTTCTAAACATTAGTTCTTGAATCTAAAGAAGTTAAAACAAAGCAATAATTTACACACCACCTACAGTGAGTGATCTAAGTATCCGTACTCTCGACGTAGGATGGAAGCGGAAGTTGGTGGCGAAGTGCAAAGATGTGCTCCTAACGCTTCGCTTTTACTCGCAAAAGCCGTTCTTCGCTACGGCTCTTCCCGATGGATCAGCTCGAAAGATGAGACAACCAAAAGGGAGCTTGCGACCTGGTCGGCTCACCGAGAGCCCATGGGAAAGCGTCCGCCAACTGGAGCTTCCATCCCCTCGTACACACAAATTCATTTACTATTCGAAAGCTATTGCTTTTGAACTTAAATGAGTACATACCCATTAAAAAAAGAGGATGCCGCCAGAAGTTATGGCTTCTGTGACATCCCCTTTTCGAGACGCGTTACATATTACGTCGGTACTGGCCGCCTACTTCATACAAAGCATTGGTGATTTGGCCTAGACTTGCGACTTTGACCGTCTCCATTAGCTCAGCGAAGACGTTGCCGCCAGTGACCGCCACTTCCTGTAGTCTCGCAAGCGCCTGCTCCGACTCGTCTGCATGTGTCGAATGGAATGCACGCAGATTACTGATTTGAATCTGCTTTTCTTCCTGAGTCGCACGTGCAATTTCCATATTGTCAATATCTTCCTCAGACGGCGGATTCGGATTCAAGTACGTGTTGACGCCGATAATCGGTAGCTCGCCCGAGTGCTTTTTCATTTCATAGTACATCGACTCTTCCTGAATCTTACCGCGCTGGTACTGAGTCTCCATGGACCCGAGTACGCCGCCACGATCGTTCAGGCGATCGAATTCTTGCAATACCGCTTCTTCTACTAGACTAGTCAGTTCTTCGATGACAAATGCGCCTTGTAGTGGATTTTCGTTTTTCGACAAGCCGTGCTCTTTCATGATGATCATCTGGATCGCCATTGCACGACGAACAGATTCTTCCGTCGGTGTCGTGATCGCTTCGTCGTACGCATTAGTATGCAGCGAGTTACAGTTATCTTGCAATGCCATTAATGCCTGCAATGTCGTACGGATGTCGTTGAAGTCGATTTCTTGCGCGTGTAAACTGCGGCCAGATGTTTGAATATGGTATTTCAGTTTCTGACTGCGTTCATTCGCACCGTATTTATCGCGCATTGTGATCGCCCAGATACGACGTGCGACGCGACCGATTACTGTGTATTCTGGATCAAGACCGTTTGAGAAGAAGAAAGACAAGTTCGGTGCAAAGTCGTCGATATTCATTCCGCGGCTTAAATAGTACTCGACATATGTGAAGCCGTTTGCAAGCGTGAAAGCCAGTTGAGAAATCGGGTTCGATCCCGCTTCTGCAATATGGTAGCCCGAAATGGATACAGAATAATAATTACGAACTTTTTTATCGATGAAGTACTGCTGGATATCGCCCATTAAGCGCAAAGCAAACTCTGTAGAGAAGATACATGTATTCTGTCCTTGGTCTTCTTTTAGAATATCTGCCTGCACAGTACCGCGAACTGTTTGGAACGTCATCTCGCGTACTTCCGTGAACTCTTCTACCGTTAACGTACGACCTAATTCTTCTTCCTTCTTGCGTACTTGCTGATCAACAGCCGCATTCATGAACATCGCCAGAACTATCGGTGCCGGTCCATTGATTGTCATCGAAACAGACGTCATAGGCGAGCAAAGATCAAAGCCATCATAAAGCTTCTTCATATCTTCTAGCGTACAAATACTTACTCCGGACTCTCCTACTTTCCCGTAAATATCAGGGCGTTCGTCTGGATCTTCACCGTATAACGTCACGGAGTCGAATGCCGTAGACAAACGTTTCGCATCATCATCTTTTGATACGTAATGGAAACGACGGTTCGTACGTTCCGGTGTTCCTTCACCAGCGAATTGACGACGTGGATCTTCCCCTACACGCTTGAATGGGAATACGCCTCCTGTGTGCGGGAATGAACCAGGAACGTTTTCGCTGTTTACCCAGCGAAGGATTTCTCCATAGTCTTTATACTTCGGCAAGACCACTTTCGGGATTTTCAAACCAGACAGGCTGATCGTGTTGAGCGCCGTGCGTATCTCTTTGTCACGGATTTTGGTTATATATTCATCCTGCTCGTAAGACTCGCGCAGCGGCCCCCAGTTTTTGAGGGTGCGCTTCGTTTCGGATGTCAGTTGCTCTTCGACGCCCGCTTTCAAGCTGTTCAATGAATCCAGTAGTGCTTCATTGGAATCGGCTTCTTTTACAGCTTCTATAGCACCTTCTAATTGGAACACGCGACGCGCCAGTTCTTCTTGTTCCTTGGATTTCGCATGGTAGTTGCGGATAGTAGATGCGATCTCACGCAAGTAATGGCTGCGGTCAGGTGGAATAATAACCGTTTGTTTTTGATTCGTGACAAAGTCAGTATAACTTGTCGTCCAGTCGGAATCTGTTGCTTTATTCAGTTTATCGACAAGCGCCGCAAATAACGTATTTGTACCTTTATCATTAAACTGGCTTGCGATCGTACCGTAGACAGGCATCGTTTCAAGATCCTTATCAAACAGTAAGTGACTGCGCTGATATTGCTTGCGTACTTGAATCAATGCATCTTCTGAACCTTTACGTTCGAATTTATTGATAACAATCAAATCCGCAAAGTCGATCATGTCGATTTTCTCAAGTTGTGTCGGTGCACCGAATTCACTCGTCATCACGTACATCGACACGTCGGAAATATCCGTGATGCGCGCATCTCCTTGCCCGATTCCGCTTGTTTCGACGATGATTAAGTCATAGCCAGCTGCTTTTGTGACATCGAGCACATCATGAATGGCAGTTGTCAGCTCAGAGCGAGATCCTCGTGTTGCCAGACTACGCATATAGACACGGTTATTGAAGATCGCATTCATACGAATTCGGTCACCAAGCAATGCGCCTCCTGTTTTTTGTTTCGTTGGATCAACGGAAAGAATTGCAACTTTTTTGTCAGGAAATTCGCGTAAGAAACGTCGAATCAATTCATCTGTCAATGAACTTTTACCCGCTCCGCCTGTTCCTGTGATTCCAAGTACCGGCGTTTGCTTCGACATGGAGCGTGCATGATCAAGCAACTGCTCCGTCGCTTCGTCTTTATTCAAATGTTTTTCTTCAACATATGTGATTAGATTGGCTAGGATACCTGGCGTTTCTGCTGTCAGTTGTTCCAGGTTGGCTTCTTCGCTTTCGGGAGTCGTGGAGAAATCCGATAGTTCCATGATTTTATTAATCATACCTTGCAGACCTAGTTTTCGACCGTCTTCTGGCGAAAAGATCCACTCAATACCGTAATCATGCAACTCTTTGATTTCCTTCGGGATGATGACTCCTCCACCACCGCCGAATATCTTAATATGGGAAGCACCCCGTTCCTTCAACAAATCATACATGTATTTGAAGTACTCGACGTGGCCACCTTGATAGGATGACATCGCAATTCCTTGTACATCTTCCTGAATGGCAGCGTTTACAACTTCTTCAACCGATCGGTTATGTCCGAGGTGAATGACTTCTGCTCCTGTAGACTGTAAAATTCTCCGCATAATATTGATGGATGCATCATGTCCATCGAATAAACTGGATGCCGTCACAAAACGAATATGATGTTTCGGTTTATATATTTCTTCAGTTGCCATTTGCCTTCCGCCTTTCGTACATGCCGACCGCCGCTATGAACTCGTCACAGCGGAGTCTGCAAGTGTTTTACTTTTCAAGCCCTTTAATAATTTGCTCTGTTTGTATATCGATATAGCGTTGCAATGAATATTCTTTGCGCAGTGCCCATCTTCTAAACGACCACATTTGACCCGATACTAAAATATGGTGCGCTGTCAACGATACTTCATCCGGTCCAATACGCAGATTTCCCGCTTCCATGCATCGGCGGATGATCGTCTCGAATTGCTCAACCATCTCCAGCTCCTTCGTTAGAACGTAGCGCAATGCTTCTCTCGGCAAGGATTTTGACTCCTGGTACATGACGAGGAACTCATCGGACATTTGATCGATCACTTCGTAATATCGCGAAATCGCCACGCGCAATCCTTCTATCGTTTTATCATTCGTGTCGAGTTCAGAAAGACGGATTTTGACTTCATTGTAAATATTGTCGCAAACGAGATACAGGACATCTTCCTTTGTCCGGATATACTCATACAGCGTCCCTATACTGAAGCCGGCTTCTTTGGCAATTTCACGTGTTGTCGTACGGTGAAACCCTTTGTTGATAAACAGCTTAACAGCGCCTCGACTAATTTGTTCGCGTCTCCTCTGAATAAGCTCTTCATCTTTGACAGTAGATTTCACTTCATGTTTTGGCATTGGGTAGACCCCCTGTTATTTCGTCAGCATACGAGAAATGACGAGACGTTGAATTTCTTGTGTACCTTCATAGATTTGCGTAATTTTCGCGTCACGCATATAGCGTTCTACCGGATAATCTTTCGTATAACCGTAGCCGCCAAACACTTGAACCGCTTCAGTAGTCACTTTCATCGCTGTATCACCAGCCATTAGTTTGGCCATGGCAGATGCTTTACCATATGGCAGATCATTGGATTCAAGCCATGCTGCTTGGTATGTCAATAGACGAGAAGCTTCTGTCGCAGTTGCCATATCCGCCAATTTGAAGCTGATACCTTGATTCGCAACGATTGGCTTACCGAATTGTGTACGCTCTTTTGAGTAATCGACAGCAGCGTCGAGTGCGCCTTGTGCAATGCCGACTGCTTGAGCTGCAATCCCATTACGTCCACCGTCAAGTGTTTTCATCGCAATAATGAATCCGTCGCCTTCTTCCCCAAGAAGGTTTTCTTTCGGTACGCGACAGTTTTCGAGTACAACTTCTGTTGTAGGCGATGAACGAATACCCATTTTCTTCTCTTTCTTCCCTACAGAGAAACCTTCGAATGTGCTTTCTACAATGAATGCGCTCGTTCCTTTATGTTTGGATTCGGGATCCGTTACAGCGAAGACGATATATGTGTCGGCAATTCCGCCGTTTGTGATGAAGATTTTCGAGCCGTTTAGCACGTAGTCGTCACCGTCAAGCTTTGCCGTAGTTTTCATGCCACCTGCGTCTGAGCCTGAACCTGCTTCTGTTAGGCAGTATGCGCCCATTTTCGAACCTTCTGCAAGTGGACGTAAGTATTTTTGTTTTTGCTCTTCGTTGCCGTATTTGTATAGTGGCCATCCTGCTAGAGATGTGTGTGCGGACAGGACGACGCCTGTGGATGCGCAGACACGGGATAGTTCTTCTACTGCGATGACGTAGGCTAGGAAGTCGCTGCCGATGCCGCCGTATTCTTCTGGCCATGGAATGCCTGTGAGTCCGAGTTCGGCCATCTTGTGGAAGATGTCCATGTCGAAGGTTTCGTCTTCGTCTCGTTGTGCTGCGGTTGGTGCTACTTCTTTTTGTGCAAAGTCGCGTACCATTTTTCTGATCATTTCGTGTTCTTCTGATAATTTAAAGTCCATTGTTCTCCCACCCCTTGTTATGTTTGGTTAATAAAATCTCGGTTCTGATTACGTAAAGCTTTAATTTGGATAGTGGTTGGGGATTGGAGCTCCAGACGGGACGCTTTCCGCGGGCATGGCTTGAGCCTCCTCGTCCGCTTCGCTACCTGCGGGGTCTCAAGGCTCATGCTATTCCCGCAGGAGTCGCCCGTCTTCCGCTCCAATCCCTACGTATAAATCTATCAAGCAATGTAATGTCATTGAAATTAGTATATTTTAATAAATATTACGCTGTTCGCCTAAATTGAGGGTCGAACCGTGCATTGACAGTTTGTTAGTTCGTAACGTGCTTGGCGATGACTACTTTTTGGATTTCGCTTGTGCCTTCGTAGATTTGGCATACTTTTGCGTCGCGGAAGTAGCGTTCTACTGGGTAGTCTTTGGTGTAGCCGTAGCCGCCGAATACTTGGACGGCTTCTATGGAGTTGTCTACGGCTGCTTGGGATGCGAATAGTTTGGCCATGGAGGCTTCTTTGCCGCATGGTTTGCCTTCTGTTCGTAGCCACGCTGCGCGGTAGACTAGTAGGCGGGCCGCTTCTGTTGCGGTTGCCATGTCGGCTAGTTTGAATCCAATGCCTTGGTTGGCGGCGATTGGTTTGCCGAATTGTTCGCGTTCTTTTGCGTAATCTACAGCGGCTTCTAGTGAGGCTTCTGCTATGCCTAGTGATTGGGCTGCGATTCCGATTCGGCCTACGTCGAGGTTGGCCATGGCAATTTTGAAGCCGCCTTCTTCTTCACCAAGCCTATTTTCAACAGGTACTTTCATATTGTCGAAGCTCAGCGCGACGGTACGTGATCCATGTAGGCCCATTTTCTTTTCGTCTTTGCCAATCGATAATCCCGGTGTATCTCGGTCGACGATGAATGCGGTGATGCCGTACGTTCCTTTTTCAGGAGCCGTGTTGGCAAAGACGATGTAGACATCTGCTTCTCCACCGTTTGTAATGAACATTTTAGAGCCGTTGATCACGTAATGGTCGTCGACTCGCTTCGCTTTTGTTTTCAATGAACCTGCGTCTGACCCAGAAGATGCTTCTGTCAGGCAGAATGCACCAAGGTATTCACCTGATGCCATCTTCGGCAAGTAGCGGTTCTTTTGTTCTTCCGTACCGAAGTAGAGGATTGGATTCATTCCAACAGAAGTATGGACAGACAACACGACGCCCATGACGGCGCTGACTTTCGATAATTCGTGAATCGCGATGATATATGACAGGAAGTCCATCTCTGAACCTCCATATTGTTCAGGCGCTGTAATCCCCATCAATCCAAGCTCGCCCATTTTCTCTAGTAGTTCACGTGGAAACTCCCCATCTTCCATCCGAGGAATCCAAGGTTCGATCTCGTTCTTTGCGAAATCACGAACCATTTGGCGCATCATTTGTTGTTCTTCTGTTAATGTAAAGTCCATCCTTCTCACCTCTTGCTTTCAGCTTAATCAATTTATTCGTAGGTATAGAAACCGCGACCTGTTTTCTTACCGTACCAGCCTGCTTTTACGTACTTACGCAATAATGGACATGGTCGGTATTTTGAATCGCCGAATCCTTCATACAGTGTTTCCATAATGTAGAGGCATGTATCGAGTCCAATGAAATCTGCCAACTGCAGGGGCCCCATTGGATGATTCATCCCCATTTTCATGACATCGTCAATTGCTTCTTTCGTTGCGACGCCTTCGTATAATGTAAAGATCGCCTCGTTGATCATCGGCATCAGCACACGGTTTGCAACAAATCCAGGTGCGTCATTCACTTCAACTGGTGTTTTATTGAGCTTTTTCGTCATGTCTTCGACCGCTTGATAGACATCATCATCTGTTGCGAGTCCTCGGATGACTTCTACGAGCTTCATGACCGGTACCGGATTCATGAAGTGCATGCCGATTACTTTACCTGGGCGTTTTGTTGCTGCACCAATTTCTGTGATTGGCAACGAAGACGTATTGGTCGCAAGAATTGTATGCTCTGGCGTAATTTCATCCAGTTCTGTAAAGATCTTTGATTTAACCGCCATATTTTCAACTGCCGCTTCGATGACGATGTCGGCAGTTTTGGCATTTTGCATATCAGTCGATTTCGTGAAACGGCCTAGAACCGTTTCTTTTTCTTCTTCTGTCATACGACCTTTTTCCACATTGCGTTCCAAGTTCTTCGTGATGACCTTAAAACCTCGATCATACGCTTCTTCATTTAGATCATGAAGTGTCACTTGATAGCCCGCTTGTGCACAGACCTGGGCGATTCCTCCACCCATTTGTCCTGCACCGATTACGAATACATGTTCAATTGTCATTTGGAATCCCCCAATCAGTTAGTTTTAGGTACTTCAATCATGATGGCATCGCCTTGGCCGCCACCTGAACAGATTGCTGCGATACCGATTCCGCCACCACGACGTTTTAATTCATTTGCTAGTGTAAGCACAACACGCGCTCCACTTGCACCGATTGGGTGTCCTAGTGCGACTGCTCCACCATTGACATTAACTTTTTCTTCATCGAGTCCAGCGATTTGTGAGCTAGCAAGCGCAACGACTGCGAATGCTTCATTGATTTCGTATAGATCGATTTCGTCTGCAGTTTTACCTGTTTTCTCAAGTAATGCCTTGATGACGTGACCTGGTGTTTCAGGGAAACGTTCTGGTTCGATCGCGACTTCTGCGTGCCCGAGAATAACCGCAAGTGGTTCTTTGCCTTGCTTTTTCGCTTCTTCTTCATTCATTAAGACAACCGCGCACGCTCCGTCATTGATGCCTGGTGCATTTCCTGCTGTGACACTGCCTTCTTTACCGAAAGCCGGACGCAATTTAGCTAGCGCTTCAAGCGAGCTACCTCTACGTGGACCTTCGTCTTCCGTTACGACGATCGGATCGCCTTTACGTTGTGGAATGCTGACTCCAACGATTTCTTCTGCGAATAATCCGTTATCGATTGCTGCAAGCGCACGTTCATGGCTGCGTAGTGACCATTTATCCTGCGTTTCACGGCTCACAGAGAAGTCGTTTGCTGTGCTGTTTCCGTATGTGCCCATGTGGACATTGCCTTCGGAGAATGAACATGTTAGTCCATCATAGATCATGCCATCTACCAATGTGCTATCACCCATTTTCAAACCTGAACGGACATTTGCATAATACGGTGCATTGGTCATAGATTCCATACCGCCTGCGACGATTGTCGTCTCATCGCCAAGACGGATGAGCTGATCACCAAGTGTGATACTGCGCATGCCTGAAGCACATACTTTATTAATTGTTTCTGTTTTAACGCCGTATGGAATGCCGCCTTTGACAGCTGCTTGACGGGAAGGAATTTGACCTTGGCCTGCTTGCAATACTGTTCCCATGATGACTTCGTCTACTTCATCGCCTTGTACTCCAGCGCGTGAAAGCGCTTCCTTTATTGCGATACCACCAAGATCACTTGCTGTTTGGGACTGCAATGCACCGCTTAGTTTTCCAAATGGTGTTCTAGCACCTTGTAAGATTACTGTTCTCATTTTCAAATTCCTCCTATTTTGTGTACTGACTGAACGCTCGCTCGATATTTGTCTAATAAAGAAGAGGGCACGAAGACCCTCTCATTTATCTATTCAGTTGCATGTTAGCGTTTTAGATACTCTTAATTGTACGGTATTTACACGGTATTCGCAATAATTTTAATCTTGTTTTCCATCGTCGTTTTTCGGTGCTTCATCCTCTGTTTCAACCGTTACAGCCAATTCAGGCTCTGCAAGCACTTCTTCTTGTACAACTACTTCTTCCTCTACTACAGGTTCAGCCACTGTTTCGTGTTCTCCAAAAATAGAGCGTTCTAATAGTTCGGCGATATCGTATGTGCCGACTTGATCTTCGACTTCTACCGCTTTCGTTCCGTCGGATAGCATCGTCAAGCAATACGGACATCCAGAGGAGATGATTCCTGGGCTGACTTCCAGCGCTTGTTCAGTACGTGCAACGTTAACGCGCTGCCCTGTATCTTCTTCCATCCACATCATTCCGCCACCAGCTCCACAACACATACCGTCTTCACGGTTACGTTCCATTTCAACGAGTGTAACACCTGGAATCGCTTTAAGTATTTCTCTCGGCTGATCATAGACATCGTTGTAGCGTCCTAAGTAACAAGAATCATGGAATGTGATCACTTCATCGATTGCATGTTTCGGTACAAGTTTGCCTGCCATCACCAATTCATGAAGTAATTCAGTATGGTGTTTCACGATGACTTGCAGACCGAAGTCAGGGTATTCATTTTTGAAAATATTGTAAGCGTGCGGATCGATTGTAACAATTTTTGAAACGTTCGCTTTTTCAAATTCTGCGATATTCGCTGTAGCGAGCTCTTGGAATAAGAATTCATTTCCGAGACGACGTGGTGTGTCCCCAGAGTTCTTCTCTTTGTTACCAAGAATCGCGAAGCTTACCCCTGCTTCATTCAATAAATGTGCGAACGATAGAGCAATTTTCTGTGAGCGGTTATCGAATGCTCCCATGGAACCTACCCATAGTAAGTATTCAAAGTCTTCTCCAGCTTTTTTCGCTTCTTTCACTGTCGGGATGTGCAAGTCTGGACGTGCATCTCTCCAGTTTTCTTTCTCTTTACGGTTAAGACCCCATGGATTACCTTGACGTTCGATGTTTGTCATCGCGCGCTGTGCATCCGGGTTCATCTTCCCTTCCGTCATAACAAGATAACGGCGAAGGTCGATAATTTTATCTACGTGTTCATTCATAACCGGACACTGGTCTTCACAGTTACGGCACGTTGTACATGCCCAGATCTCTTCTTCTGTGATGACATCGCCGATCAATGAAGGATTGTATAGTTCATCCATTGTCATTCCTTCTGCCGTAGCAGCGAGTGCCAATTGATTTCCTTGTGAGTTTTTAAACATGAGTTGAGGTACCCACGGCTGTTGCTTCGTCATGATCGCTCCTGTGTTTGTCAGGTGGTCACGAAGTTTCGTGATCAAGTCCATCGGTGACAGCATTTTACCTGTACCTGTTGCAGGACACATATTCGTACAGCGTCCACATTCTACACATGCATAAAAGTCGATCATTTGCGCTTGTGTGAAGTCCGTGATCTTACCAACACCTAGTGGTGGCATGTCCTCTTCGTCTTCAATTTCTTCCAACGCTTCAAAATCGATAGGCTTCAAACGACCTGCGTGATCCAAGCGATGGAAATACACGTTTGCTGGACCTGCGATCAAGTGCGCGTGCTTGGATTGTGGCACATACACTAAGAACGTCAGCAATGTCAGTAAGTGTACCCACCAACCGATAAAGAATATCGTGACGGCTACGCCTGTAGGTACTCCGCTGAACACCGTTGCGATGATTGACGCCATTGGCTCTGTCCATGTCGTGCCTTCATTGTGCCAAATCATGTTCGCGCCGTTTGCGACTAGTGTGGAGAGCATCAGTAGTCCGATAAAAATAAGAACTAGACCTGATTTCCAACCACGTTTTAGACGAACAAGCTTTTCCATGTAACGACGATAGAATGCCCAGACGACCGCTACTAGTATGACGAATACGACGATCTCTTGGAAGAATGTAAATGCTGGATACAACGGGCCCAGTGGCAGATGTGAACCCGGCTTTAATCCTTTCCAGATCAGGTCGATAGCGCCAAATTGTACGAGTAGGAAGCCATAGAAGAACATGACGTGAATAGCCCCACTCTTTTTATCTTTCAATAGTTTCTTTTGTCCAAATACATAGACCCAGATTTTTTTCAAACGCGCTTTGATGTCGTTGTCGAATTCTTCTTTTCTCCCCAGTCGAATGAATTCGTATCGGGTTTTTAATAGATATAGGAATAGACCGAAGCCGTATACGACGACTGCTACAAATAATACCCAGTTTGCGATGAGTAGTGTGTTCATCTCTTTCTCCCCTTCCTTTGCTTCTCTGTAAAACCCCTAATGAGAAACCGCTTTCAATTATATTCTATGTATAGTGTAATAATGAATGATCATTCAGTCAACAGTTTTTCGAAATTTTATTTTTCTTTGAGTAGGTTGACTTTTCCAATCCTTTACCCCGTGAGTGCTGAAAGTAGTGAGTGAAGTTGTAAGTATGACGGGATGGAAGCTCCAGCTGGCGGACGCTTTCCCATGGGCTTGCGGGAAGAGCCGTAACGAAGAACGGCTTTTGCGAGTAAAAGTGAAGCGTTGGAAGCACATCTTTTCACTTGAAATCCCCCATCAGCTTCACTTTTGAAATTATTCGCTTTTCACTATATATCAATATAGCAAATTTTACCGATTAATGATAACGTTTTCATAATGTGCTGTGCGCATTGGAGAGGGGTTTTGGTTATGTATCGATTATACGCACGCTTATTTCAAAACGGGCTCAAGGCGGGTATGTACTTATTGCCATGGCGTGAACCTGAGCTACTCATTGGTCCTGGGAGCCTGGAGGGGCTTGCCGGTAAGGTGAAGAGTCTCGGAATTGGTAGCGTGCTGATTATTACAGACCGTGATATTGCGAAACTTGGTTTACTAGATGTCATGCTCGTTGGGCTCGATTCACTCGGCATCAAGTACTTAGTCTATGACAAGACGGTTGCGAACCCGACAATTGATAATATTGAGGAAGCGCGTGGGTTGTATCTAGCGAACGAATGCGAAGCGTTGATTGCGTTTGGTGGCGGGTCACCAATTGATTGCGCGAAAGCGGTCGGTGCACGCATTGCCAGACCCAATAAACATATTCCCGAACTGAAGGGTTTATTCCATGTGCGCAAGCGAATTCCGACATTGTTTACGGTACCGACAACTGCAGGTACTGGAAGCGAAGCAACATTGGCCGCGGTGGTGACAAATAGCAGGACGCATGAGAAGTATGCGATCAGCGATACTTCATTGATTCCACATTACGCAGTGCTCGACCCCCTACTTACCATCAAGTTGCCACCTTCGATTACCGCTGCTACCGGTATTGATGCGTTGACACATGCAGTTGAGGCGTATATTGGTAACAGTAATACGAAGGAAACATGGAAAGATAGTCGCGAAGTGGTGCAGTTGGTGTTTGCAAATTTATATGAAGCGTATCGTAATGGTGAAAATCTATCTGCACGAACAAATATGCAGTGGGCTTCTTATTTGGCTGGAAAGGCATTCACACGGGCGTACGTAGGCAATGTGCATGCAATTGCGCATACACTCGGCGGATTTTATAATATGCCGCATGGATTAGCGAATGCAATTATCTTGCCACACGTGCTCGAGTATTATGGAAAAACTGTCTATGAGCCCCTCTCAGAGTTGGCTGATTTAATTGGAATTACGAGTCGTTCGGATACGAAACGAATGAAGGCGGAGAAATTTATTGAGGAAATTCGCATGTTAAACCGTTTGATGGGGATCCCTGAGCAGGTGGAAGGGATCGTGAAGGAAGATATTCCGCTGATGGTCGAACGAGCGGCGTCTGAAGCGAATCCGTTGTATCCCGTGCCGAAGATTTTGAGTAAGAGAGAGTTTGCGAAGTTGTATGATGTGATTCGAGTGTGATGTGTGGGAGTTGATAGAGCGGATATGTGGCGCGATAGAGCACTCGGATGTCTGCATAGAGCGGTTACGTGGCGCGATAGAGCACTCAGATGTCTGCATAGAGCGGATACGCGGCGCGATAGAGCACTCGGATGTCTGCATAGAGCGGATACGCGGCGCGATAGAGCACTCAGATGTCTGCATAGAGCGGATACGTGACGCGATAGAGCACTCAAACATCCGCATAGAGCGGTCACGCGGCTGGATAGAGCACTCAAACATCCGCATAGAGCGGTCACGCGGCCAGATAGAGCACTCAAACGTCCGCATAGAGCGGTCACGCCACTTGATAGAGCACTCAAACACCGCATAGAGCGGTCACGCCACTCAATAGAGCGACACACAAAAACAGGGATGACAGCTTCAGCCTGTCATCCCTTTTCCCCTGCAATTACTTATCTTTTTTCTCACTTGTGCGGAATACTTTGGCACTGCGGACATATTCGTTGTCTGCAATTCCTAGACGTGCGTTTACAATGCGTGCCGCTACGAATAGGTAATCCGAAAGACGGTTTAAGTAGCGCACGACGACTGGTGAAACGTCGTCTGCTGCGTTCATTAGTGTAACCGTCACGCGTTCTGCTCGGCGGGTTACGGTACGCGCGATGTGCAATGTTGCAGCAGCTGGTGATCCTCCGGGAAGGATGAAGCGTTCGAGTTCAGGTGCTTCTTCCATCAACTTGTCGATTCGTTGCTCGAGAACTGTAATCGGCTCTTCGTCGAGCTTGTAGTGGCGTTCTTTCATGACGTTCGCCAAGTCACCGCCACCGTCGAATAATTCATTTTGGATAGTTTCAAGGTCAGTTAGGATGTCCGCGAATTTCTCTGTGTCGAGTTCCGTCATCGCCTTGCCGACGAATGAATTCAGTTCATCGATCGTGCCGTATGCTTCGACGCGCAAGTCGTCTTTTGCTACGCGTCCTCCAATTAAAGCCGTCGTTCCCTTATCGCCCGTTCTCGTATAAATTTTCATTTCACTTCACTCCTTTGATTGTGTGTGGAATACCGTACCAAATTCTTGTGACGTTTGTTGCTTCCGCAAATAAGTGTTGATATAACCGGCCGCACCGATCGCGAAGGTCTCGCTGTTTGGCGTCAAGAGGAACGATGCCACGACCCATGTCGGTTAGAATAAAAACTGTGTCGGAGCTAATTATTTGCTGTACAGCATCGCGTGCTTCTGCCTCCGTTTTATCGGTATGCATCAACCACTCATGTAAGCCACTAATAACAAGTGATTCACTAGGCTTGGCCGTCGCGGTTGTATCCATTGTACAGAAACATGCCGCCTTGTCACCAATCCAACGTCTTACATAGTCTGTTTTGCCGTTATAGGCACCTCCGATAAAGACGTGCATGGCTTCCCCTCCTTGAACTCTTCCTTACTAACCCACTCGAGTTGCCAGATTGAGCCGTTCGATACATCCCAGTCCCAAAATGATCGGTCGTCTTGCGTGAACGTATCAAGCACTACCCGGATCACGCCGCCATGTGTCACGACAACTGAGTCATTGGGTAATTCGGCTAACGCATCCAGCACGCGTGACTTTACGTGTCCCAAGCTTTCGCCGTTGCGTGGCGGTACATGCCACGGATCATTCAGCCAATTACGATAGTCGGGATCATTTTTTAATTGCGCATAAGTTTTTCCTTCAAAATCTCCGAAATTACATTCTCTTACGCGCGGATCCGCTTCAAAAGTCGCTTGTGGGAAATAGATGGCGGCCGTTTGAATCGTTCTCTTTAAATCACTGCAAAAAACATGTGGCACAGCGACCGGAAAATCGATTGGATCTCCTTCATTTGAAATCAAATCACAATCTGTCCAGCCGCAGTATTGCCCATTTCCGTTCGAAGTCGATTTTAAATGCCGGATGAGAAATAAACGATAAGGACGAGCCATAATAAAACCTCCATTCCTTCAATAAATGCACCGCATAGATCCCCTGTAACACCGCCAAAATGTTTGATCGTCCAGCGATTATATAGCCAAATAGACAAGCATATCACGAGTAGCAAGACGGGAATTAGTACAAATGAACGGTATTGAATACTTACTAAAACCACTGTCACGATGCTGATTGTGCTTGAAGCGAGCAACATGCGTCCACGTAGGAAATGATTTTTGAAAAAGTATGCTATACCACTTGTTTTTGCGGTTTTCGTCAGCGTGTAATACGCGACTAAAACTGCGCGAGAAAGAATCGGCACCGCCACGAGCAATACCCAACCGTTTGCGAGCTGTAGGATTTCAATGAACAGACCGATTTTCAAACAGAGTAAAACGAGTAGCGACAACGTGCCGAACGCACCGAGCCGGGGGTCATCCATAATTGTCAAACGTTTTTCCCGATCCTGATAGGAAAAGAACGCATCACCAAGGTCGGCAAAGCCATCTACATGTAAGCCGCCCGTTGCGATCAGTCCTGCCAGCAAGATCAGTACAGCCGCAAGAAAACTATTGAAATCACTCGTTATGTATGCAACTCCCGCGAGTAACAGTCCAATACCACCACCGACAAACGGCAAAGCGATATACATGCCCGATACTTCCTTTTTCCCGAGCGGTAACTCTTTATGGACAGGCAGCGACGTGAAAAATTGGAGCGCTAGTAAAATGCTATTCATCTTCTCGCTCCTTTACTCCAACATGGTCTGAATTAATGGCCAATTGATATGTTTTCTTACGTGAATAGCCCATTGTTCGTAAACATCTATACCTTCCATTGCGGGAAGCGTCTCCTGGTCCATATCCTCTTCTGGTATGCCATGGTTTTCTAGGATGGGTATGACCCCTACAACGGGAATACCTGTATAGTCTTCAATGAACTGTACCCCATCTTCGAAATAAGAGGCGTCCCCATAAAACTTATTGATGATTATACCTTTGATGCGTCGACGTCGTTCTTCCGATAGTAATTGCAGTGTGCCAATAATCGATGCAAAAGCACCGCCTTTAGAAATGTCCGCTACGAGCAGGACCGGTACATCTGCGAGCTCTGCTACGCGCATATTCGTTAGCTCACGATCCATCAAATTCACTTCTGCAGTACTTCCTGCCCCTTCAATAATTAGCATGTCGTAGTGATCGGATAAATAATCTAGTGCTTGCTGAATGGTTTCGAGTCCTTTATCGAACCACTCTTTTCGAAAGTATTGTCCGTCTACCCTCTCGAGTGGTACGCCCATAAATAGAACATTTGCCTTCATGTCTTCTCCTGGCTTCATCAATATAGGATTCATTTCAACAATCGGTTCCGTGCGAGCCGCTTCTGCTTGCTGAAATTGAGATCGGCTGATTTCACGTCCGTCTGCTAGTGTTTCGGAGAAGCCTGACATGTTTTGTGATTTGAAAGGTGCTACTTGAACGCCTTCATTCGAAAACAATCGGCATAGTGCAGTGCAAATCATCGTCTTGCCGACGTCTGACGCTGTGCCGACGATCATTAATCCGTTCATAGCTTCTCACCTTTCCAAATAATTGGAATCCCGTGGTCCATCTCAATCGCCTGATCTGCTAGCTCAACGATTCGCTGATGCAATGTGCCGATCGTTTGGCGGTAGATTTCCGTCTCTTCTCCGTATCGTACCCACTCATCGAGGACTTCGTTAGATACGATGACTAGATGAGCGACGACTTCGTTCATTTGCATAATCGTATGAAGTAATTGTTTCTGTTTTTGTTCCAAGCACCCTGGGCGATGAACGCAAGGTGTGCCTTCATCGTATCCTTCGTACAATTCATTGGCGAGCCAAGTCGTCAGACAATCCCAAAGTACAAGATCGCCCGGTTGCAAAAATGGCAACGCTTCATGGAGATTCTTCGGTTGTTCAATCGTCAGCCAGTCCGCGTCTCGGCGATCTTCTTTATGCTTATCGATCCGTTGCTTCATTTCGTCATCAGATGCTATGCCGGATGCGATATAGACAAGACGGCCTGCTGATTGATCCGTAAGAAGACGTTCTGCATACGCACTTTTCCCACTACGCGCTCCACCACTGATGATTGTTACTGTTCCTTGAACCATTGATCCATCGCCTCCCGCAGTGTGTCCATCATCTTTTCGGACTTCATGCCAATACGTAACCAGCGTCCATCCATCCCGCGGAAGTTTTCCGAATGGCGAAGGACGATGCCTTGTTTTAATAAATCGTGATAAAGTTTTTTCCCATCTTGTTTCGGTTTCATGACGAGATAATTTGCTGAGGAATCAAGTACTTTGCAATCATGTGAGCGCAAAAACTGTTTCATCTTCAATCGTTCTCTTTGTGCGTGTTGAATCGTTTGCTCACGATAAGCGTCTTCACGCAAACACCATACACCGATTTCAGCGGCGAGCCCGTTCACATGCCAATGTGACGCCCGCAGTTTCAGCGATTCGATACGCTTAGGATGGGCGATCAAATATCCTAAACGGATGCCCGGTATCGCGTACATTTTCGTCATCGAACGGACTATCAACAAGTTCGGATAGTTAGCCACTTGTGAAATGAAGGACTTTTCTTCATCGACGAAATCAATGAATGCTTCATCCAGAACGACGTCTGTTCCGCTATTTTTAGCGGCTTCCACAATCATTAGTAACTCACTTTTTGTAGGCAATATACCCGTCGGATTATTCGGTGTGCAAATATAGATTGCATTCACTTTTGGTAACGACTCAAGAATACGCTGCATTGGCAATTGAAAACCGTCTGTCTCATTAGCCTGAAGCGATACTACTTCCGCTCCGTTAGCTATAAGCGTAGCACGATACTCAGAGAACGTGGGGTCAATTAGCAGCACCCGTTTACCCTGGTAATGCCCAGCCAATAACGATAGAAGTTCCGCTGCACCGTTACCAACGAGTACTTGTCGTTCTTCGACTTGATGAAAAGTCGAAACCGCAAAAAGGAAAGGCTGTCCGTCCGGATCTGGGTAGCTGTTGAGCGTAGTGAGTAATTCTGGCCAAGCCTCCACTATGGATGGCGGTGGCCCTACCGGATTACAGTTTTCACTAAAATCGAGCACTTCTTCAGGCAGAGGCATATTCATTGATGCATATAATCGTTTGCTGTTCGCGCCATGTTCAGGCAATCGCATAGAAAATCCCTCCTAGTACTGTGCCTAGCGACCAGAATGTCCAAGACACAAGTTGCATTTGATAGGTAGCGGAGCGGATATGTTCTTTATTCGCAATGACTGCCGGACCAAGTATCGCCCGTTTTGATACTACACCTCGATATGTACTACTACCGCCTAACTGAATATTGAGTTGCCAAGCAGTAGCCGCTTCCAAATAGCCACTATTGGGGCTCATATGCTTTTTGGCATCACCTAACCAACCACTAATCCGCTGTTTCATTGAATGTCCGCCTTCATTTGGAGTGAACAATAGAATGAGCAATCCTGTAATTCTTGAAGGGATCCAGTTAAAGAGATCATCCATACGCGCTGAAACTTTTCCAAATTCACGATAGCGCTCATCTTTATAGCCAATCATGGAATCGAGTGTATTGACCGCTTTATATAGCCACAAGCCAGGCGCACCAAGCAAGAATGCCCAAAATAACGGAGCGGTGACACCGTCAGACGTGTTTTCTGAAACAGTTTCGATCGTGGCGCGTGATATTTCACTCTCATCGAGCTTCTTCGTATCCCTACCCACAATCCAACTTAGTTTCTCACGTGCTTCTTTCAAACCTTTAGATTGTAATGGTTTGTAAACTTCAAGCGCTGCATCACGCAAACTTTTTTGTGCAAGTCCTGCCGCAATAAGCAACGCTTCGACTGCGATACCTACTAGCAAATGAAGACGATAGGCGATACTGACGAGCCAAATCACGAGTAGAAACGTTGTCATGCAAACAAACAGCCAGAGTATGGCACCTTTAATTGTACGCATGCGACCTTTATTCAACAGCTTCGTCAAGTTTCCAATTGTCGTACCGAGCAACTTCACGGGATGCGGCCAGTTGGGTGGATCTCCGATGAGACGGTCGAGCACCATGCCGATCGCGATCGCAATGAAATGAGCAGGAATCATCTGTCATCACCTACTGCTAAACGATAGGAGTGAATAGCCCGCACTGTACACTCGTAAACGCCTTTACCAATCAGTTTTCCGAGTTGCGTAATCGGTCCGGCATAAGGCAAATACGTTCCTTGCTGTGTAGACGCAATCAACAGGCTGTCGGTCGATGTACCGGTTGCTAGCGTTCCAGACTCGGGATCCTTCACTTTCTCGTCTTGCAGTGCTTTCACTTTCGCTTCGGTCGCTGTGATCAACGCCTGAACGAACCCTTCCTCACTTAATTCGCCATTAATGAATACCCACGTATTGATTGTACCGATGTACGGAATATCTTCTCGTAACCAAGACTTCGAGACGTCGACAGCGTTTCCAATACCCGCTGTTACTACTACAACGATTGAACCGAATTCCCCTTCGTATTCTTCGACTTCAACATGTTCAGGACTGACTGCAGTCATCATGGCGACCGTGTCTGTTAGATGATAACCTAGCGCGCGCAAGTATTCGGTGTTCTCGCGCTGTACATCATCGATCATATAATCCGCACGTACACCTCGATTGACAAACGTCCGGTACCAGCCAAGGCCTGCATTATGTACTGCAGAGGAAATCGTCTTTAGCGGCTGGCTTGATTGCAATAATACGTGATCTCGCTGAATCGAAACGTCTGCTTTCTTTACACAAAACAGCTCCACCTTTTCTTGCAAGTTCGGCAATAGCGTCATTTGAGGCTTCGGCATTTCGGGGTGTGGCTGTGTTTTAACGCGTGCATTGTACACTTCATGAATTTCCTGTTCGAGTACGACGTCTTGCGGCACACCGATCGATGCGACTTCACCGTTCTTCAACAACAACAAGCGATCACAATAGAGAGCCGCCAAGTTAATGTCGTGAAAGACCGAGATGACCGTGATCCCTTTCTGCATTGCTTGATTGCGGATTGTATCGAGCAATTGTTGCTGATGCGCGATGTCGAGATGGTTCGTTGGTTCATCCAATAATAAAATAGGCGCTTGCTGAGCGAGTGCTTGGGCAACGAATACGCGCTGTTGCTCGCCACCTGATAATAATTCAATTGGAGTATTTTCATATCGTGTGACGCCTGTATGGTGCATCGCTTCCTGTACAGCTTGCTCGTCCAGCTCCGACCAACTCGAGAAAATTCCTGACTGATATGGATAACGGCCGAGTGCCACGGTGTCTTTCACTGTATGCGAAAACGCATGGGCATGGAGTTGTGGAAGGACCGCTACTTGTTGGGCAAATTGCTTTTGTGTATACGCACCAGAAGGCTTTCCAGCTATCATTACCTTGCCGCTTTGTTTCGGCAAAATTCCCGAAATAATCTTCAATAACGTCGATTTACCACTACCATTCGGACCTAAAATCCCAAGAACTTCTCCTTTTTCCACGTGGAACGACACATTTCGCACAATCGGTTCCTTGCCGTAGCCTCCCGATAAATTTTCCACTTGCAACATGGTCACATCGCTCCTTTTCTACGCTGTTTATAAAAGATATAAGCAAACACCGGAGCGCCAATGAATGCCGTAATGACACCGACCGGTAATTCAGCCGGCGAAATAATCGTTCGTGCTACAAGATCACAAATGATGAGTAACGAGGCCCCATTGAATAAGGATAACGGTAGAACGTGTCGATGATCGGAACCCCAAAGCATCCGTGTCATATGCGGTACAACTAAGCCGACGAAGCCAATTGTTCCCGACACCGCCACGGCAGAACCCGTCAACACCGAACCACCAAGCAGAATCATTAACTTACGTTGTTTTACATTGACTCCAAGGTGATGCGCACGTTCTTCACCAAATAGTAAAGCATTCAACTCGCGACGATTCAGCCACAACATGAACGACCCGATGATGAAAAATGGCAGAACCATCGTAATATATTTCCATCCACGCATCGATACGCTACCAAGCAACCAACCTACAATTTGGCGGAGTTCTTCTTGCGTTAATGCAATCATCAGCGACAGTACCGAGCCAAGGAATGAGCCAAATATGATTCCTGTTAATATAATCGTTTCCATTTTCATTGAACGGTCGACCAGACGCGCGAAACCGATTACTAGAAACATCGTCAAAGCGGCACCGATCATACTAAATACGGGTAAGGTGAATGCGCCAAGTACCGGTAGCGAAATACCAAAAAAGAGTGTGATCACGGCGCCGACAGAGGCACCGGATGACACTCCGAGGGTGTAAGGATCAGCTAATGGATTTTTCAGTAGCCCTTGGAAAGCGGCTCCTGAAATAGCAAGTGATGCACCGACAATTCCTGCCAGTAATACACGCGGCATCCGGATCTTCCACAATATATTACTTGCAGTCGCATCTGAATGATTCCATAGCGTCTCTATTGGTATTTTCACTGTACCGATCGATACGCCGAGCCAGATTGCCACAAGCAATGTGGCAATCGACACGACATAGGCGAGAGCGGTTTTATTCACCGAATACCTCAGGATAGATTGCTTTCGCAAACAATTCTAATCCATCAGCTAAGCGTGGACCTGTACGGCTTGTGATATCTTCATCCAGTTGAATGACTTGATCTTCTTTGATCGCAGTCACCGCATCAAACCCGTCACGCGTTTTAATATTTTCTACGACGTTTGGAACGTAGCTATACATAGCCAAAATAACATCCGGATTTTCATCTACAATCGTTTCAGGGCTGATCATAATCCAACCTTCTTCTGTCACGATGTTTTCAGCGTGAATCATATCCAAGAATTGCTGTGGGAACGTCCCTTTTCCTGGTGTATAGATCTCAGGTGCATCGGAGTTTTCAACAAACACGCGCTTCTTGTCTGTAATATCCGCTGCTTTCTTTTCGATATCTGCAATTTTTGTTTTCATATCTTCGACGATTTGATTAGCTTCTGCATTTTTGTCCATCACTTCACCAATCATTTCAATCGATGCATACGTCTCGTCAAATGTACCCGCATTCGGAACGACGATCACTGGAATGCCAGCGTCACGAATTTGGTTCAAACCTTCTTCACTTGAACCCATCATCATTTCGTGTGCAAATACTGCTTCTGGCTGCAATGAAATCACTTTTTCCACATTGACCGTGAAGTCCCCTACTGTATCAAGTTCTGCTACTTCTTCAGGAAAGTCATCGTTTTCTGTTACAGCGATTACTTTATCTCCTGCATCGATACCAAATAAAATTTCTGTGTTGCTTGGAATTAATGAAATTACAGTTTCAGGTGCTTGTTCCAATGTAATTTCTTCGCCCGCTGCATCTGTCAGCGTATATGGATAACTTGTTGTATCCGTTGATTGTGTATCTGTTTTCGTTTCTTCGCCAGCTGGATTTTCATCTGCCGGTGTTTCTTCTTTTTTGCTGTCGTTGCCGCATGCTGCAAGTACAAGTACCGCAAGCATCGCCGTCAGCAAAAGTTGCCAAAACTTCTTCATGTGTGTTCCTCCTTTGATATGTGTGTTTCATTACGCGATCCGCAGACATTAAAAAAACCCTTCGATAGGTCGAAGGATGAGGTGGGATGAAATCAGGGTGTGATTTCTTCCACTGTACCTATCCTCGTAGGTTGCTGCGGAACTTCATTTTCTTAAAAAGGCAGGTGACCTGGCTTGTGCATAGCACGTACAGTGGCGGGACCGCATCGGATTTGAACCGATTTCGCTTTTCATCTCGTTAATTAGAGAACCTTTTCGAAAGATATGTAATTATGACTTATTATAGCGATAATAGTGTTGGTTGTACAGGGGGTAGGCGGAGATTGGAACGTGTTTGGGAGTGAGGCTCCAGCAGGGGGACGCTTTCCTGAGGGGCCGCGATGAGCCCTCCCGAACGCGTCCGCCTGGAACGCAGCGAAACGTTGCTCTCCCCTTCCTCCTCAAAAAGCGAAAACAAAAAAGCCAAGCAGTAAACCCGCTTGGCCACTTTCAACATATTACATTCTTTCAGGTGCTTCGACGCCTACCAATTTCAACGCATTCGCAATCGTCGTTTTCGTTGCCGTAATCAAAGCCAAGCGTGCTTCGGAAAGCTCCTTGTTCTCAGGATCCAACACTTTGTTCGCATTATAGAAACTATGGAAGCTTGCTGCTAGCTCTTGGATATACGTCGTCACACGGTGCGGTGCACGCATGCGAGCCGAGTCGCTAATGAGTTTTGGGAAATCTCCAAGCTTCTTCAACAACTCTAATTCTTTTTCATCTTGCAATAGCGTGACGTTCTCTGTCGACGCCACTACGTTTTGCTCTTTCGCCTGACGCAAGATCGAACAAATTCGCGCGTGCGCATATTGTGCGTAGTACACAGGGTTTTCGTTGGATTTGGAAACAGCCAAGTCCAAGTCGAAGTCCATTTGTGCATCACCTGAGCGCATCGCGAAGAAATAACGTACAGCGTCTAGGCCGACTTCTTCTACGAGTTCACGTAGTGTGACCGCTTTTCCTGTGCGCTTGCTCATCTTGAACTTTTCTCCGTCTTTATAGAGCTGAACCATTTGTGCCACTTCTACTTCTAGCGTATCGCGATCATAGCCAAGTGCTTGAATCGCTGCTTTCATACGCGGAATATAGCCATGGTGGTCTGCTCCCCAGATGTTGATGAGTTTATCAAATCCGCGACTCAGTTTATCTTGGTGATAAGCGATGTCCGGAGTTAAGTATGTGAATGAACCGTCTTGTTTGATCAGTACACGGTCTTTGTCGTCACCAAATGTAGTCGAGCGGAACCAAGTTGCACCGTCTTCTTCATAGACATGGCCATTTTCACGAAGTTTAGTAAGCGCAACTTCGATCTTGCCGTTGTTATATAGTGACGTTTCCGAGAACCAGTGGTCGAAATGAACGCGGAAATCTGCCAAGTCTTTTTTCAGTTTGTCCAATTCGATATTCAAGCCGTGCTCACGGAAAAATGCAAGTCGCTCTTCTTCTGACACATGGACGTACTTGTCGCCATATTGTTCAACGAGGCCTTTTGCGATTGTGATGATATCTGCACCGCGATAGCCGTCTTCTGGCATTTCTTTTTCTAATCCAAGCGCTTCGAAATACCGAACGTCAATAGATAACGCTAAGTTATTTATTTGATTACCCGCATCATTGATATAGTATTCGCGCGCTACGTCATAGCCTGCTTTATCGAGAATATTACACAATGAATCCCCTAGTGAAGCCCCGCGTGCGTGCCCTAAGTGCAAGTCGCCTGTTGGGTTTGCTGAGACAAATTCAACTTGGATCTTCTGTTGCTGTCCGCTGTCTGAACGTCCGTAATCTGCTCCTTGGTCAAGGACAGATTTCACGATATCTCCAAGACTGTCTGTTTTCAAACGGATATTGAGGAAACCAGGTCCAGCAATTTCGATAGAGTCGATTGCGGTGTTCGTCGTATCCAAGTTCTCTAGAATACTTTCCGCAATTGCACGTGGTGGTTTTTTCGCTAGTTTCGTCAACTGCATCGCAATGTTCGCTGCATAGTCTCCATTTTCTTTACTTCTTGGTGATTCCAGTTTGATTTCTGGAATATCTGCACCTTCTACTAGTTGTGCTTTTTCAATGGCTTGGTGCAATGCTTCTTTAATTTCATGTTGAATCTGCTCTACTGCATTCATTGTGTTACCTCCGAGTAGGTTATTGTCAAATGGTATTTCCCTAATAAACTTTCATCTGAATGTAAGTCGTACGCTACCGTAAAGCGTCCAGGTACCCACTCCAGTTGATTCGTACGAACGGCTAAATCCATAACTGCAGGACCATTGCCATATGTACCGAAGCGTATGTCATCCTGTCTGAAAGGCAATCGCATCTGTACGCCGCCCTTGCGCATGATGAAGGCATCTTCAGCATGTAATTTCACGGTCGTCCGGACTGCTGGCATACCTTCAGTTCGTTCTTCAAATAATAAATACGCCTGTCCTTTTTTCTCAATGATTTCACCAGTTGCCTGCATCGTATGCGTTTCTGCTTGCTGATCTGGATGTTGAATAACGGAACGGAGCTGAACTTGCATTTTTAGCGCTTCCATTCGTTCACCGCCTTAAGTAAATATATCCACTCATTATACACTTCTTCCGACACCAGTTTCAATGTTACGCATCTAAACTTTTCTCACAGTCCGTTTAATCCGTCCAGAACCGTACCATACTGTCAAAAGACACTGAATGGAACGGGATGTGATGAGCAATGAAACGTACCGATTATATAAAATCAACAAATCGCAGAAAGTGGAAAAGGGTTGCATTATCCCTGTCGATCACGTCCATAGCTGCAATCGTAACTGTCTTAATCGCCCTTCGAATATATGCTCAAGTACTTGGTGCGCCTTCACTGAGCGTACCAAAGGCTTCATTGTTCCTCGATCATAGTGGACATCAGATCGGGGATCATTTTTCACAACATAGACGTTATTGGATGAAGCTGTCCGATATATCTCCTTTTCTTACGGAAGCTTTTGTAGCAACGGAAGACAAGAAATTTTATTCACATAATGGATTCGATTATAAACGACTTGCTGGTGCAGTTCTGAAAGACGTCAAAACAATGAGTAAGGCACAAGGTGCGAGTACGATTACCATGCAATATGCGCGGAATTTGTATTTGACGCACGAAAAGTCTTGGACACGGAAAATCCATGAAGCGCTGTTTGCTTATCGACTGGAAATTTTCTATGACAAGGATACGATTTTGGAAGGTTATTTAAATACCGTCTACTTCGGGCATGGAATGTACGGCGTGGAAGCGGCTAGTCGATTTTATTTCTCCAAAGCCGCGAAAGAGCTGACATTGGAAGAAGCCGCTACGATTGCAGCCATCGCAAAAGGACCTTCCGTTTATTCACCTTTAGATAACCCAGAGAATTCTCGCAACCGCCAACTTCTCGTACTTGATCAGATGGAGGAATATGATTATATTTCAACTGCGCAAAAGGAACGCGCGGTCGAAGAAAGAATCGTGCTGAAGACAGAGAGTTGGAAAGATATGAAACAAGTGGCTCCATACTTTTTGGATGCTGCATGGCAACAGGCGGAAGACATCCTCGCGTCTAAAGGGCGAGTACCTGCTGAAGGTGGCTGGCAAATCCGAACGACGTTGAATCAACAGCACCAGCAAGCGGCGGAACAAGCCATTAAACAAGCGATGCCTGCAAATGATCTGCAAGTTGGATTCATTTCTATGGCTGCTGACACAGGATTCGTCACGTCGATGATCGGTGGTGTGGATTTTGGTGATAGCTCCTTCAACCGTGTGACACAAGCGAAACGTCAGCCAGGATCTGCGATGAAGCCGATTCTCTATGCGGCTGCACTCGAAAAAGGGATGAATCCGTTAACCTTTATGACAGCAGAAAAGACGCTATTTACGTATGACGACGGTCGTTCAACCTACGAGCCGAGCAATATTAACGGAGAATTTGCGGCGAAGCCGATTTCATTAGCACAGGCGATTGCGATATCGGATAATATTTATGCAGTCAAAACGCTTGAGCAGGTCGGTTACAAGCCATATACGAAAATGGCGCAGCGACTTGGCGTCGATGTCGCGTTTCCTGAATCCCCAGCGGTCGCGCTCGGAACTTCAGATGTGACATTGCTTGAGATGACGACAGCGTATAATCGCATTGCGTCAAAAGGTAAACAAGTCGAACCTCAATTGATTCTATCGATTACGGATGCGAACGGAAAACTGGTATATGAGCATTCTTCAAAGAAACCGAAGCAAGTGATGTCGGAACAAGACACGTTTGTGCTGACGCATTTAATGACAGGTATGTTCGACCCCGTCTTTAATGATTATTTAACTTCTACAGGATTGTCGATGCGCCCGAAACAAACACGACCTTATGCAGCGAAGTCGGGAACAACGATATCCGATCAGTATTTAATTGGATTCTCTCCCACCTTGACAGCGGGCATCTGGACAGGCTTCGACCGCGGCAAACAGCTCGAGGACTTGGAAGATAAGTCTGTCTCCAAAAAAGTCTGGATTGATTTCATGGAAGCCGCGCATGAAGGGACAGCCCCACAGCCATTCCTCCCCTCTTCTGGCGTGCAAGGTGTCATTGTCGATATCGAAACTGGCGGAATTGCAGTCAATGAGTGTCCAAAACAACGATTAGTCTATGTGAAGGATAAGGATGTTCCGAAAAAGTTATGTACGGATCGCTCGTTGAGAGAACAACATTCTGGAGAAGAGGAAAATTCTAAAATGGAGTTGTTCCCGTTTTCGTTTTTTGAGTGATGATGAGTGAAGTGATAGTGAGGATGGGATGAGCTAAGAGCGGTTGCGCGTGCTGTATGAGCCGTCGACGTGGCTGATAGAGCGAATAGCAGGCTTGATAGAGCGCTCGGCCGCTCTGATAGGGCGGTTAGCGGCCGTGATAGGGCGGATAAAGCCTCCGATTGAGCATTTGCAGTAGCAGTAGCAATAGCGCCCCCACTTCTCTATCCATTGAAAAAAGCCACATTCTCCGTATCCGCGGAGAGTGTGGCTTTTTTGACCGATATGCAGTGATCGAATGAATCCGCACTGCTTGGGTTTGTGTTTTATCAAACAATTGTCTGCATAACGGGTGTCCTAGATTACAGCGCAAAGCTGTATATTTAGTTTACTTCCTTTTATGCAGACATTCAACCTCAAAGAGGAGGTAATGCAAATTGTCACATTTTTGACTTATTTGACGAGATTTGAAGTTTTGATTCCAATAAATTTTCAGCTTACTCCGTGCGTAAACCTTCGTGTAATTCAGGTGTACTGCGTTCCCATAGTTCCGCATTATGCGATTGGAGGAAGTCCCTCAAGATATTTTTTGAACGATCGTCCATTTCGTCTACCATGATTTTACGCTTCATTGATTTGTCCATGCGGTTGACGTGATCTGCCAGTAATTTATAGCCGCGTCTCTTTTCACGGTTGACCACCATCTCACAAGCCGTAATTCCTGCATAATACGGTCCTTCTTCACGGTAATCAATGGTAACCCAAACTAACCAGTACGGCTTTCCACCTTCAGAATCTTTGCGATCTGTCGTAAATTTGATTCCGCGCTCCGTATCACTGCGAGCATGCATAGCGCCCATTTCCACTTGCGCTGTACCTTCTTCGACATCGATGATCACGGGTGAGATGTTTTCCAATGATAGTGACCCGATACCGAATCCCTTATGACCGTCTGTCGGGTCATTTTTTATGATAGTAAAACCTAACTTCGGTTTTGAATTTTGTTCACTTGCCATGTAAATCGCCCTCCGTCTCTGTTATTATATGTACTATACCTGAATTTTCTGCTAAGGAGGAAATGAAATGCCATACGTAACGGTAAAAATGCTTGAAGGTCGCACAGACGATCAAAAACGTGCACTATGTGAAAAGGTTACACAAGCGGTTGTAGAAACAACTGGTGCTACTACTGATAGCGTAACAGTTTTCATTGAAGAAATGCCAAAAAACCATCTTTTTAAAAATGGAAAACTTATGAGTGAACAGTAAAATCAGCAAAAGGATTCTCATCGTGAGAATCCTTTTTTATTGCTACATGTAACCTACTGAACTTACTTGCATCTCTTCAATGAAATCAAAAGCTTGTTCCATTTCCTGATCGGTGAAGTTCAATTTATTTTTCACAATACGTACTTTAGCAATTTGATCCTCTTTATCGAGTTGATCGAAAAACAACAACGTCGAAACAAGTTCCAAAAATCGAGACGACTTTTCATTCAATCGCTCAATACAACCCGGCAGCTGCTCTTTTGGTGCGTCTGCTGTCGAAATGAATTTAGAGCCTTCATCCGTCACTTGATAGCAATATTGCTTATATGACCCCTTGTCCTCAAAGCGTTCTGCCAAAAAACCCATCTCGCATAATTCTTCCACTCGCAATGTCAGTTCTTCCGAATAAGGACCGTACATATGGAGTTCGTATTTCTCCGCGAAAGGGAAATTCATCTTTTTCAATATATACACCATCTTTTGCATCTTCTTACGGCCATTTACTTCATTCGCCAACGATATAAACTGAACGATTTTTGCATGCTCTTGCAGCAAGTCCCGCAACCCCTCTCTTAACCTCTCAACAATTCCAAAATCTTCTCATGCAACGGGTTTCCATCTATCAACAAATCTTCAGGATAATAAATTTTATGGTCTGTTCTGCGTTTTCCTGATATCGCTTCTACCACATCCGACATGCGCGACAGTTCACGCAAATCACCATTTTCTAGTTGTAAATAAATCGGGACACGCTCATTCTCTTCACCCGGACGGTAAAAGTCATAAGGCAAATCAGATGAAGAATCTGTCACCAAATAATATTCTGGATCGAGCCCAGCCTCTTTGAATAACGTGATGAGTTCTCCGAATTTCATATACTGCACTGCCGGATCGAACTCCGCATACTGAAATAAACGTCTGTTCACGAAACGATCGCATAAATCAGCTAAAATCGTATCGTTCTCTTCCATCCACAGCTGGAAATACGTCAATAACACGCCCTCATCAAGGGCTATGTACTCTTTCAATTTGAACTCTTGCGCGAAGAATGAAATGAAATGCATCGGCTCTTGCTTAAATGCATACCCGTTTTCGAATAAAAACTTCGCTCTATGCAAAATTTTAATCAGAATCACTTCTGCGCTACGCGATACTGGATGGAAGTACACTTGCCAGTACATTTGGTAACGACTCATAATATAATCTTCCACTGCGTGCATACCGCTATGTTTAATGACTACTTGTTCCTCAGTCGGACGCATGACGCGCAAAATACGTTCCATGTCGAAGTGGCCGTACGATACGCCTGTGTAATACGCATCGCGCTGAAGATAATCCATGCGGTCCGCGTCAATTTGACTGGAAATCAAGCTAACGACCAATTTATCCGGGTACGTTTTGTCAATGACATCTGCAACTTTTTGTGGGAAATCTGGCGACACACGACGCAACACTTCATGGACTTCTGTCTGTTCCAATAAAATTTTCTGAGTGAATTGTTCGTGATCCAGATTGAATACTTTTTCAAATGCGTGAGAAAACGGACCGTGTCCGAGGTCATGCAACAGCGCTGCACATAGGGCAACGAGTCGTTGTTCTTCGTCCCACTCTTCTCTTAAGCTGAAGCCGTCGTCAAGAATGCGCCGGACGATTTCATAGACGCCAAGCGAGTGCTGGAAGCGGCTATGTTCTGCGCCGTGGAACACTAGGTACGTGGTGCCGAGTTGGCGGATCCTACGCAGGCGCTGGAATTCGCGCGTGTTGACCAGGTCCCAGATTACGCGGTCGCGGACGTGTATGTAGCGGTGCACGGGGTCTTTGAACACTTTCTCCTCGGGCAATTTTTCGTATTGGTACGTCATGTCGTCACCTCATCCTTCATTCGCTACAGTATAACAAAAAACGACGTGAGGTGACATAGTACTCTATGACGGATTTTAAACGGTTGGTGTTGGAATGTGTTTGTAGAAGAGAGTGACTTAGTGTCTACTTTGGGATGGAAGCTCCAGCTGGCGGACGCTTTCCTATGGGCCCGCGGTGAGCCAACTAGTCACTGCGTTCCTTTAGTTGTCTCACCTGATCGGGCTGATCCATCAGGAGTCGCCACCAGCTTCCGCTTCCATCCTACCTATTGAGTGGGAGTTACTTAGATTGCTCCCTGGAGTTAATATGTAAGTTATTATTGTGACTAAACCTATTTAAGTTCAAGTTCAAGTTCAAAACAGATTACAATCCTAACTTCAATGCCAACAAGAAGTATCACCCGCTTACAACGTAAGGGATTGGAGCGAGAGCCGTAGCGGAGGACGGCTTTTGCGAGTAAAAGCGAAGCGTTAGGAGCACATCTTTGCACTAGGAGGCGGCGACTCGGGGAGGATCAGTGGGACAGGTGAAACACCCGGCGAGCGAAGCGAAAGCCGTAGCGTAGTACGGCTTTTGCGAGTAAAAGCGTAGCGTTAGGAGCACATCTTTGCACTAGGGGTGTGGTTCACCGCCCACCCTCCCGAACGCGTCCGCCTAGAGCGCAAATCCCCTCCCCAACACCCCGCCAGCCTACCCCCGCTAACTTTACTTAACTCCCACTCACCCAAAAAATCTGCCCATTTTATTACCATCTTCATAGAATTTTGTAACTCTCTGAATAAAAGATTCGTTTCGTGGTCATAATGGCAGTAGAAAGAGAGTACAAGACAGGAGGCATGGAGATGGTGAAAGTTAGACAAGATGCTTGGTTAGAACGGGACGATGAATTATTGGCAGAGACGGTGCTACGACATGTAAGAGAAGGAAGTACACAGCTTGGTGCATTTGAGGAAGTAGGCGACGCACTAAACCGAACAGCCGCGGCTTGCGGATTCAGATGGAACGCTGTCGTACGAAGAGAATACGAGGAAGAACTCGCCGAAGCAAAGAAAGAGAGAAAGCAAACGTTGCGTGTGCTAGGTACAGATTTTAAAAGACGCAACCAGCAAATGTACAACCCAGAAGCAGGTCCGGATGGCCAGGAAAAAATCCAGGTTCCCCTATCCGCCCTATCCCTCGATACCGTCATCGCGTATTTAATTCGTATGCATCATAACGGTGGTGCAGATACAGATGCACTTCGTTGGAGACAGACGGCAAAAACAGCGACCGAGCAAATGAAAACGCTGGAAACACAAATAGACAATCTGAAAAAAGAGAACAAAACGTTGAAAGAAGATTACGAGCAATTCGTCCAGATCATGAACCGAGCACGTAGACTAATCGCATTGAATGAAGAAAGCGAACACATCGCACCGTTATTTAAAATGGAGCCAAATGGAAATTTAGTCGCATCAAAAGAGCCGCCAATCGATAACTGATTGGCAGCTTTTTTTCGTTCTATGATAACATCTTTTGATTTCGTTCAAAGACCCGTTGCAAATAAAAGCCGTACAATTCCATTTCTTCATCCGTCAAGCCGCCATGCCGCACATCGTCTGTCAACGAACGCAATAATAACTGTAGGCGAATGACTACTTCATTGACGGTCAATTGCGTATCAAGAATTTCTGATAACGACGCCATAGTATCAGGCTGAATCACAGGATAGCTGAATTTTGTCTGCTCACCTTGCAATCCCGTCTCATAGACTTCTCGAATCATCTCCGCACGTTCAGATCCACTGCCTTCTATGCATAAATACACTTGTACAGCGACTCCTTGACGTAGACGACGTTGGGAAATGCCTGCGAACTTCTTGCTATCCACACTTAAATCGTATGAACCTGGACAATACGAACCGACGATTTCATAAGCTTTAATCCGTTCGCCGAGTTCTGGAAATAGCAACTGAACTAGCGACAGCATCGCTTCGTAACCTACGGGAATATCAATTGAAGATTTCTGTTCCGAAAAAATGAGCGAGATATTCAATATCCCATTATCTAATACCACGGCAAGGCCACCTGAATTTCGGACAATCGACTGATAGCCGTGCTGCGCTATTCCTTCCATTGCTTGCTGGATGTAAGGCATTCGATGATCTTGAATTCCTAAGACCACTGTATGATCGTGCACCCATGTTCTAACGACGGGGACACTTTTTTGCTGTCCGACTAATTGACATAATGTATCGTCCATGGCGAAAGATTCAAGCGCTGAACGATTACGCGCCGAGATCGATTCGTCGATAAAGCGCCAAGCCGGTTGATTCAATAAATGTTTATCTTGTGACATGTCTAGTTCTCCTATAGTTGTTAATCTGGATTGTATGTAGACGTTTCACAAACTTGGAGCCTGTAATTATAGGCTTTGAGCTGCTGTGATGATAGACAATTTGTACACGTCTTCTGCAGAACAGCCGCGTGACAAATCGTTGACAGGACCATTCAAGCCTTGAAGAATCGGTCCAATCGCTTCATATCCACCAAGACGTTCAGTCAATTTATAGCCGATGTTGCCGGCATCCAAAGTTGGGAAAATAAAGACATTTGCATCGCCTTTGATGACGGATTCAGGGGCTTTCTTCGCGGCTACACTTGGTACGTACGCTGCGTCAAATTGGAATTCTCCGTCGATCAATAGTTCAGGTGCCAATTCCTTTGCAATTCTAGCGGCTTCTACTACTTTTTCCGTTTCTTCTGTTACAGCAGAACCTTTAGTCGAGAATGAAAGCATTGCCACACGCGGATCGATTCCGAATGCCTTTGCCGTCTTCGTACTTTCCACCGCAATTTCAGCTAACTCTTGTGCTGTTGGATTTACCGTGATAGCACAATCTGCAAAGATCATACGCTCTTCTTCCTTCATCATAATGAAAGCACCGCTTGTTTTAGTAATACCAGGTTTCGTCTTGATGATCTGCAATGCCGGACGAACTGTATCTGCCGTCGAATGTGCAGCCCCACTCACCAAACCGTCTACACGTCCTGTATAGATTAGCATAGTTCCGAAATAGTTTACATCTTTCAATTGCTCGCGTGCTTGTTCAATTGTGACTTTCCCAGCACGACGTTCCACGAACTTTTCCGCTAACTCATTAAAATAGGAAGCGCTTGCAGGATCGATCAACTGAATTTCGGAAATATCGAAACCACCGTCTTGCGCCACTTTTTTTACGGTCTCTTCATTACCTAATAATACCGGTGTAATGATCCCCTCTTGCTGAAGATGTACAGCCGCTTCTAGTATTCTAACGTCTTCCCCCTCAGGCAATACAATGGTCTTTCCTTTGCCTTCCAACGTTTTACGAATACCTTCAAAAAGATCTGCCATGTGTAATTCCCACCCTTTGTTATATTTTCCTATTCATCATACCTGAAAATCTAAATTAATTCACTAAGAAATTCCAAGTTTTCAGACAGTTGTCGGATTAGTGCATATTTTCATCGTATATAACGTACGCGCCATCTTATTCCTTAACGACCACAGACCGTTTATGATACACTTGAAAAAGAAACTACTTTGATTTAAAAGGAGACTGAATTCAAGTGAACGAAGCAGCTATTACATTAGACGGTTGGTATGTACTTCATGATTTTCGTACGATGGACTGGGCTTCTTGGAAACTGATTTCAAAAGAAGAGCGCCAGGCAGCAGTCAATGAATTTCTAACATTTTTGGACCGTATGCAAGAAGCGGATGACGCTAAAACAGGCAGCCATGCTTTTTATACGGTAATTGGCCAGAAAGCAGATTTCATGCTTATGACATTACGTCCAACAATGGATGATCTTCAACAATTAGAGGCAGAATTCAATAAATTAACGATCGCAGATTATACGATCCCAGCTTATTCTTATGTATCCGTAGTCGAGTTGTCGAACTACCTTGCAGGCGAGTCGGACGAAGACCCGTACCAGAACCCATACGTGCGCGGACGTTTGTATCCTGAATTGCCACGTAGCCAATACATTTGTTTCTATCCGATGGACAAGAAGCGCGAAGGCGACGATAACTGGTACATGCTCGACATGGACAACCGTAAGAGTTTAATGCGCAGCCATGGCATGATTGGCCGAGGCTATGCAGGAAAAGTGAAGCAAATCATTTCCGGTTCAGTCGGTTTTGATGATTACGAGTGGGGCGTCACGTTGTTCTCTGATGACGTGTTGCAGTTCAAGAAACTCGTCTACGAAATGCGTTTTGACGAAGTTAGCGCACGCTACGGCGTGTTCGGTTCGTTCTTCATCGGTACGATTCTAGAAGCCGACAAGCGCGCAGCATTTTTTGAAGTATAATAAATAATTACGAAGCCGCGAACGCAACTGTTCGCGGCTTTTTTTGTCTGGAGGAAAGAGTTAATTTGGCTAGTGGTTCGGGATTGAAGCTCCAGCTGGGGACGCTTTCCGGTGGGCGTGGCTTGAGCCCATAGCTGTCAATTTAAGAAATAGGTGTACTTTTTTCAAAAAGATGGTAAAGATACATACCATCTTTTTTGAAAGGAGTTCTTTTTATGTCTATCAACCATCATTTTGACATGCTTGAACAATTACTTTCATTGATCCATCCTGAAAGAGTGGATGCGTTGGCTAAGGAAACCGGTTTTATCAAGCGTAAAAGACAAATTACTGCTAGTGATTTTCTTACACTCCTCTTTAAAAGTCACGGAAATTTACTAGACTCTTCCCTTCAAGAACTTTGTGTAAAGTTGAGTCTGGATCAAGACATTTCTGTCAGTCGAACTGCTATTGACAAGAAATTCACGCCTGAAGCAGCGGAATTTTTACTTCGATTGATTCATGAGGTAGTCATTGTACAGAATCAACTGGATTTGTCATCACTACTAAATCAAGACACACTTCCATTTACTAGTATACGCGTTATGGATTCTACATTTGTGAGTGTGCCAGATCATTTGAAATCGCGTGCTAAAAATACACATCAACAGTCAGCGAAGGTGCATTTTGAATTCGATCTACTTTCAGGTCAATCAACATTCCTTAAAGTGGATTTCATCCATATCAACGATGCTAAAATGGGAAGTCAGAGGCTTCCTTATGTAGTCGAAAACGAGCTTTGCATGCAAGATTTAGGCTATTTTAGTTTTGAACAATTTAAAAAAATGGATCAATCGGGTGTATTTTTTATATCAAAAACACGAAATGATATGTATCTGGCATACAAAAATCCCTATCCTACTTATCATAAGAATGGAAAGCCAGTAAAAAGTAGTCAATATCATCGAATTGATCTAGTCGAGCTGTGTAGAAATTTACAACCTGGAGAGTATTTAGAGTTAGAGGATGTGTATTTTGGAGGTGAGGCCCACTTTCCTGCACGTTGTATTATTTTTTCCCATGGGGAAAAGCAAATAGAAAACAGATTAAAAAAGATTGACAGAAGAACAACGAAGTCAGGAAAAGAACCCAAACAGGTAATACGTGATTTGGCAGGGATCACGGTATATATGACGAATCTACCTATATCAATTTCTGAAAAACAGGTGACGCTGTTGTATCGGCTTCGTTGGCAAGTCGAACTTCAATTCAAAGTATGGAAATCTTATATAAAAATTGATCATTTTAAATTGGTAAAAAACCCACGTTGGTTGTGCCATTTATATGCCACTCTTCTCGTGTGTATAATAAGTCAATTCATTGCGTATCAAATACGGAACATCATTTGGGAGGAAAAAGAGATGGAAATTAGTGAGATGATTGCCGTACGTACAATCTCGAATGAAGTGTTACCTAAGTTATACGGAATTTTCCACAGAAAAAAGAAGGGATGTATAGTGATCTTCCAAGCAGTGATCCAATTACTTTGTAAAACTGCTAGAAAACCCAGATCCGCCAATGGAACTGCCATACATCACCTTCTATTTAACTGAAAAAATTAATTTTTTACGACACGAGAGCGTCGTTTATTTAGCGTGCTTACAAAGATCTTACCCTTTTAATCAAGCTAGTAAACCATGGATAGTGCATGGGATGCGGTTTATAAATTTACTATCAATTCTTAAGTTGACAGCTATGGTGGCTTGAGCCTCCTCGTACGCTACGCTTCCTGCGGGGTCTCAAGGCGCACGCTTATCCACCCGGAGTCGCCCCAGCTTCCGCTTAAATCCTACATAGTTATTGGTGCTACTTAGAACTCTCATTATCCATAGCAAGTGAATTATTATTAACTTTCAACATAGTTAGGTTCTACATACAACTAAAATTCACAACTTGCACAGGGTCTTGAACTCCACATTCCAAATCTCCATTCATACCTCCTCCTCCTCCAACATAAGATACCAACAAGGAGGTTTTGTTCCACTCTCATCACGATAAACTTCGAAGGAAACGACGTGTATCCCTATAAACGTTCTTCCTTCAAGACCGCCCGCAAGAAATACTACCTTATCTGGAAAGGATGTTAAAATGGTTAATTATTATTGGAATCCCGGCTATGGCCAGCAACAAATGGTACCGCCACAAACTAACCCACAAGGGGGCGGGCCCACTATACCCTTCAGAGAACAATCGTATATCGAGAATATCCTCAGGCTCAACAGAGGAAAACCGGGCGTCTTTCACTTTTCATTCGAACATGCGGTAGAAGCAGGCAAGAACACGAAGGCTGTTACAGGCATGGTAGAAGCTGCCGGACGTGACCACGTAATCCTCAGTGAAGCCGGAACGGGTAGACGCTACTTATTCCCGATGATCTACTTCGATTATGCCGAGTTCCCTGAGGAATTAAATTACTTCGACCAAACGCCATAAGAAAAAAAACCGCTCATCCTGTGTGAGCGGTTTTCCTTTATTATCTACCGAATTTCACTGCGGCAATAATCAACATGATCCAGCCAGCAATGAACGCGACGCCGCCTATAGGCGTGATGGCGCCGAGTATTCCGATTCCAGATAAACTAAGTACATACAGACTTCCCGAGAAAATAATGATACCAGCCAAGATCAAATAGCCGGCCCACGATAGTTGTGTCGATGGTCCAAGCAATGCACTGCTCATCAAAATACCAATGGCAAGTAAGGCAATCGCATGAAACATCTGATATTGTACCGCGGTTTCCCAGACGGCTAAATAGTGTTCGGACAAGCGATCCTTTAATGCGTGTGCACCAAACGCCCCAAATCCAACTGCAATAGCCGCGTTAATAGCTCCAGCAATTATAAAAAACGGCATGAATATTCCTTCTTTCTAACAAATCATATATATCCTGATTCTAGTCTATCATATCGTCAGGGCTAGAATTAACAGGTTTTTGAACGGTTTGTGGCGCTATTAGAAATCAAACAATGACTCCCCATTAGCATCCGGTTCATGCAATGGTTGTTCGCTCAACGAAGTGACTGGCGCTGCATGAACAGAACTCAGTTGCACAGATTGCGGAATGGACGGTTCGGACGGCCGTTCTTCATTCAGCATTAAATTACATAAGGTTCGCACAGCATAAATCGCTTCCCGCTGCGTCGCTTCGTCTTGTGCTTGCTTTGCTAAGCGCACTTGTTGTTCCATTTCTCCAAGCAATTTTGAAGCAGTAATCATCGCATTTTCATCCCCTTTTTCGGTTCGAACTTCATGCACTCCATACCAGAGGAGCGCTTCACTACAATAGAAGGTAACATTTTCGTCTTAAATCCATATGCCTTGCAGCCCCGCGGATTTGCAGGGTCCCATGTTGTATAAAAGAAGATACAGTCGAAACAATTGACTGCCATAGTCACACTTCCTTTCTAGTTGTTCACTTCGTAGTTTTTGACCAATCAATCGGCTCTTTATTCCACTTAGTCAAGTACTCATTTGTTTTGGAAAATGGTCGGCTCCCAAAAAATCCGCGCGATGCACTAAACGGACTTGGATGTGGTGATTCAATGATTGCATGACGTCTACGGTTAATCAAAGCGGTTTTTTCCTGGGCATGCTTCCCCCATAGAATGAAGACAATAGGGTCGTTGCGCATGGATAGTTTGCGAATGACTTCATCCGTAAACAGTTCCCAGCCTTTGCCGCGATGTGAAGCCGCTTCCCCTTCACGCACAGTCAGTACCGTATTCAATAATAATACACCTTGTTCGGCCCATCCTGTCAACATTCCCTCTGTTGGAATATCCATACCGATATCCGAAGACAGCTCCTTAAAGATATTGCGCAAACTTGGAGGCAACTTAATGCCAGGTTGTACGGAAAAACTCATGCCATGCGCTTGATTAGGTCCGTGATACGGATCTTGACCCAATATTACCACTTTGACGTCCTGAAAAGCTGTTAGTTTAAAAGCTGTCCACATGTCGGTCATTTGCGGATAAATGACGTGATGTGTATATTCTTTGTGTAAAAATGTACGCAATTCCTGATAGTACGGTTTGTTGAATTCATCTTTTAGCATGCGATCCCAATCATTACGAAATTCTGCTACCATATGCATCACTCCTTAAATTCAATATCCAATCGATAGCCAGCGAATGAAAACATATCCTTTAGCGATTTGACTGCATTCTGTTCAGCAGAATCCAGCACACCCTGCTCGGATGCTTCTTCCATCAGTAATGTTTTGGCTTCATTCGCTAGTTCATAACCTTCTTTAATATCCGCTTTACCACGGAAAAGTCCCTCTACCGAATACACTTCCACTTTATCGAAATATAGTTCGGCACCACCTAGGAATTCAGCTTTCGGTATCGTTAACTGTATGCGTTTTTCTTCTTCATCCACTTGCATATCGTGCTCAGTGACTTTACTGAGGTCGATTCCAGCCTTAACAGAGCCGGGAATAACCACTAATAAATTCCGTTTCGTTCCAGGAAAATTAACGCCTATGCTTCGGCCGAATAATTCGTTGTCCGTGCGTTCGATGAGAACTTTCGTATAGGCTTCGGCGGTCGCCAACTCCTGCAATTCTCGTACGCGCTCGACGAAGGCTGTTTTTTGTTCAGAAAATGTAGAACCTAGTTGCATTAAATAAAATCCTGCGATTGGCAGGGTAATAAGTGCGGCGATCAATAATAAAATAAGCAAAGTATATGTTTTTCTCCACGAGGACCATAAACTAAAGGCAAGTTCCAAAATTCCGCCCCTGCGTTTGCGTTTCTTTTTTTTTCGTCCAGCAAACGGTATGACGGGTTGCGCATCTGCCCCTTGTCTTTCCTTCTTCCCTCTTTTGGATGAATCATGCTTACTCATGGCTCACATCCTATCTTATGATCAGACACTTTGTCTCTATCTGTACGTTCTGTCGACTAATAGGTTTCATTAGCAGAACGTATACGTATAACGTGACTTCTAGGTTTGCTAAACATCCAAATTGATTGTATTCCGACAATTAGTTGTATACTATAAATAGCAAGAAAAAGTAGTAAGCGAAGGAGATGTTTTATTATGCCATTGAAGAAAACTTTAACGATTGCAGGCTCGGATACATCAGGCGGCGCAGGTATTCAAGCGGATCTGAAGACTTTTCAAGAACACGGTACATACGGCATGACGGCAGTAACAGTAATTGTAACGATGGATCCCGATCAAAACTGGTCACATGATGTCTATTCATTACCGATTGATGTCGTAAAAGCGCAATTGAAGACGGCGTTGTCGACTGGGATCGATGCAATTAAAACAGGCATGCTTAGCACGGAGGAAATTATCAAAACCGCAGGCCAGGCAATTGATGAGTCCGGTTTAGATCATGTAGTTATCGACCCTGTCATGGTGTGTAAAGGTGAAGATGAAGTACTGAATCCAGGCAATACAGACGCGATGATCAAATATCTTGTGCCCAAAGCAGAAATTGTCACACCGAATTTATTCGAAGCAGGACAATTAGCTTCTATGAAAACACCGAAGACTATTGACGACATGAAAGTAGCGGCGCAGAAAATCCATGAACTGGGTGCACGCAATGTTGTGATCAAAGGCGGTAAACAACTTGATCACGAAGCAGCCGTAGATTTATTCTACGATGGCACGACATTTACGGTATTGAAATCAGAAAAAGCGGATACACAGTATAATCACGGTGCAGGTTGTACATTTGCTGCAGCCATTACAGCGAATCTAGCGAATGGTATGACGATTAAAGACGCGGTCATTGAAGCAAAACAGTTCGTCACAGCGGCAATTACGCACGGCTGGAAGCTCAATGAGTATGTAGGACCTGTCATGCACGGTGCAAAAAACCAGTTTGACGCACCACAGGTAAAGCTGCAGGAAGTATAAGCGCAAAAGTCAGGTCTAGGCCTGACTTTTTTTATGAGCCGTCTAATCGCAATTAAACCGTACAATCTATATACTAATAAATAGATGAATTGCAGTAAAATGACTGCAGGATTTAGGAGGTTGAGCATGGAAACTGTTGACGCGAAACACTTACAGGAGTTACTGGACTCCTTTGCTAATAAAGATGTTTACATACATTTGGAAACCACAAACGGTTCGTATGCTTCTCATTTCCAAGAAGGTTTTTTCAATGCGGGGGCATTCATTCGTAATGTCGTCATTCGCTATGAACTTGGAAAAGTAGCAGGCGAATCCCCTCACCGAATTGGCTTGAAGTTACCGAGCGGTTGGATTTACGCACAAGGGATTACACATTACACACTGGATGAGCATAATCGTTTACTGATGGCAGGACTTGGACCTGACGGAAAACTTGCGGTTGCGTTCGAAATCAGTGAAACACCATTTGCTTATTAAGAAGGGAGATTTTTTGATGTTGCAAAAAGAACGACACGTACTCGTTGTATTCCCTCACCCTGACGATGAATCATTCGGAATCGCCGGAACCATTGCAGAATACATTGAAATGGGCGTACCCGTTACGTATGCTTGCCTGACACTTGGCGAAATGGGTCGAAATCTAGGAAATCCACCATTCGCGAACCGTGAAACACTGCCGCAGATCCGTAAGCAAGAGTTGCTGGATGCATGTGACGCAATGGGTTTGACAGATTTACGAATGATGGGACTTCGGGACAAAACAATAGAATTCGAAGATCCAGAGAAACTCATTACGATGATGACCGATCTGATAGATGAATTAAACCCTTCATTAGTCATTTCATTCCATCCGACGCTTGCTGTGCACCCCGACCACAATGCGACAGGCGTAGCCGTGATCGAAGCGATGAGTCGCATGCCTGAAGCGACCCGTCCTGCGCTATACATGAAAGCTTTCGACAATGATACGTTGAAGCAACTTGGTGAACCGCATATCGTACACCATACGCCAGACGTGGCGGATAAAAAGATTGCGGCTTTGCGCGCACATGCATCACAAACGATCTGGATGCTACCTGATATGGAAAAACGATGGGCAGCGAACGATACAGAGGCACTCGATTGGTTGCATAATGAAGCTTTTTATATTCATACATTCAAGTAAAAACCGCAGAGGCTCTGCGGTTTTTTTGTGTTTTATACTAAGTTACTTGTCTTCATACTCTTTAATAAAGGCATAAAGACTTTGCAATTTCTTCTCAAATACTTCCACATTCAATGCTCGGTCCATTTGGATTCTTACGCTGTTTTGTGCTTGCACAGCGACTTGCATCTGTTTGCCCGCTTCTCCAATGGTCGTTTGATAACGCTGTCGAATATCTTCAATCTGCTTTTCTGCTTCCTCGTCCTTCGCACATAGCGGAACAATATCTACTAATTCATCACGCGGACTATCTGCATCATAGGCATGAGGTTTCGTTGCGTCAAACAAGCAAATCGATAACTCTGGAAACAGCACTAAGTCAATACTTGCCGGATCCAGACCACACCAGCCATATAACACATTTATCCCTCGACGCTGCGCTTCATCTCCTAGCGCACGCATCATAGTAGATTTCCCTGTACCCGGCAACCCTTTAATTAAAAAGCGTCGTTTCATATGTCTTGTAATAGACGGGATGAAATCATGTGCACTGCCAGCGGACAACGAACCGATAATTCGATGCGAGACGTGGGCAGTTTTCGTCAGCTCCATAGTGCCGAATATCTCTCTCTTTAATTCTTCCGTAATCTCTTCGTGGCGCGGCCAATCCATGCGCGCGATATTGACCAGTTCCCACTCATCATGGATCGCTTTTGCCTTTTTCAATGCCTTCAACGACTGTTCGAAGTGACTTCTTTCTTCCTTCAGCAACGTACTTACTTCATCATGCCGAACGAGCAGCTGATCTTGATGATAGACATCATAGAAGCAAAATACTTTATGGCGTCTGCCCAGTTCTGTCGGCTCAAATGAAATCGGATGCGAAGCCTGTAAGATGAACAGTTCCAGTCCTTTTACGAACAGCGCATCGGTTTTATCCACATGGCCAGGATTCATGAATCTATCTACATGATAACCCCTGTTGACAAAGTAGACCGCCAAGTCATTAAGTACTTGCGATAAGGAATGCGTAGGCAGACACTTCAAAAATATCGTTTTCTTAGATTCTGCAAGCAACTCCTCGTATTTGTGCTGCACGCCTTGTCCTGTATAGGCTGTTCCCATGTATTCTGTAATATAACCGTGTATGTTGACCACCCTTTCTTTCTTCCTTTCATCATATGTATAGGCAAATAAAAAAAGCACAGCCTTGATGGCTTATGCTTCTTTATAGTTCAATAACACTTTCTCATCCGTTTGTTGAGTAATCTTCAGCAATATTTTCTTGCATTGCGGCAAGGCAATCTGAATGATTTGTCCAGAGAATATGACAACAACGAGTGTACCAATCCCGACAGGTCCGCCGAGGATGAAACCAAATAACGTGGCGATTGCTTCTATCGTAGTACGCACCAATCGAAGGCTCCAGCCAAATTTTTCGACGAACAGTATCATCAAGCTATCACGTGGACCCGCACCAAGATTTGGTGAAACGTAGATTCCTACACCATAGGATAAAACGAATACACCGATGATGAATAAAATGATTTGTGCAGTCAATGATGTGACATCCGGCAAAAGCCAGTTGAAAAAGTCAATAAATACACCAATCACCAACATATTTAACCATGTACCTAGTCTCGGCCACTCTCTTAAAATCACCGACGTCACCGCAATGATAACAAAACCTGATATTATACTCCATGAACCTATCGTTAACCCGAAGTTTTGATACAAACCGATATGGAATACGTCCCACGGTGCAATTCCAAGACGTTGACCTTTAATCATCAACGAGATCCCGAGTGACATTATCATCATGCCACCGATGAAAAATATCCACCGCCAAGCTAGTAAATTACGCATATACATTCTTCTTTCTTTTAGTTGTCAATGTCTTCATTGATTCATTGTAACAGAAATCGACAAGGTTGCTAGGTTCTTACTTTATGAGATCACTGAATTGTGCTTTTGCGACAAGCGCCAAGTCGTGAGGGGCCAATTTCATTTGTAAACCGACTTTACCTGCGCTGACATAAAAATAGTCGAGCGCTTCCGCTTGTTTGTCAATGAACGTCGGTAACTCTCGTTTCATGCCGATTGGCGAACATCCGCCACGGACATAACCCGTTTCTTTCGTCAGTTCTTTCATTGGTAGCATTTCCACTTTTTTAAATCCTGCCGCTTTTGCAGCCTTTTTTAAATCCAACTCATCTGATACGGGAATGATAAAAACGAGCAAATCCGTTTTACTAGCCATTGCTACGAGCGTTTTATAGACGTTCGCAACCGATTCATTCGTTTTATTGGCAACTGAAATTCCATCATTCTGTCCGTCATCTGTTTCGTAGCTACGGACTTCATGTGGGATAGCTTCACTTTCAAGAATACGAATTGCGTTCGTTTTAGGGGACTTATGTTTTTTTGCCATATACGTGACATCCTTTCTTTCGTTCTAATAGAAAACTTGTATATGCTATGTATGACTAAAAAGCCCATTTCACTGGGTTCCAGCAAAACGAGCTCCGTTTTTCAAGCGAATCGGATCAGACGCTGACATTCAGTTGGGGCTGATCCATTTGGTACTGATTCAATTTGGCTTGACTTTGTACTTGATAGATGGAAAACGCATGACTGTATTGCTGTTGCATGCGACTTGGTCCGTCAGTTACAACATTTTTATCGACGGCCTTCATTTGATCGTGGATGGTTTTGGCGCGGTTATGTAACGCTACTTGTAGTTCAGCTTGTGTGATCTTCGCTGATGCTTTACTAGCTAGCTGATAGTCCGCAGTCGTCGGCGCGACTTCAGAGTACGCTTCTTTGCGAACATCACGCCATAATTCAATAGTTTCATCTAGGTTGTTGCCGAGTGGAATCGAGATGTTTTTGACCTGGCCTGCGCCAAGCTTTTGGAAGTCGTTTGGTGTTTCTTCAAGTTTTTCAATTAGATGTGAGTTTCCGCGCAGCAGGGCAACTAAATCATCTTTGGTCTTTTGCGCTTGTTCACGAAATTCTGTTTGGCGTTCATAGGCATTCTTTCTACGGACTGCGTCATACCGCTGCAGTTGTTCGGCAGCGCTCGCAAACCCCATTACAGCATTCATGGCATCCACCTCCGAATAGAAATTTTCGATACGAGTGTCTAGTATTACTAGTTTACGCAATAGCGCGTGAACTGCCAATCCATCAAAAGATTGGAATCGTGCGGGTTATTGTGTTCATTTTACCCAGCAAGTACGCATTTCATACTATGAGGGTATGCGTGACGGGTGATTTTTACTAGTTTTTGTTAGGCAAACATGTGTAGTATAACTACCCTCTTTTCTATGAAACCAAACAAACCACACGCTACTTGGAGTAGTGTGTGGTTTGAAACTTTGTAAGGGGTATTAAGTTCAAGGGCGAACGGTGAATGAATTAGAGAGTTAATTGGATTGTGCATGGGATGGAAGCTGCAGCTGGCGGACGCTTTCCCTAGCACGATACTAATTCTACTTTACCTATTTCAATCCCTTATTTCTTCATAATCTTCGGAGGCGTGTCTCCTGGTATTTCTGGTTTTTCATTTGGGGCATCTTCCAAGAACTTCGTTACGACGATATCTTTCGGCACATTGGCTTTGCCGTTCTTTTCTTCCAATTTGTCAATTGTCCGCTCGATGGTTTTATTCAACGTCGAGAGCGCTACGATGGTATCCCCTGTCTGTGCTTGGAGTTCTTTTTCTGCCGTGTAGAACTCCATGTCTCCATTTGCACGCATGACGTATAGCAATACCGACTGGTCATCGCGTTCGCGTAAGTACTGGGTGTAGCTGTATTGTTTCGTCAGCAACGTCTTACGGAATACGTGTCCTTGATGAATGCGCTCGTCCAGTTCATGGATGGACAAGTTCGGTGTAAACAGGAACTGCCCTGTTGCTAAATTAAACTGTTGATCTGCGCTTCGTTTATGCGTTGTCGTTTGGAACAGTAAGTCCCTTCCTAGATCAGGTGTGAAGTCAGCACATACATGTGAATTATAAGTATCGGTCTTGGTCATAGCCAAAATATAACGGTATGGCGTTAAGTCGAGATGATACCCGGTATGTTCAGATAAGATATCTCCCATATATGTTGGAACACTGAGCTTTCGTGCGTTGGAAAGACCGCCCCACGAACCTTCAATAACTAATACTTTATGACCTGCGTCACTAATGTTCTTCGCCAGTTCGGCTACAAACCTCGTGCTACCGATGAGCACAACACCCGACTCGATCGGTGTGGTCAAATTCAGTTTCTTTGCGAGCCAACCAATCGAGAAGCCGTGTACGATAACGGTCGAAAATACGAGCGCAAAGGTTAGTGCAGTCAATAGTTCTGCATCTTTGTAGCCGTTCTCGAGCAAAATCGAAGCGAAATATCCCGAAACGGTCAGTGCTACAATTCCTCGCGGCGCAATCCACCCGATGAGTGTTTTCTCACGATTCGTCAAATCAGTGCCGATTGTTGATACCCAGATAGATAGCGGTCTGACGACGAATAGCATCGCGAGTACGTATAGTATAATTTTCGGATTCAAAATTTCAATCAGTATATGCGGATTGAGGGAAGCTGTCAGCATGACGAAAATCCCTGAAATAAGCAACACAGAAATGTTTTCCTTGAATTCACGGATGTCTTCTAGTGTAGTCAAATGCATATTCGCCATCGTCATCCCCATCGCTGTGACGGCCAATAAGCCCGTCTCATGCATGATTTCATCAGATAATACGAAGACGAATAATACAAAGCCGAATAAAATAGGCGCTTTTAAAAACTCAGGTACCCAACCTTTTTCAAACGATGTACCTAATATCCGACTGGTCCCCCAACCAAGAAGCACAGAAAATAGTGATGCGCCCACGAAAAGCAACATCGCTTTGACTGTTACTTCATTATTTAGGAACTTGATCACTTCAAATGCAAAGACTGCTAAAAGTGCGCCGAACGGATCTACGACAATACCTTCCCACTTCAATATGGCTGCAGCACGAGGCTTTAATCGCGCTTGTCGTAATAAAGGTAGGATGACGGTAGGGCCTGTTACGATAAATAATCCCCCGATGATGAATGCCACTTCCCACGACAATCCTGCGATATAGTGGGCTGCAAGTGAACCGGCAATCCACGCGAGGAACGCACCGAATGTAACGATTCGCGCAACGGGACGACCAAATCCTTTAATTTCTTTAAAATCGAGATTCAAACTTCCTTCAAATAATATAATAGCTACCGCAAACGTAATAATCGGAGAATATAAATCTCCCATGGATTGCTGCGGATTGATCAAACCGAAAATAGGTCCAACCAACAGACCCGCAATCGCCATCACGACAATCGCTGGCATTCTCGTGCGCCATGCTATCCATTGCGACGCTACACCAATTAATACGACCAACATTAAATCCATAATCAATGAATTGAACATTAGGTAGGTCGCCTCCTTCCATCTTCCAAGCCTTTCTGAAGCACTTTCTTCTCATTGTAATAAACAATTGCTCTTTTTCATAGGGTAAGAGGAACGAGCAGATTCAGAAAGGGTGGTTCCTATCGAAAAACAAGTCCAAAAAACAATCGTGATCTATCTTTCCATAACTGAAGGTAAGGGAAGTTATCCTTTACGCCGTGCACTAATACTGGCAAATACGCTAAAAAGCGAAGCACAAGTCATCTTTTTATACGATCAAGAAACACCAGTCCCAAGCGAAGATTTTACATGCCATAAAGTAATCGGCCCTTCTTCATTCATTAAATTAATAGGTAAACTTCAGCCTGATCTTTTGATTCGTGACAGTGGTCCAAGCTATAAGGACGAAATGATCAAGATTCACGAACTAGTGCCTAGTATTCTACATTTCGATGATTTTGGTGATGGCGGACAATTAGCAGACTGGGTGATCCAGACGCTGTATCCGGAAACTCAGGAACTACATGCCGAGCACTATATCGTGGGGCCTGAGACATTCATAGCAGACGCTTCACTGGAATCTTTTCGACATGCCGGTTTAAAGAGAAAATCCCTATCTTCATCGCAACTCGTCATTTCATTCGGTGATGAAGATCCCGGAAATCTCACGTTTCGTGCGTTGCGACATTTAAAGCAACTGCAAATTCCTTTATCCGTTATGGTGCTACTAGGAAAGAATTATAAACATGATGTGAGTGAAATCCAAATGATGGCATTAAGCCGACCGAATACAAAAGTCGTCCAAGCCCCGGACAACCGTGCAGAGTTGTTCTCCAAAGCCGATATGGTTCTGTGTGATGCGGGCTATACACCTTATGAAGTAGCTGTTATCGGTGTACCTTGTATTGTACTTGCCCAAAACGAGTTCGAATCAAACCTCGGCTTTCCGACCGAAAGAAACGGCTTCACCCACCTTGGCCTCGGCCGTAAAGTAACACAGTCAAACTTACTGAACGCGATTATGGAACCATTGCTGCATGACGCACGTAAGGAACGCGCGATCAAAAAGCAGTTGCAAATCGATGTAGGTACGAGTAACAAAGAGGTAATTGAGGCGATCCGTTACTTGCTAGAGTTTCCTAAACGCACAAGACAGAATATGTTACACTAAAGGAAAACATATGATAGGAGTTTTCCTTTATGACGAAGGATCAGTTGGAGCAAGAGATCGCTGAGCTGAAAATGGACTACATCAGCTTGCAGGGTGATATGGAGAAGTTGGAGTCGACGGGTCATGTGAAGATGATCGAGAACGCAGAACTACGCCTTTCTAGAATGGAAGAGCGCCTCGCAGATTTGAACAAGCAACTTGCTGAAGCGACGAATTAAACACGAACAGCCTCTATCAGGTATTGCTGATGGAGGTTGTTTTTGGTTTGGAATTAAGTATAGCTGGCCATGGATAGGGGTGGGGATTTGCGCTCTAGGCGGACGCTTTCCCATGGGCTCTCGGGAGTCGCCCCTCCTAGTGCAAAGATGTGCTCCTAACGCTACGCTTTTACTCGCAATACGAGTGGGTGATACTTTTCAAGTTCATTGAAGTTAGGATTGTAAGTCGTTCTGAACTGGAACCGTACTTGACCTTAACTAAGTTCAAAAATAACAACACTAAGTCACGCACTAACGGCAGTAAGCATTCTATATCCTTCTACTTTCAAAGTAGGATTGAGGCGGAAGCTGGGGCGACTCCGGGAGGATCAGCGTGCGCCTTGAGACCCCGCAGGAAGCGTAGCGTACGAGGAGGCTCAAGCCACGCCCACCGGAAAGCGTCCCCAGCTGGAGCCTCAATCCCCTCCCACTCACTAATTTTCACTATTTATCTATCCTCTCACCCCATAAAAAAAAGCCCACAGCAAGTGTGAGCTTAAGCCATTACATATTCATGGGCTGCTTCGTCTTGTACGAGCAACTCCTTCAAATACTTCTTCGCACGGAACAAGCGAGACTTCACCGTACCGATCGATACACTCATCAACCCGGCAATCTCTACCAACGAATACTGATTCACATAGAAATACTCAATCGTCTTCCGGTAAATCCCATCCAACTCGCCGATCTTCTGCTGCACCAGCTCCGAAATATCACTCTGCTCCATCAACTCAGCAGGTGTTTTCGAATTACTGGGAACCAAATCAAGGATCGGAACGTCTAATGTATCAGGTTGATTCATCACGTATTGACTGTGACGTACATTTTTTCTATAACGGTCGCGGAATGTGTTCATACAAATCGTTGTTAACCAAGCCTTCATACGGTTCACTTCGCTCATTTCACCACTATAGCGTACAACCTTTACCCATACGTCTTGCATGAGATCTTCTGCTTCTTCTTTATTGCGAGTCAATTTAAGACATAAATGATATATATAGCGTCCATATTCTTCGTATAATGCGTTTAAGTCGTTTTTCATAATAAGTAGCCTCCGTTTTGTAACTGATACCCTTATTATCACCGACAAACACATTATGAACTATCGCTTTCTCTTTCAGTAACCTTACAGTTATGTAAGGTCACTTGACATCTCTTAAACTTCTATGGCCTCTTCTTGTTCTTCTTTCTTGGTAATCCTCAGACGTAAAATCCGTGTTCGATCCATCTCTTCGATTTCAAACAACAACGACTTGTAGTTGAACGATTCGCCCACTTCGGGAATATGACCCACTTCTTGAAAAACAAATCCGCCGATTGTATCATGATCTGTCGGCAACTCTATGTCGAGAAGTTCAATGACGTCTTCAATCTCCAAGCGTCCTTGACAAACTAAGTGATTATCTTCTTTCTCAAAGACCATCGACTCTTCCTCTACATCCGTTTCATCCTCTATATCCTGTCCAATCATTTCTTCAATAATATCTTCCTGCGTTACAATACCAAGTGTTCCACCGTATTCATCTAGCACGATGGCCATATGCTTCTTTTGTGTCAGCATCCGTTTAAATACTAGTTCCACACTGGCTGTCTGGACGACGAACAACGGTTGACGATCAATGACATCCGCAAACGACCGCTCAGGATACATCGACCACTCGATTATCATTTTCGAATAAAAAATACCGACCACTTTGTCGATACTTTCTTCATATACAGGGTAGCGAGTGTAGAAATATTGCAATACGACATCGCGTACTTCTTCATACGTAGAATCCATCGATAGCGAAATAATGTCCGTACGGTGTGTTTCCATTACATCACTGACATCTTTATCGCGGAAGTCGAGCATCCCTTTTAAACGAAGAGATTCATCTTGCCCGAATGTACCTTCTGTAGATGCGATATCTACCATAGAACGGACGTCTTCTTTCGTCAAAGTCGCTTCTGTAATCGTTCCTTTAGAAATCAAACGAACGAAGAAATTTGTAAACAGTGACAAGACTAACGTCAATGGAATCAATAACTTCACGAGTACCGTAATAGGTGGTGCTACGATATACGCGATACGATCCGCAAATGTAGCAGCAATCGTTTTCGGTAATACCTCTCCAAATATAATCAAAACTACCGTTAAAATCCCTGTCAATAATCCAATACTCAATCCTTTGTCGATGGCAATCATCGTTACAATGGTCGGCATTAAAATATTGGCAATATTATTTCCGATTAAAATGGCCGTAATCATACGATCCGGCTTGGAAATCAATTTCCTTAATTTTATCGATTTAATGTCTCCCTGATCCGCGCGCAATTGAACTTTCATTCGATTGATAGCAGTCAGAGCTGTTTCACTTCCCGATAAAAAGAAAGACAAGAACAAACAAAGTCCCAGTGCAATAAACAATTGCGTCTCCTCCAGCGTTTCTCCATTTATTTGTTATCATTCATCAATTGTTAATTCCATGAATCCAACATTTCTTATTGCGTAAGTATATCATACATATAAACTGAGCCGTTAATGCAACACGCAAATTAGGACGTCTACTTTTAACATTCGGTTCCCTTATCTGTAAGCGTCTAAACCTTAATGCATCACGATCTTCTGCTATACTGTGAATAGAAAATATCCAAAGAAAAGAGGGTTTATTATGACTTCATTACAATCATTGGACCAATATTTCACGAATAACCGCGACCGCCACTTGGAAGAATTAACAAAATTCTTAGCAATTCCAAGTATCAGTGCACTTTCCGAGCATCAACCGGATATGCAAAAAGCAGCGGAATGGCTGTCGAATGAATTTGAAAGTATCGGACTGGAAAATGTATCGATTGAAAAAACCGCTGGACAATCTGTTGTCTATGCAGACTGGTTGCATGCTGAGGGTCAGCCAACTATTTTGATCTACGGTCACTACGATGTGCAGCCTGTTGATCCACTCCACTTATGGGAAACACCTCCATTTGAAGCAACTATCCGTGATAATAAATTATATGCACGCGGAGCAAGCGATGATAAAGGGCAAGTGTTTATGCACAGTAAAGCAATCGAGGCGCTGATGAATGTTGAAGGCAAACTTCCCGTCAACGTCAAGCTTATTATAGAAGGAGAAGAGGAAATCGGCAGCCCGAGTCTTGAGGAATATATCCAAAATAATCAAGATAAGCTAGCGGCAGACTTCATCGTCATTTCTGATACTGGCATGTACGGACCTGGACAACCGGCCATTTGCTACGGACTGCGCGGGTTAGCGGGCGTACAGATTGATGTAAAAGGACCTAAAGGCGACTTGCACTCCGGACTATACGGTGGTGGCGTTCAAAACCCAATCCACGCACTCGTCGAAATCCTAGCTTCATTCCGTGATGCTGAAGGAACAATTGCGATCGATGGATTCTATGATCAAGTTCGCGACCTAACCGAAGAAGAACGCGCAGGCTGGGCGGCTCTTGATTTTGATAGAGAAGCAGTGAAAAAAGAAGTGGGCGTCAAAGAACTTACAGGCGAACCCGGCTATACGTACACGGAACAAACATGGGCTCGTCCTACACTCGAGATCAACGGTGTATTCGGTGGATTCTCAGGAGAAGGCATCAAAACCGTTCTTCCTTCCGAAGCCGGAGCAAAAATCACATGTCGTCTAGTTCCAGATCAAGAACCTGACGAAATCGTAGAAAAACTACGTGCGCACATCGCGAAACACGAACCAGTGGGTTGTGAAGTAACGATCACGGAATTCGATAAGGGTAAACCTTACTTAACGCCATACGACCACGAAGTCATTCAAGCGGCGGGCCGAGCATATGAGCAAGTCTACGGTGTACCAACTGTCTACACTCGCGGTGGTGGCTCTATTCCAATCGTCGCAGCATTCGATGAAATACTTAAGTTACCTGTAGTATTAATGGGCTTTGGTCTAGATACAGAAAACTTCCACGCGCCGAATGAACACTTCCACTTGGAAAACTTCGACAAAGGACTGCGTGTGATTAGTGGTTACTATGGAGAGATTGAAAAGCTCGGTCTGTGAGTTTAAAGTCTATGAGCGGATTTGTGGCTGCATAGAGCACTCGGCCGGAGTCTATGAGCGGATTCAAGGCTGCATAGAGCACTCGTCCGGAGTCTATGAGCGAATTCAAGGCTGCATAGAGCACTCGGGCGTAGTCTATGAGCGAATTCACGACTGCATAGAGCACTCGGGCGTAGTCTATGAGCGGATTCACGACTGCATAGAGCACTCGGGCGCAGTCTATGAGCGAATTCACGCCTGCATAGAGCACTCAACGCAGTCTATGAGCGAATTCACGACTGCATAGAGCACTCGGGCGCAGTCTATGAGCGGATTCACACCTGCATAGAGCGCTCAACGCAGTCTATGAGCGAATTCACGACTGCATAGAGCACTCGGGCGGGGTCTATGAGCGGAATCACGGCTGCATAGAGCACTCGGGCGTAGTCTATGAGCGGATTCACGACTGCATAGAGCACTCGGGCGTAGTCTATGAGCGGATTCACGACTGCATAGAGCACTCAGCCAGAGTCTATGAGCGGATTCACACCTGCATAGAGCACTCAACGCAGTCTATGAGCGGATTCAAGGCTGCATAGAGCACTCAGCCAGATTCTATGATCACATCACTCCCAACACACATCCCTACTCACCTTTTCAACATACAAAAACAGGCTACTCCACATCGTGGGGTAGCCTGTTTCTTATTTCACTCTTCTTCGTCTGGTTCACTGCCAAAGTACGTAATAATTTCTTCGATTGGCTTACGTGGTGCTGCTTTCGGTAATGAATCGAAATGACCGAACTGCAACATGCTGATGATACGCTCGCCTGACTTTATACCCAAGCGTTCGCGGAACTTCGGATTATCGATAAACGGAGGTGTTTTCCAGCACGTTCCTACTCCACGATCCCATGCAAGCAATTGAATATTCTGGATCAGTATGCTGGCTGCCGCAAAATCCTCCAGCCGTTCTTTTTGGCGTACATCTTCAGGTACGATGACGAATACAGCTGCACTGGCAGTCGAGAACTTCTTCATTTGTTTTTCAAGATCCTCGTCAGAAAGCTGTTTCCAATTTGCTACACCGAACTCCTTCAAGACGTCCAAAAGCTGTTCATACTGTTCATCTGTTGCTACGATCAATCGCCAAGGATTACGGTTTCCGTGGTTTGGCGCCCAAATGGCATCTTCTATGATTTCTGGGATGATCTCTGGTTCGATCGGTTGTCCGTTAAAATTCTTAATAGAGCGCCGTGATACGATGGCCTCTCTTACCGATAATGCTTGTTCATTCACACTCAACCTTCTCCTTTGCAATAAGTATCTGTTTTTCATTATACCCTAACTTGGTAGTCTGTTGCTAGAGGCTATGGGAAACACTTTGATGCAGAGCTGGATATTTATGAGAAGTCGTCATGTATTTTGAAAAAGATGTATTTTGCGTTTGGCGAGTAGGCATAGGAGTCCTTATAGTCCCATGTGCGGTTATGCGCGTTATACGTATGTGCACTGACGAGTGGGTTATCTCCGTCCATAGCAGTTACAATCGTCGAATGATCGAAACGGCCGTCCCCTTGGAGGTCATACGAAATTACATCGCCCGGTCGTAATTCTTGGGCGCTCTTAACTTGTGTAGCAGTCAGCCCTTTTGTGGAAGTGGCTAGATACCAGCGCAATGAATGGGCAACGGTGAAACTGAAACTCCACGTGCCTTTGTACATCCACCAACCTTTTTCACGGTTTGGTGCGCCATGCATCGGTGCACCGCCTGCCAATAAACATTGTGAAATAAAATTCGTACAGTCATCATCAAAAATTGGGAACGCTGGATTTCTATCGTTCCACCATTTATCCGCGTAGCGAACTGCTGCTTGTCTATCGTACAAAAAAATCCCTCCTTGTCACATCATATGACAAAGAGGGACGTTCGATTAATGATGTAATACTTTCGATAAAAAGTTTTGGGCGCGTTCCGTATCTGGGTTCGTGAAGAACTTGGCCGGAGAGGCTTGTTCAACCACTTTACCATCTGCCATAAAGATAATTTCGTCGCAGATTTCTTTAGCGAAGCCCATTTCGTGTGTCACGACGACCATTGTCATACCACTTTCAGCGAGTTTACGAATCGCATCGAGCACTTCCGTGACCATCTCAGGATCGAGTGCAGAAGTGGGCTCATCGAAAAGCATGACTTGCGGATCCATCGCGAGCGCACGCGCTATGGCGACACGCTGTTGCTGGCCGCCTGATAATCGGTTTGGATAGGCGTCGAATTTGTCGCCAAGACCGAGTGAAGTCAGCAACTCTTTCCCTCGCTCCTCCGCCGCACTTTTGCTAAGTCCTTTTACATTGATTGGTGCCAGTGTCACGTTTTGCAACGCGGTTAAGAATGGATAGAGATTAAAGCTTTGGAAAACGAACCCAATTTCAGAACGTGCTTTATTAATATTTACTTTTTTATCGTGAATGGAAATTCCGTCTACGATGATTTCTCCATTATCAATGGGCTCGAGCGCATTGATTGTTCGGATTAATGTAGACTTCCCTGCTCCACTTGGGCCAATAACAGCCACCACATGGGATTTAGGTACTTCAAGTGAGACGTCTGTCAGCACTTGATTCATACCGAATGTTTTATTGACATTTTTGATAGAAATCATATCTGGCACTCCTTCACATCAAACTTCATGAATTTTCTCTCGCTAATAGCTTCTGTTCGATCGCACGGATGATCATGGACAACGTGAACGTCATGGCAAAGTACACTAGACCGACGAACGTCCACACTTCAATGGAGCGGAACGTTGTCGACACTAGATTCTTCGCATTCAATGTCAGTTCCGTTGCACCGATTACCGAGATCAACGATGAATCTTTAATTAGCATGATGAATTGTGAAGCAAGTGGTGGTAGAACGCGTCGGAATGCTTGTGGCAAAACAATCAAGCGCATTGCTTGCCAGTAGGTCATACCCGACGAACGAGCTGCTTCCATCTGACCTCTTGGCACGCCTTGTATTCCTGAGCGAACAATTTCCGCAATGAACGCAGCCGTAAAGACTGCTAAACCGATAATTGATCCCCAGTAGGAACCAAGTTTTAAAAACTGTCCCAGTACAAAGAAAATCCAAATCAATAATACTAGCAACGGCACGCCGCGCATGACTTCCACATAGGCTGAGGAAAGAATACGGATAAATCTATTGCGGGAAATTCTGCCCATTCCGATAATAACCCCAAGCGGAATAGCCAACAATAATGCAATCGCTGAAATTTCAAGTGTCTTTAGCGCACCTGCAATAAAGATATCCATATTTTGTGATATTACACTGAAGTCATATTCATAGCCGCCCATATTATTCTCCTGAAACCTTATCTAGCCAGTCGCTTTCCTCGAACCAACGATTTCTTGATTCCAACTCTTCTGGACTGTCGATATAGCTGAATAAGAATGAATTAAGCCATTGAACTGTTTCAAAATCATTTTTCTTTACAGCTATCCCTAAGTTCTCAGCAGATAATAAACCTTCCATCTGATGAACTTTCCCTTCGTTCTCCAAGCGCCATACTGCAACTGCAGGTTCGTCATAGACGACAGCATCCGCTTGTCCTGAACCCATCGTCGTAGCAGCTAACGGGAAGTCTTCAAAATCTACTACTTCCGCATTTTTAAACTGAGATTTCGCAAGCAAAGCACCTGTAGTTCCGATCCCTACAGCAATCTTCTTACCTTTTACATCGAGCTCTTCCCATGATTTAATGCCTTTGTTCGCTGCAGGTACCATGATGGCCTGACCTGTCTTGTAATATGGATTCGACATACTGACTGATAATGCACGGTCTCCACGAATCGTCATGCCTGCGATAACCATGTCCACTTCGCCTGTTTGCAAAGCTGGCACTAAGCCATCAAATACAAATTGCTTGAACTCTACTTCCGTTTTCAGCGCTTCCCCTACCGCATTTGCTAGATCGATATCATACCCAACAAAGCCGCCTTCTGTACTTTTCATTTCAAAAGGGAAATAACCGGGTGCAATTCCAATCACCAGTTTTTTGTTGTCTTTAATATTTTTTAATGTAGACTTCTCGGATGAACTTGCCCCTCCGCCGTCATTACTGCTACAACCTGCTACAACCAATACCAAAATTAGTACTAGTGCTGTAAACATCTTCTTCATACATTTCCCCTGCTTTCTCTCGTTTGGTATAAATATTCTAAATTAATATAATTATAAGATAACGAATAGTATCTGTCTACAAGTATATGTATACGGTTACTTGCATACTTCATACAGTAGCCAAGCTCTTATAATAGTTATTTACTCTAGTACTCAATATACGTTATAATGAATAAATATACAACAATAAAAAGTTTTATTCTATACTATTTAGGGGTATCTATAAGGGATAGCAACATAAAAAAACGACAGTTCGTTGAGATTTCTCTCAAGAACTGCCGCTACTACTTTAATGGAGCATAGGGGGCTCGAACCCCTGACCTTCGCACTGCCAGCGCGACGCTCTCCCAGCTGAGCTAATGCCCCTCGTATCTGATACAATATAGAGTATATCAACTGTTCGTTTAAAAAACAATAGGCAAGAAAGGGGGTTAATATGATGCAGCATGAAGAGAAAGAGTTGAATGAAACTGTACCTCTGTGCAACTCCAAGGGACTTCTGAATCCTGAATCAATAGGATACGCACGCAGCCCTTTAGTGAGAAGCAACTTAAAAGGTCAGTTCATGAAAAAGAAGCGCTGGAATCATTGGTGCGTCTACGGGGAAGATCTCTTATTGTCTGCCTCGATCGTACACCTGGATCATAAAGCAATTTGCCTCATTTACATACTGAATTATGAAACACAGCGTTTCTATGAAAAGCACGTAACCCTGCCTTTTGCGAGACGTATAAAAATGCCAGAAGAGGCACTTGAAAGCATCAAGTTTGTACATGACGATATTACGGTTCAACTTGTTCACATGCAAGGTGAAACACATTTATCTGTCCTTATCCCTGATTTCGACAATGAAGTATTACACGCAGATTTGCATATTATTCATCCAGAGAAGGACGAGTCATTGAATGTAGTGATTCCGAAAAACCGTGACTCGTTCCATTTCACTTCTAAACATTCAATTATGCCGACCGGTGGATATGTACGCATTGGCGATCGTCGCTATGACTTCAATCCGTATTACAGTTTCGCCGTTTATGATTATGGTCGTGGTGTGTGGAATACCCGAACGAATTGGGAGTGGGCAATGGCCTCGCAGCGTACAAGCGGCAAACGAGTTGGATTAAATTTTGGTGGTAGTTGGACAGATGGTACCGGATTAACAGAAAACGCTGTCTTCGTGGAAGGCACAATGCATAAGATTCACGAGGATGTATTATTTGAGAGCGATAAAGAAAATCCGAAAAGTACTTGGAAGATCCAAACAAAGTTTTCAGATGATATTCAATTGACATTCAAACCATTTTTCCACAGCTCCACACTTGATCATTATCTCGTACGGAAGATGTCGATCAATCAATATGTCGGTTATTACCACGGGAAAGTTCGTCTACCAAGCGGACAAGTTTTACCGATTCGACAGATGCTTGGTTCGATTTCAGAGCGCAAATATCACTAATTGTATCTTTACTCTGCTTTCACAGCCCCTAAATAAAGCAGTTCGGGTTTAAGATCCCTCTTTTTAGGTGATAATATAAGTAGTATACACTTTAGAAAGGGTGGCGCTTATGTCATTAATGCGAATGTTATCCATTGCAGGGGTTTCATCTATTTTACTTCTAGGCGGTTGCGCGTCAAAAGACGAAGCACCGAACAACGATGATGCGGTAAGTATTGAAGGTGAAAGTGAAGGCAGTACGATGAATACAGGCGACGGATACGGCTTCACAGATTTCGATTTGACGATCAAGAAAGATGATAAGAAAATCGAAACCGATTATGAGGATGTAAAGCCTGGCGATGCAGAGTATGTCAACGAATTCCAAGAAGTTGATCTCGAAGGTAATGAAGCAATTGACGATATGCATAAGATGTTTATGGAGATTTTGATTGATAGTGGCACTACAAAAGAAGAAGCGATTGATCGCATTCTGCAGTGGTATGGTCTTGATGATTATGATGAGTTTAAGTTGGATGTAGACTTTACAGACGACAAGTCCCTAAATATTGATGATAAGAAGTAATAACATGGAACAAGCCATTTATCCTGTATTGGATAGATGGCTTGTTTTTGTTTGGAATTAGACAGTTGGGTGAGGGTGAAAGCAACGTTGATCTGCGTTCCAGGCGGACGCTTTCCCATGGGCTCGGCTTGAGCCGCTTCCCTCACTTCATTTCACTCATCAATCATGATTCAACATCCCATAAAACACGCCTCTACGTTCCAATAGTTCTTCGTGACTGCCTGACTCAAGTAGCTCACCATCTGCGAGTACAAAGATTTTGTCTGCTTGCTTGATCGTGTTCAGACGATGGGCGATGACGAAACTGGTTCTTCCTTCCATCAGGCGCTCGAGCGCTTCTTGAATTGCCAGCTCCGTCACGGTATCGATACTACTTGTCGCCTCGTCCAGCAACAGCAACGTCGGATCCGCCACTAATGCGCGGGCGATGGATAGCAGCTGCTTTTGACCTTGTGAAATCTCTTCGCCACCCGCTGTCAGCACCGTATCATAGCCCATCGATAACTTGTTGATGAAGCTATGGGCATTGGCTTTTCTAGCGGCCTCTTCCACCTCTTCATCCGTTGCGTCAAGTCGGCCATAACGAATATTTTCGCGCACGGTCGCTTCAAATAAAAACGGATCTTGCAGGACGAAAGCCATTTGACTACGCACAGTTTGGCGCGGTAGTTCGTTGATCGGGATGCCGTCGAGTAAGATTTGCCCACTATCCGCTTCATAAAAACGGGATAGCAGTTGCATAATAGTGGTCTTGCCTGCTCCTGTCGCTCCAACGAAGGCTGCTGTTTCACCTGATTGAACGTGGAAACTAAGGTTTTTGATGATCGCTTCCTCTTCGTAACCGAATGTCACATCACGAAATTCGACATCACCGTGTAATGTTTCGGTCTGTTGAGTTGCTTCATCTTTTTCGACCGGTTCATCCATGATCGCAAACACTCGCTCTGCTCCCGCGATAGCGGAGAGTACCGTGTTAAATTGATTGGCAAGATCGTTCAGAGGTCGCGTAAATTGTCTTGCATACTCACTGAATATAACAATCGTCCCGACCGTTACACCACCAGATCCTGTCACCGCTAGCAGTCCACCGACTCCTGCGACTATTGCAAATGACATATTATTGAGCGTGTTCATGACTTTCGGAATGAAACCTGAATACGTCTGAGCCCAGAAGCCTGCCGTTCGAAGATGCTCGCTTTTCTGTGCGAACTCTTCCATGACATTCTGTTCCTGCGAAAACGCCTTGACGACTCGTTGGCCCGAAACAGTTTCTTCAATCATGCCGTTTAATTCACCGATTGCGCGTTGCTGTTCTTTAAATAGAATGCTTGTCCGCCGAGTGATCCATCGCATCGCAAAAAACATTAACGGAACAATAATCATCGTCAGTAACGTTAATAAAGGACTGAGATAGAGCATAATCGATACTGTACCCACTAGTGTCAGTACACTGGAAAATACTTGGATCAATGAAGAATTCAATGTTTGGCTAACGTTCTCAATGTCGTTCGTCACGCGACTCATTAGTTCACCGTGTTGTCTTTTATCAAAGAAACGGATGGGCAACTTCTGTAGATGACCAAATAATTGCGTACGCATACGATACACCGTTTGCTGCGCGATGCCGACCATCCAGTAGTTTTGAAAATACGTAGACAAAGAGAAGCCCGCATAGACAAGTAACAATAAACCAATCTGTAGGCTTAGTCCGTCCACTTCTTTCGGAATGATGAAATGGTCGATAATATTTCCGATCATCAACGGACCAAGTAGCGCAAGTCCGGAACTAACAAAAACGAGTGCCAGTACAGTGAGGAGTAAACTACGTTGTTGGTCAATCAACTGCCAAATACGCGTGAGAACGGATTTCCAATTACCCGCCTTCTGAACTTTTTTACGCTGTACTTTTGATAAATCGCTTTTTTGAATAATAGGTTCATAGCCAAATGGTTTTCGCATCATGCCACTCCCCCATTCTGTTGCGATTCTGCAATCTCTCGGTAGAACGAGGAAGTCTCTAATAGTTCTTCATGTGTGCCATAGCCAACTATTTTGCCATCTGACAATAATAAAATCGCATCAGCTATTTGAGCAGTTTGAATCTTTTGTGTGACGATAAACATCGTCGTATCTTCTTCACGCAAGGCTTCCCACAGTGCCGACTCTGTTTTAACGTCGAGTGCACTTGTGCTGTCATCTAAAATCAATAAGGATGGCTTACGGATCAATGCGCGTGCAATGGATAGGCGCTGCTTCTGACCGCCTGATAAATTGACTCCACGTTGTCCAACACGTGTTTCATACCCTTCTGAAAAGTGCATGATCGATGAATGAATTTGTGCCTTTTTAGCAGCCTCTTCAATTTCATTCGCTGTGGCATCCGGTTTACCCCATGATAAATTTTCTGCTATGGAGCCAGTAAACAGCATCGATTGCTGGGGCACATAGCCGATCAAATTACGCAACGTGTCAAGCGGCCATTCTTCTATGTACTTGCCGTCAATCCACACAGCACCTTCAGTAACTGTGAACATACGCGGTAATAATTGAAGCATCGTAGATTTACCTGATCCAGTAGCGCCCATGATGACAAGCTTTCCGCCCGCTGGAACTTCAAACGATACGTCTTTCAGCACGTCTTCCGTAGTTCCTGGATAGCGGAAGGATACATGTTCAAAACGGACAGACGCTGCACCTCGTGGACGATTGTCGCCAATCTCAAGCTGTTCAAGTTCATCGTCAGCCACTAGCAATTCTTCCATTCGTTCGGAAGATGCTTTTGCACGGGAGAAGATTACAATTAAAAAGGAAAACATTGAAAATGCACTGGTCATACGCATCGTGTAGTTAACGACCGCTACGACGTCTCCGACAGGCATTCCTGAATTACGAACTTCATCTGCACCGAACCAAAGTACTGCCATAAAGCTAACGTTCATGATAAACAACAAGACAGGCAAAATCAGTTCCATCAATCGCATGGCGCGGACACTATCTTTCTTCAGTGCGCCGGCTGCTTTTGAAAAACGGTTCGTTTCAAAAACACCTCGCAAATAGGCTTTAATGAGACGAACCGCTTGTAGATTTTCTTGCACGAGTTGATTTACTCCATCTAAACGACGCTGAACCAAGCCGAATAAACGGACGCCTTTTCGTGCCATGATAATAAGAAACACAGCTAAGAATGGCGCACCAATCAGTAGAAATATCGCGAGCCTAGGACTGACAACGAATGCCATAATTAAGCTTCCGATTACCATCAACGGCGCGCGGGCCATAATACGCAATCCCATAAAGAGTGCGTTTTGTGCAAGCGTCACGTCACTTGTCAGACGTGTAATAAGACTTGACGTCGGAAAGCGCAAAAATGCTGCCAACGAAAACGTTTGAACACGCTGAAACAAAGCCTGTCTTAGATCATAACCAAAGCTTTGTGCCGCATGCGCTGCGAAATAAGAATTGACAACACCTGTAATAAGCGCCAAGAAAGCTAAAGCCATCATGACACTTCCCCACACTAGAACAGTGTTCAAGTCTTCTTTCATAATTCCATCATCTATAATTCGACCAATTAGCAATGGCTGAATTAATTCGACCGATAGTTCGAGTAACATTAGTACAATAGCAATAAACATCGGCCATTTATAAGGGAGTGCGTAACGGAAAACTGTCTTCATATAGGTCACCTCTTACTCGCTGTCATTCCATTCATTATGTCATATGAAATGACTACGTGTACAGACGAAGACCTACACTTCGCTATGGTCATACTCCTGATAGGCTTCAGGCGGTGGAGCGGTTTTCTTCTTGCGATTACCACCGACTGATAGCCAGACGACTCCGACGAGCATGACCGCTGCGCCACTAATTTGCCAGACACCCATCGTTTGGCCAAGCCATAGTACGGAGACGATAGCTGCTGTCAGTGGCTCGAAGCAGGAAAGCACGCTTGTTTCAACAGGAGAAATGAACGTCATACTATGCAGGAACATAATAAATGCTAGCGTTCCCATAATGATCACAAGTAACAACATCCCCATCGCTGGGCCGTTAAGCAGAACACCTAGGTTCATGAAGAACATCGGTAAATTGATGATGAATAAAGTGACTCCTCCAATGAACATACCCCAGCCGACGACAAGTAATACACCCCACTCTGCCATAAGTACGACAGGATATAATGTATAGAATGTGAATGCAAACCCTACAATGACGCCCCATACAATTGCGGTAGTATCCAATGAAATACTTGAGAACGAGCCATTTGTTAATAGTAGGATCAAACCGAATAACGCGACGATCATTCCGATCACTTGACCGCCTGGCGGGAATGACTTTTGAAGAATAGACAATAAGATGATGATGTAGACGGGTGCAACGAACTGGAATAACGTGGCCACTACTGCGTCACTGTGTGCAATCGTCTGGACGAATCCGTATTGTACACCGAGCATCCCGATGACACCGAACATCACCATTTTACGCAACCACAACTTCTGCCTCATAGGGCGACCAATTTGTATGCCTTTTGCTTTCAATAATAATAAAACTACAGCCCCTGCGATCGTCAAACGTAGGATTAACATCATAGAAACAGACATCTCACTATGGTTCAAAATCCACTCCATCATGGGTCCCGTGGCTCCCCACAACATGGATCCTATAACGATCATCATAATTCCTTTTAATCGCAACATTATCCGTCACCCCTAACTAATTCCTTATTTTTTAAACTATATAGTATAAAATTCACATATAAGATATAGACACAACGGTGTTTTGCTTTATAATAGTTATATAGTAGATTGGAAAGGAGTATCTCTATGCATACAATTAGCTTACCAGAGACTAGCGAACATCATGCACTAGTCGATAGTCTTAATAGATACCAATTAGTTACACATACAGACGGCGAAGGTCTAATCACCTATGCCAATCAAAATTACCTAACTGTCAGTGGTTGGACTCCTAAGCGTATTATAGGTAAATCCTTCTGGCAAATGTTCTCCGACCGAGCTGAAAGTCAGGAAATAGCGAATGCCATTTGGGACCGTTTATTGTCCGGCAAAACATGGGTGGGCAAGGTAGAAAAAATGACTCGCGTAGGCGAACCGTTCTTTGTCAATACACTGGCTGTTCCTACCCTCTCTGATTTTGGCGAACTGCAATCCGTGTTTTTCCTAGAGCTTGATATCACAGAAGATATCCGCTTGCAGGAACGTTTAGGAGAAATTGCATTCATTGATGTGGAAACTGGACTCATGAGCCGACATAAGTTGGAACAAGTAGTCAATGAATCCATCACAACTGGCACGCATTTTTCATTCGTCTATTTGACAATTGATCATTATTTCACTATGAAAGAGCTGCAATCCCAGGAATCTGAGACACAGCTGATCCAAGAATTTACCAACCGACTAAAGCGCTACTTCCAAGATAGCCCCATTGCGCGTATCGATACGAATAGCTTTGTTGTGTTGACAGCTTTCGGAGATTGGTATATTCAAGGTTTTTATGATTTCTTGAAGCAGCAGCCCGTCTACCTCAGCCAAAACGCACAGACCCTATCGATCAGTGGCGGGATCGTACGTTTCCCAGAAGATCAACAAACATATATGCAACTCTATAAAGTGGCAATGACAGCTGCGGATGACGTGATCAGTCAAGGTGGCGGGCGGATAGCATCCCTTTCTGCTCAGTCCCATAAAATTCTGAACCGACGATTGGAAATTGACCGCAAGATGCTAACCGCACTCGATCGCAATTCATTACACGTAGCTTATCAGCCTCAACTCGATGTGGCTAGCGATAAAATCACTTGCTACGAAGCACTCGTGCGCTGGGAAGATGAAGATTTAGGTGTCATCAGTCCTGACGAATTGATTCCCATTGCAGAAGAAAATGGCTTGATTGAAGAAATCGGCGCCTATGTTGCAGAAGAAGCCATGACGTTCGTGACGAAATGGCATCGCATTGGTAATGATATGAGTATTTCTATTAACTCGTCCATTCGCGAATCACTGAATCCGCAATGGAAAGATCGCTTGATTTCTATTTTAAATGAGACCGGTTGCCCTGCGCATAAAGTACATCTTGAATTCACAGAGAAATTTGCACTTAAAGCGGAAGAAGAGCAATCCGTACTGGGGCAAATGTCAGAACTGCAAAAACTCGGTTTGCAGTTTACGCTTGACGATTTTGGTTCGGGATATGCATCATTACGCTACTTGCAACATTTACCAATTTCTAGTGTGAAGATTGATCGCGTCTTTATTGATGCGTTGCTTAGCAATCCCAAGACACAAAAGTTGATTGAAGGATTGATTCTTCTTACCAAGAAATTAAACTTATATACAATTGCAGAAGGTGTCGCCAATGAACAGCAATTTGAATTGCTGAAAGAGATGGGCATTGATGCTATGCAAGGTCACTTCATCGGCATGCCGTTGCCTGCTGAGCAGATCGAAATTCAATAAATTATCTTTATACAAATCAGATGGAGCTCCTTTCGTATAGAAAGGGCTCCATTTTTGTCTAACTTGTTTAATTGTGGTCGTTACTAGTGCGTTTGATTACAGCTTACTGTACAAGGGCTGAAAAGACAACCTTTTTCGATTGCGTAGAGGAGGTCATGTGTTAACTGTAGGCTCTCAGTGGTCATTTGTGGCGTTTTTGAAAGAGGGGATAGTGGTTGGACCCCGTTGATCTGCGTTACAGCCAAGAGAACAGCGAAGGGTTCGCTTTGCCGTATTTCTGCGCCTTTTTGCAGAAATCAAGGCAGGAATTTCTGGAGGGTGGGCGGTAAAACACACCTCTTCACTCCGATCAAATAAGTGACTACAACAAATATATTTCACAAACGACCCGATTGTTTAATCCGAGAAGTTATCAAACAAATATTTTATAGCTTCTTCTCCTTCTACGTCTCCTACACTCTTAAATCGCTCAACAACAATATCACTATCTTCAGCAGCAAACTCAACTTCCCATCTTTCACCAGGAACTGAAATATCAACCCTTACATATTCGTCTCTAGTTTTGTCTAAAGTATAATAAATTTTATTACGTTCTAGTTTTTCTAAAAACTCAATAAAGTTTTTCATTACTACACCTCTTTCATTCCTCAAAATGGCCCTATTACAAAATTATGAGCCTAATCTTACTTTCCTATTACTATAGCAGAAATATCCAAACTACTTAAATAGATTTACTAACGTCCTATCTAGTGCCACTTGATGCTTTAATGGGATGTTCGTTCGCATAAAAAAATCCCGTAGAAGACAAAGCTGTCTTCTACGGGATTTATTAAAAATTATGCTTCTACTGTTTGTTTTTCAAGTGATTCATTATACATATCTTTATCGAGTTCACCAGTTACGCGTGCTGTTGTGACACCGGCTGTCATTGAACCACTGACGTTTACAGCAGTTCGGCCCATGTCGATTAATGGTTCAACCGAAATCAATAACCCCGCGAGTGCGACGGGAAGATTTAGTGCCGACAAGACGAGAATTGCAGCAAATGTCGCGCCTCCCCCAACGCCAGCTACACCAAATGAGCTAATCGCAACAACAGCGATCAATGTCAATAAGAACATTGGTTCAAGTGGGTTTTGACCTACTGATGGAGCAATCATGACAGCGAGCATCGCTGGGTAAATTCCTGCACAGCCATTTTGCCCGATGGATAAACCAAACGAACCAGAAAAGTTTGCGATCCCTTCAGGTACACCTAAACGGTTTGTTTGTGCATGAATCGTTAACGGTAATGTACCCGCACTTGAGCGTGATGTGAAGGCAAATATTAATGCTTCACCTGCTTTTTTCACATATGTCACTGGATTTAATCCCGATAATGTAATAATGAGCAAGTGAATGCCGAACATCACGATTAAGGCGACATAAGAAGCAAGGACAAACTTCCCGAGACTGTAGATTGCCATAAAGTCAGACGTCGCGACAGTTCGCGCGATAATCGCCAAAATACCATATGGCGTCAAACGTAGAACGATTCGTACAACACCCATGATCAATGCGTAAATTGCGTCAATTCCTTTTTTTACCGTGACCGCATTTTCTTCATCTCTTCTTGTAATCGCTAAGTAAGCAAACCCAAGGAATGCTGCAAAAATAACGACCCCAATAGTTGAAGTTGGACGTGCCCCTGTGAAATCTAAGAAAGGATTAGCAGGTAATAAATCAATGAGCTTCTCAGGTAACGAAAGATCGGCTACCGTTTCGAGGTTTTCTTCCATAGAAAGCCCACGTGCCGCTTCTGCTTCTCCTGACACAATTTCAGAAGCGTCCAGTCCAAATAGAAGCGTAACTGAAATCCCTACAATCGCAGCAATCGCGGTAGTCCCGACGAGCATACCTAAAATCGTACCTGCCATTTTCCCAAAGTTTTTCCCGATAGTTACTTTCGTAAAGGCCGCTAAGATGGAAATAAAAACTAGTGGCATAACAATCATTTGCAGTAATTTAACATAGCCGGTTCCGATTAAGTTAAACCACGGCATCGACTGCTTGAGGATTTCTGACTCTGTCCCGTATGCAAAATGTAAAATAAGTCCGTATCCAATCCCGAGCCCAAGTCCCGTAAAAACGCGTTTTGAAAATGAGACCTTTTTGCGATTCATTCTATATAATAGGCCGACGAGCAACAATAGACCCGCAATGTTCACAATAAGTAAAAAAGTATTCATCATTCTATCCCCTCTATTTATATATTATTGTAGTATTTCATACAAACTATACTCTATCCCTCCAATCCCTATTCGTCAAGTAAGATTTAAAGATTAATTATAGTAGACAATCTATCACGCTACTCACTTGAACTAACATCTCTTCTCACAACAGTTATAGCAATTAACGTTATGTATCGAAGACTCCAATAAAAAAAAGGAATACCGACTAAGCTGCATAGAGTCGGTATTCCCATGAATGAGTTAAGGATCAAGTAGCGTTTACTTTTACTTCGCTAGTGTGTCCAGCGGTGCAAATCCATTCAACGCGTAGCTTCTGACTTCATTTGGAGAAATCGTGTAAACAGTGTCTCCACTATATAACAAGCGGCGGATTTCTTTTTCCCAGTCCATATAGTCATTTGTCATGCGCTGCGTCAAATCAGCCGCTTGGACGATGCCTTTTTCTACTGTGATTTCGTAAATCATTGCGCCTGACCTTTGCAAGTCTACGACGCCTCCCTCACGTTCAGATTGTTGATAAATGCTGACGGGGAAACCATACAAGTTGCGAGACGGATGAATGAACAATGCATGATGGTCGTCTTGTACCGATGAGTAAGTTCCCTGCCCACCGATGATTTCAGTATCAGTTTCTTTCGGGTTCGCGAAATCGGTTACGTCAAACAAGGAGATTTTCATTCCGCCCGTTTGGATGATCGGCTCGCCACCTTGTGGATTTTTCTTTGCGATTGTTTCATAGCCGAAGCCAATCAAATGTCCTTCGTCAAGCGGGTGTAAATAATTACTGAATCCTGGAATTTTTAATTCGCCGAGCACTTTGGGATTATTCGGATCTGCTACATCCATGACAAATAGCGGATCGGTTTCACGGAATGTGACCATATACGCCTTATCACCAAGGAACCGTGCGGAATAGATGCGTTCATTGACCGCCAGATTTTCGACTGATCCGACTTGCTTCATATTTTCGTCGAGAATGAACAAATGGTTTTTTGCTTTATTACGTTCATCCCATAGATTACCTTCTGTTGTGACGGTTCGGAAATAGCCGTTGTGCTCATCCATCGAAAATTGATTTAAGATGGTCCCTTTTAATTGAGCGGTTTGCAGGAAATTCACTTGCGTTTTATCTAGAGCGAATTTGTATACTTCGCTAGTATTTTGATGTTGGTCTTGGTAGTTTGTAGACGTCAGATAAAGGTGATCTGCTGACATGTAAAGTTGTTCGCCACTTCCAAGATACGCTTTCGTATTCACTCCACCCTTTTCCCCCGATTCTATATCAAGTGTCGTGATGATCGAGTAAGAGGGTTCCATCGCGCCTGGCAAAATAGAGATTTTATCGAGTGCTAGCGATTGTACTTTTTGTTCGACTGATGAATCATAGACTTTCGGCAATAACTGATCTTCTGCCGGTACTGGATGATCGTACCAAAGGAATGGTTGGTTATTCGTGATCATGTAAACGTATGGACCAATTTTACGCGTACCGATTACGTAACCTTCTGCACCTGTTTCACGAATAAGTTTCGGATTTGTGCGGTCCGTGACATCGTACACACGAATGACGGATAGTTGTTGCATCGACATCATACGATCTTCCATCATTTTTGAATCCGTATTGGATGTCGGGGCATTTAGATTTTGACCACCGATTAGTACGACTTTGTCTTGATCAACGTACAGTTCGTTTGCATAGAATCCATCCGTGAAATCTACCTTGCTAGCGTGAACCATGTCTTTTGGATTGCGGATATCTGTGATGATCAACCCATCTCCGTTTAAGACTTCGTAAAGGTAGTCACCATCTGTTTTGACTTGGTCCGCCTCATCTACCCCTGCTACTTGTTGATTGGTCTGTGAATAATCGGGACCGCCACCAGATGCTGAAGAAGCTTTATCTTCCGTGGAAGATTCCATCATGATTTCACTCCTTCCTTGCGGCTCTATCCGCTCGAAGAAGTTTTCGATTTCTTTAATAGAGTTTACAGGTTGCACCGATTCTAGAACGGTGAATGAAAGCGCCTTATCCTCTGCTCGCTTCCATATGCCAAAACTATTCGATGGAATATGCAATGTATAGTTTCCTGGTTGTAGCTCACCTATTTGTAATGAGGTATTGCCATTTCCGTACGAAAGCTCGGCTTGGGTTTTCTTATTGCTTTTCGTCACGTGAAACTGCGAAGCATCCATACTCTTTTTCACGGGGGCAGTAAAATAGATATTCAGCGACTGGCCCGCAAGCACAGACTTTGTGGATGTAATTCCGACTTTCGGCCAGAATAGGAAACTGATCAGCACTAAGATTCCGATCGTTCCCGCTGCACCAAGTACAACAAGCCATCTGCCTGTATTCATAGTTTTCATCTCCTTTAGTTTTGATGTGTACTAAAGTAGACTGAAAATTTTTGATTTCGTTACACTTTATTTTTAAATTCTACAACTTCTTCCATTGTCTGTCGCCTTCATCTTTTTCGTTGCTGACGGATTGTGAAATGAATAGTGACCCATTTATTTTTCAATAAAAAAGAGAGAGTAGAAATCCACTCTCCCTAGTTTTTGTTTAGTTACTAACAATCGATAATCCCCTAAGCTGTTCAATCGCCTGCTCGATCAATTCGACTTTCTGCACGAGAGCGAGTCGGACAAAGCCATGTCCTGCTGTGCCGAAAATGCTGCCGGGTACCATGACGACGCCTGCTTGTTTAATGACCTCGAAGACGAATTCTTTGTCGGCCATGTCGTATGGATACTTCGCCCAGACGAACATTCCTCCTTCAGACGGTGTCGTTTCCCAGCCTAGAGATGCTAGTCCGTCCATTAAGGCGTGGTGGCGTTTCGAGAACTCGGCGCGTAGGCGATCTGTGATTTCTTCCCCGTTATCAAGCGCAACAATAGCAGCTTCTTGAATCGGTCCGAACGTTCCATAGTCGAGGTTTGATTTCAGTTCGCGTAGTACTTTGATCATTTCTGCATTTCCGACGAAGTAAGCGATCCGTGCGCCAGCCAAGCTGAAGCTTTTCGACAATGAGTTGATTTCCATGCCGACCTCCATTGCGCCTGGTGTTGTGAGGAAACTTGCGGGACGGTCGCCCGTGAAAAAGTACTCCGAGTAGGCTGCGTCATGCAGTACAATGATTCCATATTTCTTTGCGAACGCTACAACTTCTTCGAAAAAGGCTTCACTTGGCATAGCAGGTACTGGATTTCCGGGTAAGTTCAAGATGAGAAGCTTCGTGTTTTTCAGCACGTCTTCTGGGACTTCATTCAAATCTGGTAAGAAGCCATTTTCTGCAAGTAATGGCATGTAATACGGCACTGCACCTGCTAATTTAATTCCTGCGTCATACGCGACGTAGGCTGGGTTAGTTGTCAGAACGTAATCTCCTTCATCGCAAAATGCGAACGGCAAATGGACAAGACCTTCTTGAGAACCCATCGTCTGAAGAACTTCCGTATCGGGATTAATGATGACACCCGTGCGTCTTTTATAATAATTCGCGACCGCTTCATGGAATCGCTTCGTCCCTCCGAGTGTATAACCGTAAGAAGAGGCTAACGCGCTTTGTTCGGACAACGCATTACGTACACGTTCGTCAGGTGGAAGATCTGGACTCCCAAGACTTAGATCGACGACTTGTGCACCTGTTGCTTTCTTCTCTTCAGCGGCTGCTTTCAGATCACCAAAAATAGCTGGTGAGAAAATGGACATTTTTTTGGAAGGTTGAAAATTCATGAAGACACGCTCCTTGGCTGTTATAGGTTAGTTAATGACTTCATTATAACACGCAAAAAGTTCATCCGGAATCGTTTTCCCGATGAATATCACAGGTTTGCAGGGTAACAATAGGGGAATACTTTCGATAATGATAACTAAAGGAGGGTCTTACGTGAGTAAAGATCAATACGAGAAAATCGACGAGCAAGTACAAGGGCAAACACAATCTACCCAACCTGGTGTCGAGGAGGACATGCACCCCGCGCCAATCTACGACGATCCTAATTTTACAGGAGCAGATAAACTAAAAGGGAAAACCGCGCTCATCACAGGCGGAGACAGCGGGATCGGACGCGCTGTCGCAGTCGCTTACGCAAAAGAAGGAGCGAACGTCGCCATCGCCTATCTTGCCGACCAAGAAGATGAAGATGCGGATCAAACGATAAAACTCATTGAGAAGTACGGTGGCAAAGCAAAGAAATATCAAACGGACATCAGCAAAGAAGAAAACTGTAAACAATTAATTCAACAAGTAGTCAAGGACTTTGGTAAGTTAAATATACTCGTCAACAACGCGGGAAAACAATTCCCTCAAGAATCGATCGAAGATATTACCGAAGAACAATTAAAAGAGACATTCGAAACCAACTTCTTCGGCTTATTTTTCATGTCCAAGGCGGCAGTGAAGCATATGAAAAAAGGCGATTGCATCGTCAATACATCATCTGTAACAGCCTACAACGGATCACCCGGGCTGCTTGATTATTCCGCCACAAAAGGCGCCATCACAAGCTTCACACGTTCTCTTGCACTAAACCTTTCAGACCAAGGCATCCGCGTCAACGCGGTAGCACCCGGACCCATTTGGACACCATTGATCCCATCAACATTCGATGCACAAAAAGTAGAAAACCAAGGATCAGACACCCCCATGCAACGCCGCGGCCAACCAGCCGAAAACGCACCCGCCTACGTGTTCCTAGCCTCACAGGACTCTAGCTACATGACTGGACAAACGATACACGTCGATGGTGGAGATTTTGTCGGTTCTTAATTTGATAAGCTGAAAAGATGTTAGTAGTGGATTCGTTTTTCTAATCAGAGAAGTTCGTTTGCAGTACTTTTCAAGCTTATATAACTTCAGAAAAAGACACCAGTTGATCTTAGTTTCAGGCGGCGACTCCTCGATTTATCAGCGTGCGCCTTGAGACCCCGCAGGGAGCGCAGCGTACGAGGAGGCTCAAGCCACGCCCATGGGAAAGCGTCCGCCTGGAACGAAGATCAACGGCCTTTCCCCCTTCTCCCCCTAACACAGCAAAAAAGACGATCCCTATATGAGATCGTCTCTTTGCTATGCATTCATTCCTCAAACGGCCACTTCGGCAACATGCGATTCAACTTCTTATCACTACGCTCCCCAAGCACATATCCCGCCTGCATCAACGTATGAATCTCCCGCGTCCCCTCATAAATAACAGGCGCCTTTGAATTACGCAAATAACGCGCTACCGGATACTCATCCGAATACCCATACGCTCCATGAATCTGCACCGCATCGTCCGCCGCCTGATTGGCAAAATCACAAGCTTGCCACTTTGCAAGCGACGTTTCGCGTGTATTACGAACTCCTTGATTCTTCAGCTCACCTGCACGATATACAAGAAGACGGCTCATCTGATAACCCGCTTCCATCTTCGCAAGCATCTGTTGCACAAGCTGATGCTCCCCTATCTTCTTGCCGAATGTCTCACGCGTCGTTGCGTACTCTACACTGGATTCGAGACAGGCATACAATAATCCGACAGCCCCAGCCGCCACGGTAAAGCGACCGTTATCAAGCGCCGCCATCGCAATCTTGAACCCTTCGCCTTCTTCGCCAAGTAAATTCGTAGCGGGTACACGAACGTCTTCAAAGAACAACTCGCCGGTGTTGCCTGCACGAATACCGTACTTTCCTTTGATCGCTTTCGATGAAAATCCAGGCAGTGTACGCTCTACAATAAACGCGCTAATGCCGTGGTGCTTCTTCGGTTTATTCGTATAAGCGAAAACGAGGAAGTTGTCTGCAGAATCACAAAGTGAAATCCACGTTTTCTGGCCGTTCAATATATAGTCATCCCCATCACGAACCGCTGTCGTTTGAATGGCGGAAACATCAGAGCCAGCGCCTGGTTCCGTTAATCCGAATGCGCCAATTTTCTCGCCTTTCGCTTGCGGCACCAGATACTGCTGCTTCTGCTCTTCCGTCCCCCATTGCATCAGTGTCATACAATTCAAGCCAATATGCACGGAAACCGCCGTTCGAAAAGCCGTGTCTCCACGTTCGAGTTCTTCACATAGTATCGCCAAAGCATTATAATCCATGCCGCTGCCACCGTACTTTTCCGGCACACAGACGCCCATGAATCCTAGATCTGCGAGTCGTTTCCAAATCGCTTCGTCAAAGCTTCCTTGTGCATCCCATTTTGCAATATGCGGCATGATTTCCGCGTCCACGAACTGTCTTGCCGTTTGTCGCAACATTTTCTGTTCATCTGTAAATGTAAAGTCCATCTTCGTGTCCTCCTTTACAATGAAACTATGCTTTTTCAAACCAAGCGTTTACCGCAATTTGTCCGACAGGCACACGGTATACTCGGTTGTACAACTGTCGATAAAACTTCCGGAACTTGCGCTCATTAAGCTCCGGTAACTTGATACTAGTCATCAATAATAATGGATGCTTGAAATTCGTCAATTTGATCGTTTGGTCGAGCGTTAATCCATTGCGTTCGTAAAACGCGATACGGCGAGTGCGAATAGATAATTGTTCTTCATTTTGGGACAAGTCCGGATCTTCTACTTCGAGTAAAATCCCTTCCGGTGATAACGCATCCAAACGGCGAAGCATCACGCTGCCTAACCCGTATGAACGGAATTCGGGCGCAATTGCTAAGTACAACACGTGTATCCCTCCGTACTTCGGAATTTTTTGATAGATTGCATAGCCGTACACGTTGATGCCATCTGTCAAATAGACTGCATGCAGAATCTTCTTCTTTAACGCCTTACGCATAATCGGAAATGGAATATGGTCGAGAAAGCCGAAATCCACCAGTACGAATTTGAATAGTCTATTCAACGTCCGACGATTCGTTGCCAAGTGCTGTAGCCCCATCTGAGAGGTGTTTAATGTTTGTTCATGCATTTTCACTTCACTCCTTAGTAATACGAGGAGATGGTCTGTTGAGATCTAAATCCACGCTTTACTACCAGTATATACTGTATTAGGCCTGTTGTACGTCGATGACAACTCCGCGTTTCTTCATTTCTTCGATATACAGTTTGCCAGGTACAATTTTTTCCGGTGGATAAGCGCCTCTTTGCGTAATCACTCCATTGCCAATCATTTGCGCGACGACAGAGATCGTGTTCGCTGTAGCTAGCGCCATGGCAGTTTCATTGGTATTCTGATCTTTTTCGGTAATCATATTGAACGTTACTGTATGCGGTTGTTGATCTTTTATTCCGCTTACTATAACCCGCAGCAATACAGCGTCCGATTTTTCCCCAAGACGTAATTGTGGCGTCAAATGAGCGAGCATGACGTCGCGCACACGTAGCGGTCTACCATCTACACGGATCGAGGATTCTCTAGATAGTAAGCCAAGATCGACTAATACTTGAACCTTGTCGGCATGACCTGGGTAGCGGATCGTCTTGTACTCTAGTGTTTCGATAGTAGGAAACGACTCGAGCATGGTCGACGTACCACCTGATGTATGGAAGGCTTCCATTTCACCATAGCGATCGAATTCCAGCGTTTCGATTTCCGATAACGAAGGCAGTTCCTTCACTTCACCATTTCGCATAACGCGGGACGTATCCGTGTAATGATCGAATAATCCTTCCAATGAAAAGACGACATTATAATTTAAGGGTGGTTCAGGCTTGACCGGAACACCGCCTACATAAAGTTTGATCGATTGCGTTTCATCCAGTAAAGACGCGCCGTAACCTGCGAGAATATTAATCATACCGGGCGCTACACCTAGATCCGGAATGAGCGTCACGCCTTTCGCAGCAGCCTGTTCGCTTAGCGCGAGAACTTTCTCCGTTGCTCCACCGATATGTCCACCTAAGTCCACAACATGTACGCCTCGTTCTACAGCGCAGCGGGCAACCGATTCATTGAATGTATAAAACAGTGCGTTGACGACAATATCTCCAAGCCCGATGACATCACTGAGTTGCTCTTCATTCGTCGCGTCGAGCAATAAAATATCGAGCTTTTCATTCATTAGTTCTTCTGCAAAATCTTCCGCTTGTCGAATGGCACGATCTGCAAGATACACTTTCTTCACTTCATCTTGCTTAACTAAATCACGAACTACTTCTTTTCCCATTAATCCTGCACCTAATACGACAACTTTCATTTGCTCATCCCTTCTTCCTGTGAGTTCATTCCGTATCGATTTGCGCGCGCTGCAACTTGCCGCTGTAATCGATATAAATGCTCTTCCATTCCGTAAAGACGTCCAATGCCGCCACACCAGAGTCTCGATGACCGTTCCCCGTACCTTTCGTTCCGCCAAACGGTAGATGAATTTCTGCGCCTGTCGTGCCTGCGTTAATATAGACAATGCCGGTGTCTAGATCGCGTTGTGCACGGAATACTTTATTGACGTCTTGCGAGAAAATGGAACTGGATAAGCCGTAAGCTACGCTGTTATTTACTTCGATCGCTTCATCCAGACTGCTGACCGTAATCAATGAAACAACAGGACCGAAAATTTCTTCCTGCGCTAGTCGGCTGTCCCATGCCACATCTACAAATAACGTTGGTTCGAAATACTGTCCGCTAGCGAATTTACCTTCATTCAGCACATTTCCGCCAGCTACGAGATTTGCACCTTCCTCTTTGCCAATTTCAATATAACTTTGAATTTTCTCGAGTGCCTTTTCATTGATGACAGGACCCACTTTTACCGTTTCATCCAGTCCATCACCCATCGTCAGATCTTTCATACTTTCGATCAGACGTTTCTGCAACTCTTCTTTGACATCTTGATGAACAATCACGCGACTGCAAGCTGTGCAACGCTGCCCCGCCGTTCCAAATGCGCTCCATAAAATCCCTTCGACCGCGAGCTCGATATCTGCGTCTTCCAATACGATGACCGCGTTTTTGCCACCCATTTCAAGCGATACTTTCTTCAAGTGACGACCGCCCAACTCCGCGACATGTCGACCTGTTTCCGTCGAGCCAGTAAACGAAATTACGCGAACGTCGGGATGTTCGATCAGCGCTGTACCAACATCTGAGCCTGAACCAAAGACGATATTCGCCACGCCATGCGGCAAGCCAGCTCCTTCGAAAATCAACGCCATTTCATACGCCATGAGTGGAGTTTCCGTCGCCGGTTTCCAGATGAATGTATTGCCCGCCACAATTGCCGGGAACGACTTCCACGTCGCAATCGCAATCGGGAAATTCCACGGTGTAATCAGACCCACCACGCCAATCGGTGCACGAACACTCATCGCGAACTTATCCTGCAGCTCGGACGGCACCGTTTCACCAAACAAACGACGCCCTTCTCCTGCCATGTAAAACGCCATATCGATTCCCTCTTGCACTTCACCACGCGCTTCTTCTATTACTTTACCCATTTCCTTCGTCAGCACGCGTGCGAGATGCTCTTTTTTATCTTTCATCATGCGGCCGATTTCATAGAGATAATCCGCACGCTTAGGTGCCGGCACCAAAGCCCACTTCTTCTGCGCCTTCTTCGCCGCCACAACCGCCTGATCTACCTCTTCCTCCGAAGACAAAGGCACCTGCGCCAACTCTTCCCCATTCGCCGGATTAAGCACAGCCGTATAACGAGCCGCCTCCCCTTGCCAAACACCATCAATATAATTAGTCAACTTCATCAAAACCACTCCTCTCTACTCCATATAGTTTTCGTAAGTTGTCCCTATTAGAATTGTTCGACAATATATCATCCTATTCCTCTAATACAAGGTATATTCCCAAGATTTAAACGGTTTAATCAAAGTAAGAAACGGTACTAGCCCCACTTCGGCGCTTGCAGATGGCTACCGCAATAAGCCAACTGATTAGAGACGCCTCCGTTTTATATGTAGCTGGAGATCTTTACATATCACTAAAATAGAAGGGCAAACTAGTTGATCTGCGTTTTAGGCGGCGACTCCCGCGGGAAAAGCATGAGCCTTGAGACCCCACAGGAACGAAGTGACGAGGAGGCTCAAGCCATGCCCGCAGGAAAGCGTCCGCCTAAAATGCAGATCAACGGTGCCTTCCCACTCACCAACGCAAAAAACCGCCACAGCAAGTCGGAAATTCCAACTCGCCATGACGGCCAACATTCATTACAACAAATACCAAATATAATGCGCTTCCTCATGACTGCCTGGCGTAAGCGCCACACTCTTCGGATAACTCATCTTCTCCACAGCCATCTCCATCAACTTACTCACATGTGGATTCAACTGCTCTGCCTTCGCAAACAACTCCAAAGCACGCTCCGAAGACTCACCTTGCGCACGCTCCATCTCCACCAACCAAGACAAATACCAATACGCCGCATCGCCTTCAGAAACTTCTACCGTCGCCTCCAACAATCGTGTCGCCTGATCAATCTCTCCCTGATGAATCAAAGAAGAAATCGCCAAGTATCGCGCACCTTGATGGTCAAAGAGGTCAAGCGACAGCAGACGTATAAACATCTCACTCGCCTCTGCAAAACGGCCTTGCTCATAGAACCACACACCGTACAGCATTAGACTGCGCAAATACGGGCGGTTCGGCGCAAACTTCCATGCATCTTCTGCACGACCGTCGAACTGCTTTTCGCCAGAGAAAATAGCTTGCTTGAAGAACTTGTCCTGCTCGTCCTTCGAATCCGTCAACTCTGTCTGAAGCAATAACGCATCGACATTCGTCGGATCCGCGCCATATGCCCCTTCTGCAAAGTCACGTCGCTGTTCTACCGTTTCCGCGTTATATGCCATATAACAAAGCATTTGCGCTTCTTGCTGCTGATTTTCGGGCTCAAATGGTTGCTGAATTGCTTCTTGAATATATGCCTGTGCTTCTTCAAACGAATCGAAGTCATGCTTTTGCGTTAACATATGCACTTGCCAGTTCATTTGCTCGGACGGAAGAGGATTAGTACCGATATGATACGCAGCTTCTGTCTGTCCTTCTGCCATCATTTTCTCAAGATCTTCAATTTTCTCTTGCAAGATATCTGTATGCTTTCGGAAAGAAGATACGGATACATCGAACATTTTCCCGACTTCCGCTTGTGTATACGTATTCGGCATCATGCTCGTATCGACAGCCAACTGGAACGCCGCCGCTGCGAGTACTTCCGGCTTACGGAATTTCGGATCTTGATCGGTAAAGTAGTAGGCCATCAAGGACAGCAACATTTCATACGCACCTGGATATAGCTCTTCCTTTTCGAGTTTAGCATCCAGTATTTCTACTACTTCACGTTGTAATGGCGTGAAGTTCTGCTCGACTACATCTGATAATGTCTGAACGTCGAGTCTGCAAACGACTTCATAAATATCCACGAGATGCTTTTTGAAGAAATCGAAGCTATTCTTTTCTTCGCTCGTTTCTGCTATTTCCTGCACACGTGTTTTTAGTTCGGTACTCATATGTTCATTCACCGCGATGGCAGATATCGGCATGACCCAACGCTCGTCATTGCGCATCTCTTCTAGGACAATCGCAATGACAGCTCGTACGTCTTCTGGTTCGCCTGCTTCTCTTGCCAATAAATACTCGCCAGTCCCAAGAATCTCTTTCATATAGTAGACTTCTTTATCTGCCTTCGATACTTCCGCAAACGTAACGAACGCATTCTGCCAGCTTTTCAAGATAGCTCGTACCGCTCTATTTTGTGTACGGTTCAATGCTTTTACTAGATGACGTCTCCATAGATCTTTACGGACGATGAAGAAGTAATAATCACTGACATTCGTCACGAGTTCCTCTTCTTCCATCCACTCACCAAGACGTCCTCCCCACTCTTTTAATAAGCCTTCAAGCGTTTTAATCTCTAAAGGAGATAATGTAGTTTCATAATAGCTATTTAGTATTTGCTTAAGCTCTTCTTGTATTTGATTTGTGCCCGGCACATCTGTTTTGCCACAGCAGTTCTCTACGATTTCCCCGCTTCCGCATGGGCATTTTTCTTTATTCCCTATCACATCGAACACAACCTTTTCTTTTTACTATACCATACTAAAAAGAAGCTCCGCATGCATAGTAGCACACGAAACTCCTTATTCTACTTTTCAGACTGTTCCTTCACTTCCCCAATAGCTGGTGAAGTCGGTGGCATGACCCGTTTAATGAATAACGATAGGATCAACGCGACCAATGTAATAACTGTCGAGATAAAGAACGCATGATTGACGCCGTCCAGCATCGCTAGACGTCCAATCTCTTCTTTCATAGTAGATACATCGACGCCAGATGCAGCCAAGTCCTTCACTTGATTAGCTGCTGATAGATCCAACCGCTTGGTCATGAGTGTCAATAACAAGGCTGAACCAATCGCACCAGATACTTGCTGCAATGTGTTATTCATTGCCGTACCATGTGGATTTGAGATCATCGGCAACGAGTTCATTCCGTTTGTCATAACCGGCATCATCACCATCGACAAGCCGAACATCCGGAATGTATACACTGCCATTAAATAGTAATAGCCTGTATCCATCTGCAGTTGGCTTAATAAATACGTTCCGATTACAGAAATGATCAATCCTGTGTAGACGAGGACACGCGGGCCATATTTATCGAATAAACGACCTGTGATTGGCGACATGATCCCCATTAAAACTGCACCTGGTAGCATGAGCAATCCTGCATCCAGTGGTGAAATACCACGGACATTTTGCACGTATAACGGTGTCAAAATCATCCCGGAGAACATCGCTACAGACAGCACCATCGATACGACGGAAGCGAGTGCAAACATCGGGTACTTGTAAATTCGAAAATCGAGCATTGGTTCTTTCATACGTAATTGTCTTAGTATAAACAATACAAGCCCTATCGCTCCGAGCGCGATCGTACCATAGACAATTGGAGAACCCCAACCCTTTTCACCCGCTGAACTGAAGCCGTATAGCAGGCCACCGAAACCAATCGTCGACAATACCAACGAGAAGAAGTTGATGCGGACATCGCGGTTCGGCGTAATATTCTTCAGCTTGACGATAGCAAGGACTAGTGTCAGCAATGAAATCGGCAGAACGATTTCAAACAACGTCCGCCATGAATAATTCTCAACTACCCAGCCGGACAAAGTCGGTCCAATAGCGGGTGCTGTGAACATTACCAGACCGAACATACCTAGTGCCGCTCCCCGTTTTTCGATCGGGAAAGCTGTTAACATAACATTCATTAACAACGGCATCATCAATGCGGAACCGGATGCTTGGATCATACGTGCGACGACTAGTAAAGAGAATGTCGGCGCGATGATAGCGATAAACGTCCCTAACGAGAAGAGCACCATCGCTGTAATGAAGATTCTTCTATTAGTAAACTTCTGAATGAAAAACGCACTGGCTGGAATCATAATTCCGTTGACTAGCATATACCCAGTTGTCAGCCACTGAACAGCTGATGGAGTAATCGAAAACTCTTCCATAATGACCGGCAATGCGATATTCAGTAAAGTATTATTTAAGATCGCAACAAACGCACCAATGAACAAAATTGCAATGATGCCATAAGGTGGCTTCTCATGCATTTTTTTAATTTCTAATGATTCTACCATTTTACCCTCCTATAACACGTGAAAATATGTCAGGTTTATATTTTATACCGCCAGTTCATTTATTACAACTAATTAATTCGTATAGATTCAAAAGCTTGATATAACAGTGTTTTAAGAATAGTATATGTAGTATACACACAGTATAAAAAAATCCAAACATACAGGTGATTATCTATGAACGACCGAAAAAAACATGTATTGCTTATCGCAAAAAAACTATTTATCGACAAAGGCTTTCACGCGACATCTATTCAAGATATTTTGGATGCAGCACAAATTTCAAAGGGAACGTTCTATAATTATTTCTCTTCTAAAAATGAATGTCTCATGGCGATATTGCGCGATGCTTATTATATAAGTTACTTACGAAGAAACGAGCTGGCGATCGGCAAAGATCTTGCAGACCCCGCCCTACTTTCTGCACAAATTGAAATTCGTTTGACGATGAACCGACAACAAAATTTGCTTCCGTTATTTGAAACGATTGTTCATTCGCCTGATGACGAGCTACGTCAATTCGTCAAGCACATGCATTTTCGAGAACTCGCATGGATTGCGAAACGTTTGGTCAACGTCTACGGCGAGGAAGTAAAACCGTACTCTTATGATTGCGCATCGTTACTTTTCGGCTTCATCCAACATGCGCTTAACGTCTGGAAAAGTTCCACTACAGAGAAAATCGATACGATGAAACTAGTAGAGTTCGTCATGCAACGAATGGAAGTCATCGTGCCGGACATCGTAAAACGTGACGCACACTTCCTGTCACAGAGCTTGCTAGAAGACATGTTAACAGCCGCCGAGTTTTATCCGATGACACGCGAAGTGCTAACCGAGAGTTTGCAAAAATTCATCGAAGAGTTACCCGAAGAGGAAAATCAAAGAATGCTTTACAGCCAATTTCTATTGGACGAGTTATCATCTGACCACCCACGACTCTATTTACTAGAATCCGTCGTGCGCTCATTCCGCCAAGCGTTCGAAGGTTCCGAACTGCAACTACAAGTAATCGAACTATCCGCGGCGATTTGGTCGTTCATCGACAAATCTCAATAACAGCACAAAAGAGACTAGCAAAGTCAGCGATTATAGCTTTGCTAGTCTCTTTTTCAGTTGTTAAGGATTAGGTTGAGTGGTTTCTAGTTGTAAATAAATTACGTTATTGAAACCGCTTCGGTGGTGGAGGACATTTTTATTTGTCTATTATGGAGGAATCACTACACATCCCTACTAACCACGAACCTGATGATTAGGCTCTTCTCCTAGCGCAAACGCAAGCAAAGCATCTACGTTCAGCTTCATCATCGCCTTACGCGTCTTGACCGTCGCACTGCCGATATGCGGCAACACCGTCAAATTAGGCAACGTCAGCAACGGATGATCGAGCGGAACAGGCTCCGTCTCAAAGACATCTAGCCCTGCCGCATGAATCTTCTTCGTACGTAGCGCATCAAACAACGCAGTCTCATCCACAATCCCGCCGCGCGCCACATTAATCAAAATCCCCGTCTCCTTCATCAGAGACAGCTCCTGTTCACCAATCATACCCTTCGTCTCTTCACTATACGGCACCAGAATTAACACGTAATCAGATGTCGCCAACAAATCCGGAAGCTCGGCATAGCGACAGCCATACATATCCTCTACTTCAGACTTACGGGTACGATTATGATAGAGCACGTCCATATCGAACCCTTTCGCGCGTCGCATCACTGCTTCACCGATCCGTCCCATACCGACGATACCAAGAGTGGCACCGTGAATATCCATACCTGTGAAACCAAGAGGCTCCCATGATGTCCATCGTCCTTCACGCAACGTGTTTTCTGCACCAATTAAATCGCGACCCGTCACCATGAGTAATGCGAAAGCCAAATCTGCAGTCGTTTCAGTCAGCACGCCCGGCGTATTCGTCACGATAATATCGCGTGCCTGCGCCTCTTGTACGTCGATATGATTATATCCAACCGCCATATTGACGATCAGTTTTAATTTCGGTGCCGCGTCAAATACTTCTTTATCGATTTGATCGGAAATGACGACCCACAGCGCGTCTGCTTCTGCCACTTCTTTCAATAACACATCCCGCGGGACTGGTTCACTCGTTGACTCCCACATCCGCACGTCATACTGTTCACGAACAGGCGCAACTACGTCTTCCGGCATCTCGCGGCAAATATATACTACTGGTTTCATGGACAACGCTCCTTTAGCCACCGATATAGTTCATATTGATCTTCTTGCGGTTCTTCACGGTTTGTTCCGTACGTTCGTCAGAGTAGCGATCTTTACGACCTCTCCAAACGTTCGCGATCTCTTCAAACAATTCCTCATCTGTTTTACCCGAGCGAATTAATTCCCGTAGGTCAAAGCCGTCTGATGCGAACAGACACGTATACAACTTTCCTTCAGACGATAGACGAGAACGTGTACAAGTGGAGCAAAACGACTCTGAAACTGAAGTGATAAATCCTACTTGCGCATCCGTTCCTGTATAACGGTAGCGTTTAGCCACTTCGCCATAATAATCTTCTTCTGCAGGCTCCATATCGAATTCAGCAGCCAGCATATCGTAAATTTCTTTCTTCGTGACCACTTTTTCAAAGCTCCAGCCATTGTCATTTCCGACGTCCATGAACTCGATGTAGCGCAACGTAATATTGCGTTCTTTAAAATATTTAGCCATCGGGAGGATTTCACTTTCATTAACGCCTTTTTGTACAACCATATTTACTTTGATCGTGAAGCCGATGTCTTGCGCCTTTTGAATGTTTTTAAGAACGAGGTCAGGTGAAATGCCACGGCCATTGATCTGCCCGAACAGTTCTGGGTCAAGTGCATCCAAACTGATGTTTAGCCGGCGCAATCCCGCGTCATAAAGCGGTTGCGCATATTGACCGAGCAGTACTGCGTTCGTTGTAAGTCCGATGTCTTCGATCCCTTCGATGTCGTGAAGCTTCTGTATCAACTCGGGTAAATTCCGGCGCATTAGCGGTTCACCGCCCGTCAATCGAAGCTTCTTCACACCTAGCTTCGCAAAAATCCGAGCCAAACGTTCCAATTCTTCAAATGACAATAATTCATTCTTCGCAAGGAATAAAAAGTCATCCCCGAAGATTTCCTTTGGCATGCAATACGTACAACGGAAGTTACAACGGTCCGTCACGGAAATACGCAAATCACGGATCGGTCGTCCGAGTTGATCTACAATGGCATTCATCTTCTTCATCCCCTTTCCAGTTCACATGGCGTGTTGACATTTTTAAAAGCAATTTCTGGAGTATCCGTCAATAAGACTCCTTCAATCCACTGTACTTCATGTTGCGACTGGACATGCATCACGCGACGGTTACCGTCTAGTAACGCTTGTCTGATCGACGTTTTAACATTCGCGTTCCAAATTGAAACGAGCGGATGACGTTTCCCATCGACTGTGACTGCAGAAATATCCCCTACGTGTAATTCGAGCAACTTTCCTATCACACCGGCCACGATAAACGGCATGTCACATGGCAGCACGACGTATCGGTCTGCAGCGATCTTATCCATGGCGGATAAAATACCCGCTAGCGGTCCCATCCCTGCAAATGTTTCGAGATCCGTCGTCACGTGAACCGTATCCGGAAAACACCTCACAAATTCCGGTCGCGCTACCACTACGATTTCATCGCAAAACGGACGTAACGCATCCAGCGAATAATGATAGAACTCGTGGCCTTCATGCGTCGCGAATGCTTTCGGTGAACCGAAACGTCTAGACTTGCCGCCTGCCAGTAGAATTCCTACCGTTTTCATCCGCCACTCACTGGTGGAATGAACGCGCAGACATCTCCTGATTGAATGACATCTTCTTTCAATGCGTATTCTTCATTCACCGCGACATGGATCGTCTCTTTACCAAATCCCGGATACGTTTCTTCTGCCCAGTTAAGCAATTCTTCCACCGTCAAAGGTGCACGATCCAAAGACTCTTCCCCTTTACCTGTCAACTCACGTAATCTTGCAAAGTAATGAACTGTAATCATTGTGATTCGCTTCCTTTCTCCGGATATTTCTTCTGTGCACCGATCCATTCTTCACCGTCTTCCCAGATTTCCTTCTTCCAGATCGGCACGACTTCTTTGATGCGTTCAATCGCGTATTCATTCGCTTCATAGGCTTCCTTACGATGCGGAGACGAAACGGCTATAACTACAGCAATATCGGAAATCTTCAGCTCACCGATTCGATGCGCCATAGCGACTTGAACTCCCGGCCACTTCACTTCCATCTCTGCACCGATTTCTGCCAGCTTCTTTTCCGCCATCGGTACATAGGCTTCGTACGCGAGGTATAATGTGCGAACGCCATGCGTCCATTCACGCACATGTCCTGTGAACACTGTCACCGCGCCCGCTGCAGGATGCAACACTAGATCGCTGTATTTCTGCACGTCAATCGGCGTGTCTATGATTTCATAACGTTTCATTCTCTCGCCTCCACCCATTGTTGCAACCAGTCGTCGAGTCGTGTGATATCTTCGAACAACTCGGCTGTTTTCACCGTCCGAATGATTCCAGGCAACGATTTCAACTCTTCCCGTTCCTCTTCATTACGGATGAGCACCACTTTCTCACCGGCCTCTTTTTTATAGCCTTCTATTAATAAAACATCTGGTTCACCTAACGCGACCAATGCCTTTAGCTGTTCAAATGAATGTTCTTTGTTCTGTATCAATTGTATCATATTGCCACCAGCGACAAGGGTTGAGACAGCTCCAGAATCAAGAAACTGCACCGTGTCCGTATGTGCTGGAGGTAGTTCCGGTGCGCCTCCATGACCATGATGTTTTAGTACGGCAACTTCGAAACCAGCCTGATTGAGCACGGTAATCCAATGGGAAACAAGCGTCGTCTTTCCGCTGTTCTTGTAGCCAACAACATGTAGCGTCTTCACAGCTCCCAACACTCCGCGCCTTGCTCCGTTCCTAGTAGCAATACATCCACTGACATGCCTTTTTCAAAGCCGCGAGTCCCACTTGGTAAAACGATGATGCAGTTACCACGTGCGATCGAAGACACGGCGCTAGATTTATTGAAACCAGCAGGCGTGGCGATGATTCCTTCATTCGTCATCGACCAGCTTGCACGAACGAAACGAGTGAATGGATTGGCTTTCTTGAAATCATCTCCGAGTTTTGCTTGAATGCGTGGCATATAAGGAGCCGTGCAACCCATCATCGAGTAAATAGCAGGACGTGCAAATAATTCAAATCCCGTGAAACATGCGGATGGATTGCCAGACAGACCAAACAATAGTTTATTCCCAAGCACTGCCACTGTCGTCACGCTTCCCGGTCGCATTGCCACCTTATTGAACAACACTTCCGCCCCGAGACTCTCATATATTTTTGGCAAGTAGTCATAATCACCAACTGACACGCCCCCCGTCGTAATGAGGAGGTCCGTTTCTTCCAGTGCTTTCTTGACGATTTCGGTACATGCAGCCAAATCATCTTCCATCATGCCATATGATTTATAATCAATACCCATCCGCGTCAACTGCGCATTGATCATCGGTCCATTCGAATTGCGGATTTTGCCAAGTTCCAGTTCATCCGTAACACGCAGCAATTCCGTACCCGTCGAAAGCACTCCGGCAATTGGACGTTTCGCGACGCATACTTCGGCATAGCCAAACGTCGCAAGCAACGCGATCGTTCCTGGATGAATGATCGTTCCTGCTTCGATCAGCGTCTCACCTTGTTTCATATCTTCACCTTGACGTGAGATATTCTCGCCCGCTTCAAACGGCTTACGCAACGTAAAACCCGTCTCATTCTCTACCGTTTGCTCAAGCATCACGACTGCGTCCGCTTGTTCCGGAATAAGCGCACCTGTCATGATACGAAACGACTCACCCCGCTCAAGTGGACGATCCGCCACATGTCCCGCACCAATTTCTCCAATAACGTCAAAAGCTTTGCGGTCAGTACCTGAAGCTCCTGCAGAATCTTCCGCACGAATCGCAAAACCATCATACGGCGAGCGATCAAAAGGTGGTACGTCGTGTTTTGCTATAATGGGCTCGGCCAACACACGTCCATATGTATCTTCTAACGGTAAGGTCTCCGTCCCCAACTTATGTACATTGCTCATCACTCGTTCTACAGCTTCCGCTACTTGAATAGGCTTTCGAATTTCTACCACGTACATCTCCTACTTTCTTTTGGTATACTAATCAGTACAATGAAACGAAATGAAAGGATGATCAACATGTCCGAACTTACTCACTTCAACGAACAAGGTCGCGCCAAAATGGTTGACGTGTCCGACAAAGAAACTACATTACGTACGGCAATCGCTACATCATCAATTAAGGTTAACGCATCGATTCACGAGCAAATCACCCATGGTACGAATAAAAAAGGAGACGTCTTCGCAGTTGCGCAAGTCGCCGCCATCATGGCCGCAAAAAACACGTCCAACATCATTCCTATGTGCCATCCCCTTCCCTTAACGGGTGTGGATGTGCGATTCGATTGGGATATCGATAAAGAATCTACCCACTATAATGTGCTTATTCAAGCCGAAGTCAAAACAAAAGGCGTCACCGGCGTCGAAATGGAAGCTTTGACTGCCGCTTCCGCCGCTGCATTGACCATTTATGATATGTGTAAAGCCGCTGGCAAGGATATGGTCATCGGACCGACGATGCTGCAACATAAATCTGGTGGGAAAAATGGCGATTACCAACGCACGGAGTAAATTCCGTGCGTTTTTTTGATTGAGTTGGGTTGGATTGGGCGTGTTGGAGAGTGTTTGGGCTCAATGATGTTGCTTGAGTGCTCTATTTGGTTGCGTGGCCGCTCTATGTCGCGTGATGAGTGCTCTATCAAGCCGCGTGGCCGCTCTATCCCGCACGATGAGTGCTCTATCAAGTCGCGTGGCCGCTCTATCCCGCACGATGAGTGCTCTATCAAGCCGCGTGACCGCTCTATGTCGCGTGATGAGTGCTCTATCAAGCCGCGTTTCCGCTCTATCCCGCGCGATGAGTGCTCTATCAAGCCGCGTTTCCGCTCTATCCCGCACGATGAGTGCTCTATCAAGCCGCGTGGCCGCTCTATGTCGCGTGATGAGTGCCCTATCAAGCCGCGTATCCGCTCTATCCCGCGCGGTGAGTGCTCTATCAAGCCGCGTGGCCGCTCTATGTCGCGTGATGAGTGCTCTATCAAGCCGCGTGGCCGCTCTATCCCGCGCGGTGAGTGCTCTATCAGGCTGCGTGCCGCTCTATGCCGCGCGGTGAGTGCTCTATCAGACCGCGTTTCCGCTCTATCCCGCACGCTGAGTGCTCTATCAGGCTGCGTTTCCGCTCTATCCCGCACGCTGAGTGCTCTATCAAGCCACGTTTCCGCTCTATCCAACAAGCCAAACGCTCTATCAAGCCTCCAAGTGTTTCCCCAGTTCATGCACGATATGCGGCAACTCGGGAATAATCAACTTATCCACCGCAAGCGCTACAGCTTTTGAAGATCCCGGCAATAAAAACACCGCCTGCAAGCCGATTCCGCCAGCCGTCGCACGACTGAGTAATGCTTTCGATCCTACGTCTTCGGTATAACTCAAAAATCGGAACAACTCGCCGAACCCGTCCAATGGCTTCGTGAAATAAGGTGACACGGTCTCTATCGTAATATCCCGTGCGCCAATGCCCGTTCCGCCCGTGAAGATCATGGCTTGAATTGATGAATCGGACGACCAAACGGATAACCGCTCTACGATACACTCCGCTTCATCCGGGCAAATTTCATACGCTTTTACAGTATGGCCAGCTTCCACTAACTTGTCGCAAATCACCTTACCGCTCTTGTCATCCGCTTTTGTCCGCGTATCACTGATCGTCAATACCGCGACTGCAATCGATTGATTACGCGCTTTTTGCGGCAAATGAGCCTCTTCCATTTCCCATTCCCCCTAGCCGAATAATGAATGATAGATTTTTCGCCCTTCTTGCATATCTTTTAAACCGTGAATCAATAGTCTGCCATTGCCGAATAAAATACAGCGGTATCCTTCCGCCTGAAACTCCACAAAGAATGGTGTCTCTCGGAATGTGGATCCTAACTGCTTCGCGACTTTCACACCGTCTGCCACCGTCAGCTGACGTCCCGCGTCCGGTATGATTTGTACCGTATCGCGTCCGCATAGCACAGCATACTGTGTACCGGCTGCTTGATGCAGTGCCGGATACGTTGGATGATCCCCGCATGTCTCGCATTGCGGGTTCTTCATCCGACTGATTCCCGCTTCAACTGATGTATTATTCCACACATCAAAATGTAGAAGTTTCGTGCGCATAGCCGACTCATTCCCCGTCAGCCATTTCATCGCTTCCGCACTTTGATGTGCAGCCGAAATCTGTACAGCGGGCGCAATTACCCCTACTGTATCACACGTTTCATTGACCGCTGGCATGACCGGCAGTAAACAACGGAAACACGGTGTCTTGCTTGGAATAAAAGGAAAGACGCTGCCTGAACTGCTGACGACTGCGCCGTAGACCCAAGGGATATTCAGTTTCCATGCGACGTCATTGATCAACAAACGCGTCTCGAAATTATCGGTTGCATCAAGTAAAATATCCGCCCCTACCGCGATTTCTTCGAGCAACGGGCCGTCGATATGATCGAGCAGCGTTATGATCTCCACATCTTCACGAATAGCATGCAAACGTCGCTTTGCCGCGACCACTTTTGGCACACTGTTTTTCGCATCGGCTTCAACAAATAATTGCTGTCTCTGCAAATTCGACGCTTCGACATAATCACGATCTGCAAGTGTGACTTTTCCAATTCCTGCACGTACAAGCGTCTCCGAAATGGAAGAGCCAAGCGCGCCGCAGCCTATGATGACTGCATGTGCGTCAGCTAATTGTCTCTGTCCCGACATGCCAATTGGTTGAAATAACGTTTGTCTCGAATATCGATTCTCCACTGGATCTACTTCCTTTCATTAAAACAAGAAGCAAGGCAACCGGTTATGACCGATTGCCTACGCTTGCTTCTGGACTAATATCGCTGAACGAACCAACGTAGCGAACGACGTCGCCTGTTCCATCTTTTACAGAACTGATAGATAGGAACTCTAAGTACTCTTCACCGTTCTTTTTCTTATTCCAAATCTCGCCTTGCCATTCACCCTGTTGATCAATTGTGCGCCACATGTCGTCGTAGTATTCCCGATCGTGTCTGCCCGAGCTTAAGATATTCGGACTTTGACCAAGCACTTCCTCTTCACTATACCCTGTTAGTTTCGTAAATGCCGGATTGACCGAAACAATGAGCCCCTTGGAATTGGTCACGAGAATGCCTTGTCCTGTTGAATCAAATACTTCTTTAGACAAGCTTGTGCGATCCATGTAGTAAAGCCAGAAAGCTAATACGAGACTGGCTAACGACACTTGTGAAAATGCCATGAAGCCAATTGAATACGAACCTGTCATCGAGAAAATCGTTGCGAGTAGTAATGGAGGGAAAAATCCACCAAGACCACCCATCATTGATACAATCCCGTTCACAGTACCTGCTTGCTTACTGAAATACATCGGTACTAGTTTAAAGATGACACCATTCCCGAGACCTGCAGCCGCCGCAATCATAATACTACCGACTGTGTACAGTCCAATACCTGGTGAAAATGCTAGTACGATGGATGAGATCGTCAAACCAGCGAAACAACCCATCAATAAGAATAACGGTTGGAATTTATCACCTAACCAACCACCGACAGGGCGTAACAACGTCGCAACAACGATGAAACCGGCTGTTCGAAGTCCCGCGTCTACCTTATCTAACTCGAAGTAATTAACGAGGAAACTTGGCAAGAACACCGTAAATGCAACGAATGAACCGAATGTGATGAAATAGAACAACGAGAAGAACCATAATTTCTCGTTTTTATAGACACCTTTAATCTGTTCGACAATCGGCGCTTTCACTCTGACTTCCTTACGGTCACCGAAGAAGAAATTCAACGCGATGAACGCAAGTAATAAAATCAAATACATTTTGACGGTCATGGACCAGCCGAACTTCATCGCGAGGACCGGTGCTGAAAACGTCGTGATCGCTGTCCCGATGTTCCCCATCCCGTAAATACCATTGACGAGTCCGTGCTTTTCCTTAGGATAGTACTTCGGTAGCGATGTAACACCAACAGAGAAAATCGCTCCCCCTATCCCAAGTAACGTTCCGCCGATCAAAAGTCCTGTCACTGTTGATGTTTCGCTTATGTAGTAGACAGGAAATAGTAAGACGATGAAACTGATGAAAAACATCATACGCGCACCATAGACGTTGGCGTAGTAGCCGAGCGGAATCCGCAATATGGAACCGAGTACTACAGGGATTGCTGTGATGATGGCCACACGCTCTGGTGGAATATTAATATCTTCGCTGATAAATGGTAGCAAGGAAGATATGAGAACCCACACCATGAAGCCGACAACTAGATTTGCCGTTTGCAAGGGCAACTGAATCTTTTGTGTCATAGGAATCCATCCAATCTAAAGTTAGTTGCAAAACTACCCACTTACTCTTTTATAAGATTTTACTTTTATTATTCCGGTAGAATCGATGTATATAATTGATCGAATAATTCATCTTGCTCTTTTGCAAGTAACACCGATAATACCATCGGGAAAATGACGTTTTCTTCTTTTACAAAATGAATCATGATGACTTCAAACGCTTCGCCTGCATCTTTTACGACATCTTGCATCATAGCGAGTGTAAATTTCGATAGATCGCCTCTTGTATGATGAAGAAAATGTCCGATAAACGCATCGATTTCGTCATGTTCTTCTTGCACCGCTTGAACCGGACCTTGATCACTGCCTACATATTTCGCAAGCATCGGAAATAGGAATTCCTCTTCCTTTTCCGTATGATTCTTCAGCGGATCAATGAATTCGACGACTAACACACGCAATCGTTTAAGCGCTTCTAGACCTTCGTCACGCGTGAATCTATCATTCTCGAAGTCCAGTACAATCGCATGCCACTCCTCCATCAAAGTCGTTAGGAAGCGATGTTCATTTTCAAGCACGCGGAGTGCAGGTAGCGTATGCGTAAGTCCTGTATTGACCATCATCCTTCACCTCAATCGTTAGAAACTTAAAAACTTCTTGCGTAACGCATATTCGACGAGTTCAGGACGACTCTTCAATTGCAACTTGTCCATCATTTTCGCTTTATGCGCTTCTACAGTCTTGACGGAAATATAAAGCATTTCTGCAATTTCCTTATTGCCGTACCCTTTTGCGACAAGTGGCAAGATCTCGATTTCGCGTTTAGATAAAATCTTAAACGGATCATCTTCATCTGCCTCTTTCGGCCCTTTTGTCACAAACTCTCGCACGAGCGAAGTAGCCATCGATGGATGGACGTACGTGCCGCCATCATACACTTCACGAATGGCATGTAGTAATTCTTCATCAGGAGCATTTTTTAAAATATAGCCCGATGCACCATTTTTCAATACATGAAACATATATTCCTCATCATCATACATCGTCAAAATAACAATTTTCGTTTCAGGGAAGTCTTCATGAATTTTGCCTGTCGCAATTAATCCACTTTGTCCAGGAGGCATGCTTAGATCCAGTAAAATAATATCCGGTCTATGTTTAGCAACCAGTTCATACGCTTCCAATCCATCTGCAGCTGTTGCTACGACTTCCATATCCTCCTGGAAATTCAATATGTGCATGAAACCTGTGCGGACGACTGCATGATCATCAGCTATTATGATTTTCACTCGTTGCTCTCTCCTTCTTCAATGGAATAGTTGCCTGAACTGTCGTGCCGTCTTGTTGACTGGAAATGATAGTCAAACTGCCGCCGACTAGTTCTACCCGTTCTCTCATGCCATATAAGCCGAGGCCCGTGCCTTGCGGTGTAAAGTCATTGACATCGAAGCCCACGCCTTCATCGCAGACTTTTATTTGCAGCTGATTATCAACTTCATCCAAATACAAGAAGACATCTTCTACTTGCGCATACTTCATGGCGTTCAAAATCGCTTCTTGGCCAATACGGTAAGCAACAGTTTCAATCGCACCGTCATAGCGACTTTTCTTCAAATTCGATTCCAAATGAATATATAATCCGTAATTCTTCTCTAAATTCTTCATATGCGTCCGAAAAGCTGCTTCCAATCCGAAGTCATCGAGTACAGCTGGTCGCAGTTCAACGGATAGATGACGAATCTCATCGAGTAAACGCATTAATGAGCCTTCTGTATGCCGCAACTTATCGAGGGCTTTGTCGTTCATGCCCATGTATTTCAGTACACGTAAGTCGACAAGCGTACTGAGCATTTCTTGCGCCACACTGTCGTGTAACTCGCGTGAAATTCGTTTGCGTTCATTTTCCTGCGCTAAAATCACTTGTTGCATGCGTAATTTTTGATGGAGAACTTCTGAGGTTTGCGTTTGACGTGTCAAATTACGCAGCATTAGCACAGAAATCTCTTGCTCCCTATCAAGTATTTGATACGTCGCACTATACGGTTGTAACCCTACATCTTTCGTCTCCAAATACAGCTGGAATGAAGATAATGTCTGCTGTGGTTTCTCCATAAAGCACGAGACACATGTCATTTGCTCGTCTTCACTTGTAAACCCTCGACATGTAAGACACATCGCATCTGCTTCGCCCCGTTGCATTTTGCTATAGATCGCTGGCTCCATAATGCTTTTCGCCGCTTCGTTCATTGACAATATCTCACCGCGTGCGCCGAAAAAGAACATAGCTTCCGTCGTGCAGTCGTATAGTTTGTGAAGCATAGTGGTTAACTCGTCATTGTTCAATATAGTCATCTTTCAATCGCTCCTTCATGTGAAACGGTCCGAATTGAGGTCCTACTACGCGCCTAAATTCCTCAAACTTTTCAGCCGTCAACCGATTCACTTCACGGTAGCTGATCAGTAGCACACCTTGCACATGATCCTCTTGAAACAAAGGAATCGCGCCAAAACTCTTCAGCTTTTCAAATACGATTATGGGATAGTTATATAAATCCTGATACTTTACGGACGTCTCCACATTTTCGATTCTCAGAGGCTTACCTGTTTTGAAAACGCTCCCTGCTATACCTTTACCTGAATGAAGAACAATTCTACGATAGCGTAAACTTATATTCCCCGTGACATATCGCCACTTTAATTCGTGGTGGTTCTTCTGTAAATCCACTAACGCTAGAGCAATGAAATCGGCATGAAGCGTTTCTTTCAATTCGTCGATCGCTAGTTGGAAATTACTATTTGGTTGTCCCGTCATAGATATGATCTCCTATTATTCATCATTCGCTTAACGAGGTGACTGTTTGGTCGGCTGATGTTTTCTATATAGAATATAACTTCTGCCCACATAATTCAACGGCACACTCCAAACGTGCACAAGGCGCGTGAATGGCCACATCGCGAAAATGAGGAATCCTGTCAAAACGTGAAGCTTAAACATAATGGGAACAGACGCCATGAACGCGGCTTCCGGTTGGAAAATCAGTAAGGACCTGAACCAGACTGAAATCGTATCACGGTAATCAAATCCCGGCGTCATCGTGTTCGTGATCAAGGAGCTGTAGACACCGAGGAATACGATGAACAGCAACAACGAGTTGACGATTAAGTCCGATCTAGAAGATAGCTTGCGTACGTTTTTTATCGTGAAACGACGGGATGTTAAAATAATCATTCCAACGAACGTCACGACTCCAAAGAATCCGCCACCCCATACAGCACCAATATGGTACATATGGTCACTGATTCCCATTGCGCGTGTCCATTCTTTAGGAATCCCAAGTCCCGCCACATGCCCTAAAATGACGGGGAAGATTCCGATATGAAACAGCAAACTACCGATCATCAATTGCTTCTTCTCGATGAACTCACTCGACTTCGCGGTCCAGCCGAATTGATCGTTCTTATAGCGGAAAATATGTCCTACAATAAATACTGCGATACAGATGTAAGGAAAAATGACCCACAAAAATTGACTAGTCATTAGCGGAAACCTCCCGTTGAATACATGATTTACATGTTTCACGCAGTGCACGGATCAAATGAAGCCACGGACTTTCATACTTCTCAAGTGCTTTCATCAAGAAATACGAACCGTCCTCGATGACCGCAAGCAACATCGTGAAGCTCTGTTGCGCTCGCGGATCTCCCTTCCATTCAGCTGCATAAATAAATTCACACATTAACGGAAGCAAGTCAGATAGTTCTTCATCCGGCATTTCGAGCCCGAACATTTCGTATAACACTTTTAACTGCGCCAGTGTCTGACCGCGCTCTTTCGAGTCTGCAAATTTCACATAAGTCATAAACAACGTAGCGTCTTTTTGGAAATCGAATGTGTACGTGTACATCTCTTGTATTTCATCCAAACTGTACGTTTGCATTGTCTCCCAGTAGAGCTGCAGGTCCTCGTAACCTGCAGCATCTTCTGTGACATACTCATTCCACATATCTGGATGGAATGTCAGCTTTTCCGGGTAGTTCAGTTGATGGGAGAAAAAGCCGAAGATATGCTTCTTTTCATATAAGAGATCAAGATTAATCACGCCAGATCCCCCCATAGAAATTCTCTTCATAGATTTGCTTGCCTGTTTTCACTGGAGCTGCTCCTGGTGTTACAGGACCGCAACCGTCACAACCTCCGTCCGAGCCCATTACGGAGAATGAGGAATATGGGTTTTGGGCAGGTGCTTGTTCGCCATACGTACCCATGCCGTCATATCCTGCAGAACCTTGGGAACGGTACACGTTCATCTGACTCTCTTTATGTGAAGTCGGAATTACAAAACGATCTTCATATTTTGCAATGGCCAGCAAACGATACATTTGCTTCGTCTGTTTGGCAGTCAATCCAACGCGTTCTAGTTTGGATTCGTCGAAGTCTTTGCCGGAAGAAACTGCACGCATGTATGAACGCATCATCGCCATACGTTGCAAACCTCCTTTGACAATATCTACATCTCCAGCCGTTAGCATATTCGCCAAATACTGAAGCGGAATTCGCATTTCTTCGATAGCGGGGAAAATCATGTCGGGATTTTTGATAGAGTCTTTCCCTTCAAAGTAGTTCATGATCGGGCTAAGCGGTGGAACATACCATACCATCGGCAACGTCCGGTATTCTGGGTGCAATGGGAATGCTAACTTGTACTCGATCGCTAACTTATAAACAGGTGAGTTCTGTGCTGCGTCAATCCAATCCTCAGAAATGCCATCGTTGATTGCTTGCTCAATGATTTCAGGATCATGTGGATCTAAGAACAAATCACACTGCGCTTGGTATAAATCTTTTGGATCCGGTGTAGATGCCGCTTCCTGTACGCGGTCTGCGTCGTAAAGCAAAACACCTAAATAACGGATTCGGCCTGTACATGTTTCCGAACAGACTGTTGGTAAACCAGATTCCACTCGTGGGAAACAGAATGTACATTTCTCTGCTTTATTCGTTTTCCAGTTGAAGTAGACTTTCTTGTACGGACAACCGGTCATACAGTAACGCCAACCACGACACGCATCCTGATCGACAAGAACGATTCCGTCCTCGTCACGCTTGTACATGGCACCTGAAGGACAAGATGCTACACAACTTGGATTCAAGCAGTGTTCGCATAGTCGTGGCAAGTACATCATGAACGCTTGTTCAAAGTTAAATTTGATTTCTTCTTCAATTTTCTCGATATTCGGGTCAGTTGGTCCCGTGATATGAGCGCCTGCTAACTGATCTTCCCAGTTCGGGCCCCACTCCGGATCCATGTATTCACCCGTGATGACAGACTTTGCACGTGCAACCGGCGTATGTTCTTGATCCGGTGCAGATGTTAACTTTTCATAGTCGTATGTCCAAGGCTCATAGTAATCTTTCATTTCAGGCATATCCGGGTTGTAGAAGATCTTCCCTAGTGCAATTTTCGAAAGCTTCGAACCCGATTTCAGTTCAAGCTTTCCTTTTCGCAACTGCCAGCCGCCCTTATAGAGTTCCTGGTCTTCCCAACGTTTCGGGTAGCCGATCCCCGGTTTTGTTTCAACGTTATTGAACCACATATACTCGGCACCTTCGCGGTTCGTCCATGTCGTTTTACACGTCACACTACACGTATGACACCCAATACACTTGTCTAAGTTCATCACCATTGCAACCTGTGCTTTAATTTTCAAGCCAGTTGACCTCCTTCATCTTACGGACTGCGACGTAGACATCACGTTGATTACCGATCGGTCCGTAGTAGTTGAATCCATAACTGAGCTGTGCGTAGCCGCCTACCATTTGAGTCGGCTTCATGTGAATTCGCGTCGGTGCATTATGGCTTCCTCCGCGTTGCTCGGTAATTTCCGAGCCAGGCATCTGAATATGCTTATCCTGTGCATGGTACATGAACATCGTACCTTTAGGCATTCTGTGACTGACGACGGCACGTGCATTGACGACGCCGTTTCGGTTGTACACTTCAAGCCAAGCATTATCGTCGATTCCATGCTCTTCTGCGTCGAGATTCGATAACCAGACAGTCGGACCTCCGCGGAACAATGTCAGCATGTGTTGATTGTCTTGGTACGTCGAGTGGATATTCCACTTACCGTGCGGTGTTAAGTAACGAAGGACGAGTGCATCTTGTCCGCCTTTAATTTCTGCATCCCGATCCGCAAAGACGAATGGCGGAAGTGTTGGTTTATAGACTGGCAATGCTTCACCAAATCCAAGGAATAATTCGTGATCGACGTAGAAATGCTGTCTGCCCGTCAATGTACGGAATGGTACAAGTCGTTCGATATTCGTTGTAAATGGCGAGTAGCGTCGACCGAGTTTATTGGAACCACTAAAGACTGGTGTCGGAATGACTTCACGCGGTTGCGCGGTAATACTTGCGAATGTGAAGCGCTCCGCTGCGCGGTCTGCCGAGATGTCTTTTAGCTCCATGCCCGTATCGTGCTCTGCCGCTTCAAACGCTTTTTGAGATACACGGCCGTTCGTTGCGGAAGACAGTGTCAACATCGCTTCTGCTGCGTGTTTCGCTGTGTACAATTTCGGCAAACCGTCTTTTACGGTATCGTCGTCATATACACCGTTGATCCCTTTCATCATTTCGTACTCATCAGCTACCGAGAAGCTGACGCCGTGTGCGCCGGTTTTCCCTGTGGATAATAGCGGTCCGAGTGTAATGTATTTATCATAGATTTTTGTGAAGTCACGTTCGACAATCGTCATGCCTGGCATCGTCTTACCAGGGATTGCTTCAATTTCACCTTTACTCCAGTCATGTACTTCACCCATCGGCTGCGCAATTTCCTGAACGGAGTCATGTGCTAACGGTGATGTGACCAAGTCTTTGTAGACGCCCGGCAAATGCGTTTCCGCAAGTGTTGAGAATGTTTTCGCGATCTCGCGGTAAATATCCCAATCCGATTTTGATTCCCATAACGGATTGACTGCTGGATTGAACGGGTGGACGAATGGGTGCATGTCTGTTGAAGACAGATCCACTTTCTCGTACCAAGTAGCAGCTGGTAACACGATGTCTGCATAGAGCGGTGTCGCCGTCATACGAAAATCGAGTGCTACGAGTAAATCCAGCTTTCCTTCCACATCATCGCGCCAAACCATTTCTTTCGGTTTCATATCTTCGTTCGGCGTTGCAAGCAAGCCGTCTGAAGCACCGAGTAAGTGTCGCATGAAGTATTCCTGCCCTTTTGCCGAACTGGAGATCAAGTTCGAACGCCAGACAAATAATGAACGTGGGAAGTTTTCTGGTGCGCCTGGATCTTCTGCCGCAAATTGTAGTTCGCCTGATTTCAACTGATCGACAACATGCGAAACGATTTCTTTTGTATCGGTCTTCCCAAGCTTCGCTGCTTCTTCCACAAGCATTAAACTATTTTTATTGAACTGTGGATACGATGGCAACCAGCCGAGACGCGCTGCAAGTACGTTATAGTCTGCCGGATGCTGGTAACGCGCTTCTCCACCAAGTGGTGACATGAGTGTATCCGTACCCGCTTCTTCGTACTTCCATTGATCGGTCGCAAAGTAGAAGAATGAAGTCGCATTTTGCAGACGCGGCGGACCTTGCCAGTCTTTCGCAAAGGCAATCGTGCTCCAGCCTTCAATCGGACGACATTTCTCTTGTCCTACGTAATGCGCCCAGCCTCCGCCGTTGACTCCTTGTGAAGCCGTCAATGTTACAAGATTAAGAATCGCGCGGTAGATCGTATCACTGTTGAACCAGTGATTGATTCCCGCTCCCATGATGATCATGGAACGACCGCCTGTGTCGATGGCGTTTTGTGCGAATTCCATTGCGATTTGCGTAACGAGTTCAGGTTTAACGTTCGTGATCGCTTCTTGCCAAGCCGGCGTATAGATAGACGTCACGTCGTCATACCCTGTCGCTTCTAGCTCACTGTCGATTCGATTGACACCGTACTGACTCAGCATGACATCGTATGTTGTCGCAACTAAACGCTCTGTGCCGTCTGCGAATTGAACTTTCATCGCAGGGATTGGGCGCTTGAATGTGCCGTTTCCTCGGTTATCAAAGTAAGGGAAATGAATTTCTTGCCATTTCTCTGCATGCTTTTCAATGGATAATGCAGGTTCAACACGGGTGCCATCCGCATTTTCCAGTTGCAGATTCCACTTGACATCTTCTTCCCAGCGCTGCCCCATCGTGCCGTTCGGAACTATAATTTCATCTTTCGCTTCATCAAATAGCACGGGTTTCCACTCAGCATGTGGCGACTGCTGTCCAAGATCACTTGCACGCAAGAAACGTCCTGCCTTATATGAATCTTCATGCGGATCTAATAGAATTAAAAACGGCATGTCCGTGTACTGTTTGGCGTAGTTTATAAATGTCGGTTCTTTACGTTTTTGATAGAATTCATCCAAAATGACATGTGTCATCGCTTGAGCAACCGCTGCATCTGTTCCCGGGTTCGCTGCGATCCAGTCGTCTGCGTGCGTTACACTTTCCGCATAATCCGGCGCGACGGAAACGACTTTCGTTCCTTTATAGCGAACTTCTGTCATGAAGTGCGCATCCGGTGTCCGTGTCAGCGGAACGTTCGAGCCCCACATAATGATGTAGCCCGCGTTAAACCAGTCACTTGATTCTGGAACGTCCGTCTGCTCCCCCCATATTTGTGGAGAGGACGGTGGAAGATCTGCGTACCAGTCATAGAAACTGAGCATTTCGCCACCGAGCAATGAAATGAAGCGTGCGCCCGATGCATAACTAACCATCGACATAGCAGGAATCGGTGTGAATCCAGCTACGCGATCCGGACCGTATTTTTGTACCGTATAGATGAGTTGAGCTGCGATCAGCATCGTCGCATCACGCCAATGAATTCGAACGTGACCGCCTTTGCCGCGCGCTTTCTTGTATTCATTGGACTTCGCCGGATCTTCGACGATTGACGTCCATGCTTTCACCGGGTCTTTCGTTTCTTCAAGTGCTTCGTTCCACATACGCCACAGTTTCCCTCTTATATAAGGATACTTCACGCGCAGTGGACTGTATTCATACCAAGAAAACGATGCGCCACGTGGACAACCACGAGGTTCAAATTCAGGCATATCTGGACCACAAGAAGGATAATCGATTTGCTGATTTTCCCATGTGATAATGCCGTTTTTGACGAAAACTTTCCAGCTACATGAGCCTGTACAGTTTACGCCGTGTGTCGTGCGCACTACTTTGTCATGCGACCAGCGTTGACGGTACATGTTTTCCCAATCACGATTTTTCTCTTCTAGCACTGACCAACTTCCGGAATAACTCTCGACGGGTTTAAAATAATTCAATCCGAATCTCTTTTTCATCGAACATTTCCACTCCTTCTCAGAATGTAGAGTACATGTAGTAAACCTACTAATCTTCTTACCCTAAAATAAACTAAGTAATCTGAATTTAAACTAAGGGTATTCCCTATTCTTTTTGTGTAATATGTGAGCTTTTACCTAATTCTCATAAAATTCCTTTATATTATATAAGTATACGTGTTTTTTAGTAGGTTTCTATCGGGGAATTCCCTATTCTCTCCATAACAATGTTCTTTTTGTATTTCCACGTAAGGGAAAACTCTAAGCTACCGTCTATTCCACGCGCTGTATGGTTTTTGTAATTTTTCATCAATTAAAGTGGTTTTATTGAATAAGTGGATAAATCAGTATAGTTCTCATAATATTGTGTTGATTTTATTTATATAAATGATAGAATTATATACAAATTGAAAGGTAAGGTGGATGATACCGTGGCAAACGAATTAAACAAGGTACTTCGTTGCGAAGCACTGAAAGACAAAATTGTTACAGCAGAAGAAGCAGCATCTTGGATCGAGGACGGAATGTCTCTAGGTCTGAGTGGATTTACTTTGTCCGGAGACGCAAAAGCGGTTCCATTGGCATTGGCAGAAAGAGGCAAGACTGAAGACTTCAAAGTAAACGTTTTCACTGGCGCTTCCATGGGCCCAAACGTTGATGAATTGATGGCAAACGCAGACATTATCAATTTGCGTGTTCCATATCAAGGCAACCCAGCAATGCGTGGTAAAATCAACTCAGGTGATTCTTTCTACATCGATCAGCACCTTTCTCATACATCTGAATGGATTCGCCAAGGCGTAATTGGACCTGTAGACTACGCGATCATCGAAGCAGCTGCTATCACAGAAGAAGGATATATCATCCCGACTGGTTCTGTTGGTAACTCTCCGATTTTCGTTCAAGAAGCGAAGCATGTCATCATCGAATTAAACGTGAATGCACCTATGGAGTTTGAAGGCTTGCATGACATTTATATTCCTGATGCTCAAAACCAACGTAAAGAAATCCCTGTATACAGTGCAACAGATAAAATCGGTACACCAGGAATCAAAGTAGATCCTGCAAAGGTTGTCGGAATCGTTCTTACGGAGAAAGGTGATATTCCATCCCCTATCGTTCCTCCAGACGAAGAGACACAAGAAATTGCCAACAACTTGTTGAACTTCTTCCGTGACGAGATCAAATTAGGCCGCATGGATGAAACGCTAATGCCTCTTCAATCAGGTGTTGGTTCAGTTGCAAACGCAGTACTTGACGGTATGAGAACTTCTGAGTTTAAAGATATCGAAGTATATTCCGAAGTACTTCAAGACGCAATCTTCGACTTGATCGATGACGGCGTAGTGAAATTCGCTTCTGCTACTTCATTGACTCTATCTAAAAAACGTTTGGACAGCTTCCAAGACGACATCGGTAAATACCGTGACAAGTTGGTATTCCGTCCACAGGAAATCTCCAACCACCCGGAAGTAATCCGTCGTTTGGGTATTATTTCATTCAACACAGCGCTTGAGCTAGACATCTACGGAAACGTTAACTCCACACACGTTAGCGGTACGCGCATGATGAATGGTATCGGTGGATCTGGTGACTTCGCTCGTAACGCGCGCATCGCGATTTTCGTTACGAAGTCTTACGCAAAAGGCGGAGACGTGTCATCCATCGTACCTTTCTCTTCTCACGTAGACCACACGGAGCATGATGTAGACGTAATTGTTACGGAACAAGGTTACGCGGATCTTCGCGGCTTGGCTCCAAGACAAAAAGCGGAGCTGTTGATCGAGAACTGTGCTCACCCTGATTTCAAGGAAGAGCTACGCGATTATTACAACAGAGCATGTGAACAAGTTGGCGGACAAACTCCACACATCTTGGAAGAAGCTCTATCTTGGCACGTAAATCTTGCGAAAAACAAGACTATGCACAAGACTGCAGAAGCTCAGAAGTAATTTTATAGATGTGAAGAGACCGAGCGGGGTTAGACCCGCTCGGTTTTTTTATGTGGGTCGGCTGGGTCGGCTAGGGTCGCTTAGAGCGGATAGCATGCCCGATAGAGCGGTCGCGGGGCGGCTTAGAGCGGATAACACGGCTGATAGAGCGGTCACGCACTGGCATAGAGCGCTTAAGTTGCCTGATAGAGCACTCAGCCATGTTCATTGAGCATTCCAGAAATGACTTCCATTCAAAAAAAACAGCACAAGTTGATCAACGGTGCCCACCCCAACTCTAGACACAAAAAGAGGAACCCATCACGGGTCCCTCTCCTCCTCATCTATTACAAATCATCAAAACCATTCAAATCACTAGTCTTCACGTATTGACGGCTAGTTTGCTCGAAGAAATCCGTCTTTGTGTCGTCGAAGTTATCAACGTACGCGCGGATCCACTTCATTGGATTGTCCGTGAACTCTGGGTAAATTTCGCTCAAGCCGAGCATGCGCAACATTTTGTTTGCGCGATACTTGATGTAACCTTCCATCTCTTCCAGCTCCAGGCCATCGATGCCTCCTAATACGTAGCGGCTCCAGATGACTTCTTGCTCGACGGAGTGGCGGAATTGGTCATAGATCCATTCCGTGAATTCGTCTGTGTTGTACTCTGGATTTTCAGCCAATGCTGCTCGGAAGATATCGCTGATCGCTTTACCATGTTGCAGTTCATCACGGTTGATGTACGAAATCATCGTCGATGTGCCGACCATTTTCTGGTGGCGCGCCAAGTTATAGAAGAACGCGAAACCACTGTAGAAGAATAGACCTTCTAATAAAGTCGTGTAGACCATCGCTTTTAGAACAGTTTCGATTGTCGGGTTCTCCGCAAATTCATTGTAGACGTCTACAATTCGTTCATTTCGCTTCATTAATACTTCATCTGTACGTCCCATTTCGAAAGCTTCCATTTGCTTGTCCAAGTTCGTGACAGATGAAAGTACGTACGCGTAGCTGTGATTATGTTCACTTTCCTGGTCTGCAATTGTCGCTAGAATCGACTTGACGGAAGGATCCGTTGTGAAGTCTGCGATTTTCATTGCAATGACGGTTTGTGGACCATCAAGTGTAGCGAGTAGGCCGATAATTTTTAGGAATGCGGATTGCTCTTCTTTTGTCAGGCTTGAGAACTGCTTGACGTCTTGTGTCATGTCCACTTCATTCGCTGTCCAGAAAAGAGCCCGGATTCGCTGACGTAGTGTATAGAAATGAGGGTGCGCGATGTCGTTCCAGTTCAGGATGCCGCTTGCTTCCCCTCCGAAAATAGCTGTTGCCTTATTCGGGTTTGCAGGATTCAGTACTTTTACTCGTGTAAGTGTCGCCAATGTTCGAGCACTCCTTTCGTCCAATTCGTAACGATTTGTTCTTGCATGCCGCGTGGGCTTTGCTCAATCTTCAATGGTTCAAATGGGGAATGATAAAATTTCGCTAGCTTGTCTGCTGCTTTGCAAAATAGATCATCGCCGCCAAACTGGGTATCCCCTGTGCCAAAGACGTAGACGAGCTCGGGTTTATAGCCGACGTCCGCCACGAAATCTTTGACTTCATCCGGCGTTGCTCCTTTTTCCCATGTGAATGAACCGATGCACAACGCGTCGTATTCTTTAACATTTGGGATGAGGCCGATGCCGATACGATAGGTATCGACTTCGACACCTTCATTTTGTAACCGTTCCGTAATCAATTCCGCTACTTCCTGCGTGTTGCCACTCCAGGATGCATAGGCGATTAAGAATGACACCACTCGCACTCCTCAATCTCCGCTGCGGTTGAACGCATATAGTACGTCGTTTTCATGCCGGATTTCCATGCCTGCAAGTGCAGATCCAAAATAACAGATGCGCGGATGGAGTTCGGTACATAGATGTTGAATGAAATCGACTGATCGATGTGCTGCTGACGCGCGGCATTTTGCTTGATAGACCAGCGCTGATCGACGATGTAAGCAGAACGACGGTAAATGTCATACGTATTGTGATCTAGATCCGGTGCAATAACCGGTAATTTATAGTCTTTCTTCTCTTCATGGTAGAACGGCTTGAACACTGGATCGATGGATGCTGTTGAGCCTGCGATAACCGACGTCGAGCTGTTCGGTGCAACTGCCATCAAGTAGCCGTTACGCATACCGTTCATCGCCACATCCATGCGCAGTTCACGCCATTTATTGGAATCGTATTCGCGTTGCTCGAAGTATTCGCCCGTTTGCCAATCCGAACCATCAAACAATGGATACGCGCCTTTTTCTTTTGATAATTCCATTGAAGCTTTAATTGTCAAATACGCGATATTTTCATATAATTCGTCTGCGAAATTCACGGCTTCATCTGATTCCCACTGAATGTTTTTCAATGCGAGTAAATGGTGCCAACCAAATGTGCCAAGTCCAATTCCACGGTAGCGTGCATTTGTGCGTTGTGCTTGTACAACTGGAATTTGGTTTTGATCGATAACGTTGTCGAGCATGCGTACTTGAATTTTGATCAAGCGGTCTAAAACGTCTGCTGTCACTGCTTTTCCAAGGTTGATCGATGATAGATTACATACAACGAAATCGCCTGGCTTCGTGCGTGTGACGACCATATCGTCTTCGAGTGTAACCGATTCATGTGTAGATGCTGACATATTTTGTAGTATTTCTGTACACAAATTACTAGAATAAATAATTCCTTCATGCTTATTAGCGTTCATACGGTTTACTTCGTCGCGGTAAAACATGAATGGTGTTCCTGTCTCCAGCTGGCTACGTAGGATACGTTTCATGATTTCAATCGCTGAAACCGTCTCTCTCGATAGATCTTCATTGCGGACACATTCTTCATACTTCTCGCGGAATGTTCCTTGTCCTTTTGTTTCATCATAAAAATCTTCCAATGAATAGCCCATTTTCGTGCGAACTTCATGTGGATCGAATAAATGCCAGTCTTCACGGGACTCGACTTTCTCCATGAACAAGTCCGGCAAGCATACGCCTGTGAAAATATCATGTGCGCGTAAACGGTCATCCCCGTTATTGAGCTTGAGGTCGAGGAACGTGAAGATATCTTGATGCCATACGTCGAGATAAACGGCTACGGCACCTTGACGTTGACCGAGTTGATCGACACTGACTGCTGTGTTGTTCAGCTGTTTGATCCAAGGAAGAACACCGCTTGACGCACCTTCGAAACCACGAATCGATGCACCGCGTGAACGAACTTTCCCCATATAGACGCCGATCCCGCCACCGAATTTCGACAAGTTTGCGATATCGGTGTTGCTGTTGTAGATTCCTTGCAGTGAATCATCTACTGTATCGATAAAGCAGCTTGATAGCTGACCGTGCATCTTACCTGCGTTCGACAATGTAGGCGTCGCTACCGTCATGTACAAGTTGCTCATCGCCCAATACGCTTCGCCGACTTTATGAATACGGTCTACTGTTTCGTCTTGCATTAACGTCATCGCGATGATTAACCAGCGCTCTTGCGGAAGCTCTACGGACTGCTTCTTAAAGTTTACTGTTACATAGCGGTCTACCAATGTTTTCAAACCGATATATGTGAATAATAGGTCACGAGAAGGATCAAGTAGCTTACCGATTTCCTGCAGCTCGTCCTGGCTGTACTTTTCAGTCAAAACGGGTGTATATAAACCTTGTTCCACCAAGCGTTCTACATTTTTCGCAAAATCGGTATAAACATCCGCTCCACGCAATGCTTTTTGCTTTGCATAGACGTCGAATAAATAAATACGCGCCGCTACAAACGTCCAATACGCATTCGCTTCATCAATACGGCTTAAAGACTCTAGCACCATAGCGTTTGTCCACTCAGTTGCTGAGCTTGCGGGGTGACGCTCTTGGAATTTCTCACTCGCTTCGATCAACGGTTCAATTTGTTTCTTGCCGAATTCCTGTTGTAAGTTTTCCATCAATAAATTAAGTCCCACAGATTCTTGAATAATAGCCATTATATCCGCTCCCTTTAGTTAATTAATTCGGTTATGTACTAAATAAAAAAACTCCCGATATAATCGGGAGTCGTCGATTGACGTGTAGTAGATAGCGGAAAGTTTTAGGCAGACTGAAAAAAGACTGCTTTGTGCTTTCACTCTCCAACCCCGAAGAATGTTTTGCTGAGATGACTGGCAGGTCTACTGGCTGGCACATCGTTCTTCCATCTTTCCTTCCCGCCGAAGCAGTGGTTTTCATAAGATAGTCGTCCGTGCCCTCAGTTGCGGGGGCAGCTCCGTTAGTGGCGGATTCCCTTTTAAACGTGGTGGGTACCAATTCATCTAAATGCTGTTATACACTATATATAGTGTGTTGATTCATATACAACCCTAACATGTTGTGTTCAAACATGCAAAACAAAAATCGAACCGATGTTCAGAATCCTTCTTCTGAACTACGATTCGATTTTTCTTATTCAGTATTTTATAGTATATCAAACTTTTTACTTCTTGACTAAATTGTTTGTGTGAACGTTTTTAAATAGATTGTGAAATTAGTTAGGAGAAGGGATTTCCGCTTCAGCAGGGGGACGCTTTCCGGAGGGCGTGGCCTGAGCCAAGCGAACAGCGAAGGGTTCGCTTTGCCGTATTTCTGAGTACTTTGCAGAAATTAAGGCACCTGTCCAGGGTCTCAGACTCACGCTGATCCTCCCGGAGTCGCCCCCTGCTTCCGCTACAATCCTACTTTCTAACGTAGACCACCTAGAAACTTCACTGTTTTTTAGTACCAGTTCAAAGTCTCAAGAACGTAAGGCCAAAGTTCACAACTTGAAAATCCTGATATCATCTATCAATATCACAAACGATCTTCCGCTCTTTCAGCTGTTTCTTCCCAACATTCTGCTCCTTTTAGGCCAGGGATGCTAGCTGATTTGAAGACGGGGTTTCTGCCAGCTTTTCGTTGTTTGGTGAAGTCGTCGAGTACTTTGAAGGCGATTTTGCCTAGGAGTAGAATAACGACTAGGTTGATGATGGCCATTAGTCCCATGAATAGGTCAGCCATGTCCCAGACTATTTGTACTTTTGCAACAGCTCCGAAAAAGACCATTGCGAGTACGAGTACTTGATAGATTCGTTTCCACATGACGTTGGCGTTGATGAATTCGATGTTCGTTTCGCCATAGTAGTAGTTACCGATGATGGAACTGAAAGCGAAGAACATGATCGCTACGGCGATGAAGTATGGTGCCCATGCGCCTACGTGTACTTCCATGGATGCTTGTGTCAATAAGATACCATTCGTTTCGCCTGATTGGTACAAGCCGCCTAGTAAGATAATGAAGGCAGTTGCTGAACAGATGATGATAGTATCGAAAAATACACCTAATGATTGTACGAGTCCTTGTTTTGCTGGGTGCGATACGTTCGCTGTCGCTGCTGCGTTTGGTACACTACCCATACCTGCTTCATTGGAGAAGAGACCTCGGCGTACACCTTGCATCATTGCCATACCGATTCCGCCACCCATGATTTCCTTAATTCCAAATGCGTGCTCAACAATTAATGCGATCATCGCTGGAACTTCTGTAATGTTCAATATTACAATATACAAGGCCACGATAATATAAAATGTTGCCATTACAGGGACGATTGTCTGCGTTACTTTAACAATACGTTGCACACCGCCAAAGACGATTACTGCCGTCAGGACAATGAGTCCAACTCCTACAGCCCAATGCGGAATGCCGAATACGTCAGTGAACGATTGACTGATTGTGTTTGATTGCACTGCGTTAAAGATGAACCCAAAACACATCGTCAATAAAATCGCGAAGACGATACCTAGTTTCCGCCAACCGAGTGCTTTTTGCATGTAATATGCGGGTCCTCCGCGGAAAGTATCGCCATCTTTCACTTTATATACTTGTGCCAATGTACTTTCAATGAAGGCAGTTGCCATACCGATTAGAGCAATAACCCACATCCAAAATACTGCACCAGGTCCACCGATTCCGATCGCTAGGGCAACCCCTGCTACGTTACCTGTCCCTACGCGTGACGCGGCACTAATTGTGAACGCCTGAAATGGTGATACACCGTCGTTGCTATCTTTCTTCTCTACAATTAGACGGAACATCTCACGAAATAAGCGTATTTGTACAAATTTCGTACGAATCGTGAAATATAAACCTGCTGCCAATAAAAGTCCGATTAAAACATATGTCCAAATGAAATTATTCGCCGGCCCTACAAGCCAGTCGATCGCATTTTGAAACATCTGACCACCTCCTTGTGTATTCTATACCCTACTCGCTTGCTTACTATGCCTTACATAATAAAATAACTAGTTTCTAGTTTGCAAAACTATAGATGCTTTATTCTCCAATAAATTTGCTGCGTCAGTCATCAATTCAGCCAACGACTTCTCTCCGTCGTCCAATGCATGCACTTCAGAGAACCATTCGAGTAACTCGGTACGTGCCGCTTCATCAATAGTTCCCGAAATGACGAGGACCGGAACCCCCTCTACTTTCGCTAGCTTCGCGATGCCCATTAACGCTTTGCCGGCAAGCGTTTGCCGATCTGTCTTTCCTTCACCTGTCAGAATAAGGTCAGCAGAAGAAAGATGGTTTGCAAAATCTATCGCTTCAAGCACGACACTGATTCCACTTTCCAGACGTGCACCGCAATAGGCAATTAATGCACCCGCACTTCCCCCTGCCGCGCCCGCTCCGTGCAGCTCATGCAGACGTACACCTGTCACTCTTTCAGTCTCATCCGCAAAATGCTCCAGTCCTTCGTCTAAATCCAAGACCATTTCGGGATCGGCTCCTTTTTGCGGACCGAAAACCACCGACGCTCCTTGGTCTCCAATGAATGGATTCTCCACGTCAGACGCAATGCGAATATCCGCCTCCAATAGTCGCTTATCCAGTTTCGAACTATCGATTTCATCGAAAACAGAAAGCGTGGAGCCATTCATTTCTAACGGCCACCCTGCCGCTTTAAATTTCACTCCGAGAGCTTCAAGCAGACCTGTACCTCCATCATTCGTCGCGCTGCCCCCAAGCCCGATGATCAATTTACGATATCCTTGGTCGAGCGCATGACGAATCAATTGCCCCGTACCGTATGTAGACGCTTTCATCGGATTGAGTTCTTTTTTCGCAAGCAACATCAATCCAGAGGCCTGGGCCATTTCAATAACCGCTGTCTCGCCGTCTCCAAGCACCCCCAGATGTGCATCGATCACTCGGCCAAGCGGATCTTGCACAGACACCGTTTGAATAGTCCCGCCAGTTGACGAAATCAGCGCATTCAGCGTCCCTTCCCCTCCGTCTGCAACAGGTAACCGTACGACCTCTGCGTCTGGAAACACTTTTTTCACTCCATTAGATAAAGCGTCGGCCGCTTCCTCCGCACTCAAACTACCCTTAAATGCATCAGGTGCAATAACAATCTTCACGACTCTCACTCCCTTTATGTGTATTCTAGCAGATTATGCGGGAAAAGTTACCATGCAAATATTGGTTTTTTAATATATTTATATAATGAGTTGAGGGAATTGTCTATGGTTGTCTGTTTGAGTGGATGCTTTTAGATGGTCCTGAGTGATCATGGAAGGCGTGTGAACGCTCTTAGATGGACCGTGTGTGATCATGGAAGGCGCGTGAACGCTCTTAGATGGCCGTGAGTGATCATGGAAGGCGCGCGAACGCTCTTAGATCGACCGCGAGTGATCATAGAAGCCGCGCGAACGCTCTTAGATCGACCGCGAGTGATCATGGAATGCGTGTGAACGCTCTTAGATCAACCGCAAGTAATCATAGAAACCCCGCGAACGCTCTTAGACGGCCCTGAGCGATCATAGAAAACGCGCGAACGCTCTTAGATCAACCGCAAGTGATCATAGAAACCCCGGGAACGCTCTTAGATGGCCCGCAAGTGATCATAGAAAACGCGCGAACGCTCTTAGAAATCCACAAGTGATCATAGAAGCCTCGGGAACGCTCTTAGACGGCCCGCGAGTGATCATAGAAACCCCGCGAACGCTCTTAGAAATCCACAAGTGATCATAGAAGCCACGCATCCGCTCTATGCACCTGTGTCCCACAGCCCTCACATCTCATCAACAATGTATTAATCCCCCTGTCCTCAGGGAACACTCCGTATGTGAGGAAAGGAGCAGTATATAATGACGGTCATGCAAGTGAAGAATTGGACGAATCGAAAAACATATGAGAAGAGAAATCTCTGGGCGGGTATATTATTTGGGCTCGGGTTTGTGGCGTTTTTGGATGAGACACTGTTTCATCAGCTGCTGCATTGGCACAAGTTTTATGATAAATCTACTGTGGCGGTCGGCTTGGTGTCGGATGGTTTGTTTCATGCGTTCAGCTGGTTTGCGACGGTGGGCGCGTTGTTTTTGGTAGCGGATTTGCGTAAGAGGAATGCGTTATGGCATAAGATGTTCTGGGGTGGTAAGTTGCTTGGTGGCGGTGCGTTCCAATTGTATGACGGGACCATTCAACATAAGGTTATGCGCATTCATCAGATTCGTTATCATGTAGATATTGTTCCGTATGATGTTGTTTGGAACGTTGCTGCGATTGTGATGATTGGGGCTGGTCTGTTGTTAATCAAGTCAGCGCACCAGGATGCCCGATCGGCGGACAGGCTGGTGCTTCATGCTACATGATGCTTATCTTAGTGCAACGGATTGGCTGTTTGGGGGGCTTGCGGTGTTGGCCATTCTGCTATACAGCGTCGCGGTATTTCATTCCAATCGGCAAAGACGTTTGCGGAAATGGCCATACAAACGGACGGTGTTGTGGATCGCAGGCGTATTCGTTTCAGTAAGCGCTGTTGTCGGACCCCTAGCCGAACTGTCGCATGCTCATTTTACTTGGCATATGTTGGGCCATCTTCTGCTTGGCATGCTCGGTCCCCTACTATTGGTGCTCGCTGCTCCTATGACGTTGGTTCTGCGGGCACTTCCCGTTCGGCAGGCTAGGAAGGTAAGCTACTTGCTAAAAAGTCGACTCGCGGGGTTCTATACACATCCCGTCATCGCTTCTATTTTGAACATCGGTGGGCTTTGGTTGTTATACACGACGGGCTTATTTGCCGCCATGCATCACCATCTCTGGCTGCATATCATCATCCATCTACACGTGTTTGTTGCGGGTTATCTATTTACTATTTCTCTGTTATACATCGATCCCGTCTCTCACCGCTATAGTTTCCGCTACCGTACAGTAGTCTTTATTGTAGCTCTTGCAGGACACGGAATTTTATCCAAATTACTATACGCTTATCCGCCTTCCGGTGTGCCAATTGAAGAGGCGCGGGCAGGAGCAATGCTTATGTATTACGGTGGCGACGCGGTCGATCTCGTGATCATCATTTTATTGTTTAGCAGCTGGTATCACTCGACCAAACGTCAACATAGCCACGTTCCATCTACTCCCAACCGGCAGGCGCACGCAAATGAAATAACACAAAACGCACCCGCGAGCTAATGGGTGCGTTTTAGTATGTAGCTATTTCCGATACAACCGTCAGAAAGTGGCATAAACCTTCTCATCCCCATCTTTGACAACAAAGACATCACAGCGACAGACGGCTTGACGTTTACCTGAAGAAATAACTGTCTTCCGGGCAATTATTTTTCCACCTATCGCGGGCCGTACATAGTTGATTTTGTATTCTATGGTCAATACGTTCGGACCTAGAACGGACCCACCTACAAAAGTCAACGCGTTATCCGCTACATAACCAATAACCCCAACTTGTACAATACCATGTTGCTATAGTAGATGTTCCATGGCGGGAACTTCTAAAACTACTTCCACTGTAGTGAAATCCAGTAATTTCATTCCCAAAAGCCCTCTGAAAGATTGGGCTTTTAGTGCTTGTTTACCAATATGAAAAATTTTATTTTCGGTGATTGCACATCCACAAAAAAAGCCCTCTTCATCGATAGGAAAGGGTCCGTAAAGTAGGATAAATCAAAACACAAAGAACCAAGACAATGGTGTCAATTCAATTACACCTGTGACCATAATAGAAAGAATAATCACGATAGACAGTTGTCTAGGGTCTCGGTAGAAGATCACGCACAAAATGACGTACATAATAAGCTCTTCTAAATAATTCACATTAAAATAAAACAATCCCACTCCGAGTGCAAGACTTAACATCACCCCCATAGGTAACGCGGGTAAAAAATTAGCCAAATATCTACTATGTTTCGCATACCAGACCATCACCGCAAGAAACGGCGTAACGACTGCTATACCCCCCCAGTACTTCATATCATTCGTCGAATACACACCGAATAAATGGGCGGAGTATAGATAATAGCCGGTCAGCATTCCTAAAAAGAATAGTAATGTATGAATCGCCGCCCGCATCGCTGTTTGACTGTATGCCGCAATGCAAGTTGCAATTAATACCCAAATGCCCATTCTAGTGAAGATATCTCCAAGGAAAGGGACAAAATCTAACATCTTGGTTAATACACCAAATAGAATACTGACTACTAGCCATGATACAAGCACAACTATTCTTTGCATCTCTTTCACATCCATAAGTTACTATATTCCATGCATTAAGTAGTTTATTATATGTAAGAAGATCTATGTAAAAAAGATTTCTCTACCTTCGATAAACTTGTACTTTGAAAAGCCAAATATGCCTCAAATTATATTGAGGTTATCGATAATAATTTGTAATCTCGATTGCATCTATTTGAACAGGTACATTATTGTAATTCAAAACTATTGTATAGGTTTTATTTCGCTGATGTGAAGTTGTTTTTCCATTCTGGTCTTATTTTTACTCATGCATCCACACTTTATCATTCTTCCACTCATTCCGTACCTTTGGCTATTGCTCGATCTATTTCGTGTCCCACAGTTGGTTGATTATGCCAATCATCAGTCAGAATTGGCATTGGTTCGCGCAATAAAGCGTTCAAGAGATATCTAGGAACATTAATAAAACCCCGCCACTTCCTCCATGTGAAGAAGTGGCGGGGTCATACGATATAAGACAAGCTTATTTCGCCAAAGCTATCTTAATATGCGCTAAATGATGTTCTTCATGCCAAGCTAGCTTTGCGATCTTTTTCGCTACTGTGATCTCGCCGTTTACTTGATGAATAAATGTTCGTTGCAGTTGCGCTTCCGTTAGACTATTGCCTAACGCTACAATACGCTCATTGATTCCTTCGAGCATTTTAATCGAAGGCTCAACCGGTAGTTCTGTGTCAGGTAGTACAGCCCATTTCTCTTGATCAAACGCGGGCGCTGTTGGATTGTCGTCAGTTAACGCAAGCTTTAGTCGCTGATACATCGTCAACTGCGAGTCTGCAATATGATGCACCAATTGACGAACGGTCCATGCACCTTCGCGATACGTTTTATGTAACTCTTCGTCATTCAATGAATCTACAGTTTCTCTCAATCGAGTCGTGTAGGTTTCAATTTCTCGTACCCACTGTTGAATATCTTCCAATGTTACATGTTCAGGAACGTGTAATTCTCCGATCGGAAATCGACTATCCATGACGAACCCCCCTTTTCATTACCTCATTATCCCACAAACTGTCTAACTATTCTATTTATTGAGCGGTGAAAATGGTAATTTCAATTATTTTTGAAAATATTACTGAATGTATCGCCCCTTACGTTGCATCACACTTTATATTACAAAAGAGGACTCCCCAACGACAATTCGGGTAGCCCTCTTCCCTATCTAATTACCTTCTTTTCTGCGCTGCTTTCATAATATAGCTAACGATTATGACAAAAATCAGCGCCCCTACAATACTTGGTACGACATAAAAATCGCCTAAGCGCGGTCCCCAACTGCCGAATAAATTTCCACCAATCCACGCACCTATGATTCCTGTAATAATATTGCCGGCGATACCGCCTGGGACACTTTTGCCAATGATTAGACTAGCAAACCAGCCAATCACACCGCCAATTATTAAATATAAAAGGACACTCATTTCCCACACCCCTTCTCTTATTTTTATACGTATTTGATGCTTTATCTCCGAACCTGACAATGAAGTGATCGAGTTACAGCCTTAAGAATAATCTATTCCTTGATACAGCATAGTATTCGCCAAATAAAAATCTGTGTAGGTATATTTAAGCGATAAATAGCGCTCGTACGTTCCGATGGTAGGGGATGATATAATGTACTACAGTACTAGATATACGCAGTAGAAACAGGAGGTTATAACGGTATGCGATCCTTTCATTTTAACGGCAGTCGAATAGTGAAAACAGGCATAGCGATCTTTTTGACAGCTATTATTTGTGAATGGTTTAATTGGCCACCAGTATTTGCGGTCATCACAGCCATTGTTACAATTGAGCCGACCGTTAGTGATTCCATCAAAAAAGGGTTCGTACGATTTCCGGCTTCCGCTATCGGTTCCGCATTTGCTGTACTCTTTATCACGCTCTTCGGGAATTCCCCGATTACCTATACATTAGCAGCGGTGGCCACTATTTTAGTCTGTTACCGATTAAACTTGCATGCTGGCCTACTCGTTGCCACATTGACCGCGGTCGCCATGGTCGAAGTCATCCACAGCAATTACTTAATCGCGTTCTTCATTCGATTAGGTACGACAACAGTCGGTCTACTCGTATCTACCGCAGTCAACATGCTCGTCTTCCCTCCGAACTACCGGAAAGATATTCTGACAAGCATCCAAAGTATCGGAGAACGGGCAGGCAGTATGTTGGAACGAACATTCCGAAAAAATTTATATGATGAACATGAAGATCACTTAGGTGAACGAGAAAATCTCAAGCAACTAACGAAAGATATCAAAAGAACAGAAACGTTCATAAATTTTCAGCGCAATGAATCCAAAATTTATCCATGGGTCAAAAATCGAGAGGCAGAACTTCTCATGGCAGAAAGGCAATTAACATTTTTGCATAATCTTGAATTTCACTTGGGGACTTTACTGCATATTCCGCGGCAAATCACTTCGTGGACTCCGACAGAACGTCATGTGATCATGCAAGCCGTGACGCAGCTGGCGCATGATTTAAAGCATTCTATTGACTATGATCCAGAAAAGCACAGGGCGCAATTACAACATGTCACCGATCTTTTTTGGGAAGATACGAAGTGCATCACAGCAGATGAAGGAATTCATCCGAGCCAGTTCCCGCCAGAGTTCGTGATTCTCTATGAATTGATCACTATTTATGATTTAGTGGATCAATATTATGACCCCGCTAGTTTGAAAGTGGCGCAAAAGGAAGTTCAATAATTTATTGTTCAACAAGAGTCTGAATATATTCGGACTCATTTTTTTGCTCATATACATTCTCTACGGGTCTATCGCCTCTTTATGTCATAGACATATGTTCAATTTATGACTGTAACCACAATAATTCGACAAGATATGACAACTGTCACTAGGACGTTACTATGCAGTAGTGTAGATTATGAATAGGTCATGTACGTTTCAAAATCACATTTATATAGAGGAGAAACAGTTATTGCAGAAAATAGCTTGGATTACAGATACTGCTGCACAACTGGATGATGCATTCATCCAAAAATATGATGTATATGTTCTGCCACTGGGTGTAGTTTTTTCCGATGTCTGTTATAAAGAGTCCATCGATATTACGAAGGACGAGTTTTACGATAAATTACGTGCGGCAAAAGTTTCTCCAAAAACCTCTCAACCCGCAATCGGTGAGATGACTTCATTATACGAAAGATTACAGGCTGATGGATATGACTTTGCGGTCGCTGTGCACTTATCTAGCGGACTTTCTGGAACGTTTGAAACTGCTCGAGCGGCTGCGAACATGACAGACTTCCCTGTGTATCCCATCGACTCAAAAATCGGTTCATTTCCGATGGTTAAGATGATTGAAATTGGCAATGAATTGTTCGCAGACGGCAAAGAACCAGAAGAAGTGGTCGCAACCCTTAACGCTATGGCTTCTCACTCGAAGTTGTCGTTTATTCCGGGTGGTCTTGGCCAATTGCATAAAAGTGGACGCGTTTCTGGGACACAAGCATTCTTAAGTAATCTACTGAATATTAAAGTCCTGATCAGTTTCGAGAACGGGAAAGCTGTCATGACAGAAAAAGTTCGGTCGAATAAGCGGGCAAAAAATCACGTAACATCCTTACTCCGAGCTGACATGGTAAAAGCCGATGTGCCCGAAGTGGCTGTCATCCACTGCCACAATGCGCATGACGCGGAAATTTGGAAGAATGAATTACAATCAGAATTCCCGACACTGCAAGTACACGTCGTTTCACTGAGTGTCTGCGTAGCGGTACATGCCGGTGAAGGAACTACTGGCTTAAGCTGGGTAACCTATTAACTATAGGCAGGGACCGAATCTATACAGATTCGGTCCCTGCCTCTTTTTATAGCCTATACGAAGGTATGAGTCCCTTTTTATACAAGAACGCTATCGCATTCAAAAATGAACTAGGCACTTTTTTCGAAAAGTAACGTTTTTGATAAAATTGTCGATGTGCTTTTTTAAGATTATTCCATTGTTTACAGTTCTTTTTCTGTCTATACCGTGCCACATCGATGAGCCGCACTTGCTCATCAGGCGTGATGAAAATATTGCGTAAATGAATGTCTGAAGGATTCAATCCGCAATTTACTGCTAAAGATAACGCATGATCAATCTCTTTTATATGCACCTCTGTAATTAATCGCCCATTGGTCATACAATCGAAAAGCGTTTCTCCTTCAATATAATCCATCACCACATAATTCGCTCCCGTTTCATAAATACTAGGGAAATAGCGAATGCTTGTAAGTGATTGATACACTTCAGCTTCTTCTTTCGCGATATAAGAAGAACCTGGAAAGAACACTTTAATGGCTTTATTCGAAGACATAATCCTAAAAACAAATGCACTTCTCCCTGTTCCGACTAGCTGCAACGAAGGATTATAGCCCAGTAGACGATTCTTTTTATTTATGATGATCGAATCTACAAGTTCTTGATACATACTCAATATATTACCTCCAGTAGTTTTAAAAAATAAAAAAGAGACATCAAGACCAATTATTGGTCTCGATGTCTCTACTAAAATAAAAGACCTCACCAAATAATTGGTAAGGTCTCGCAAACAACGTGAGTTGCCAGTAAGGCCGAGGATGTATATCCTGTATTGACGACTTTTACTGTAATAGCTACTCCCCTTAACGGAAGCGGAACGTATAATGTTGTAAGTTCACTATAAACCGAAACGGATGATACATCAATGAATTGCATGGATCATCACGAAACAATTCATGATTTAATACATACACGATGTAAGTCGTTGACGAACATCTCTACATGTTCTTTCTTCGTAGCCCAGCTTGTACAAAATCTAACCGCGCTATGTGTCGCATCTACCTTTTCCCAGTGAGAGAATGAATAGTTATTGCTTAATTCCGCAATGACATACTCCGGCAAAATCGGGAATTGCTGATTCGTTGTGGAATCATAGCGTAAGGCAAATCCATTTTCCACGAATGCTTGGCGAAGGATCAACGCCATATCCACAGCATGTTTTGAAACTTCGTAGTACAAACCATCTTCAAACAATGTTTCGAACTGGATGCCTAAAAGACGCCCTTTAGCCAGCAAGCCACCTCTTTGTTTGATCAAATAGCGGAAATCTTTTTTTAGTGACTCATTTGTGATAACTACCGCTTCGCCAAACATGGCACCGATTTTCGTTCCGCCAATATAGAATACGTCACATAGTCGTGCATAATCTGCCAGTGTGATATCGTTATCTGGCGATGCCAAACCGTATCCTAATCTAGCTCCGTCCAGTATGAGTGGCAGCTGACTTTCCTTACACACTTTATTCAAAGCTTCCAGTTCAGCTTTTGTGTAAGTCGTTCCATTTTCTGTAGGGTTCGAAATATAGACGAGACCTGGTTGCACAGAATGCTCAGGACTTGCATCACTCCAATGAGCATCGACTAATTCTTTCACTTGATCAGCTGTAATCTTTCCGTCTTCACTCGGTATCGTAAGCACTTTATGTCCAGTCGCTTCAATGGCACCCGTTTCGTGTGTAGCGATATGGCCACTATCTGCAGCGATGGCACCTTGATATGGACGCAAAATCGAAGCGATGATTGTCGTATTGGTTTGAGTTCCCCCTACTAAAAAGTGGACATCTGCTTCTGGTGCTTCACACTCTTTTCGAATAAATCCTCTAGCCTTTTCACAGTGTTCGTCCATACCGTATCCAGGAGTTTGTTCTTCATTCGTCTCAATCAATCGTTTCAGAATTCGCTCATGAGCGCCTTCCGTATAATCATTTTCAAATCGTATCATAGTTGTCCATCTCCAAATATGCTTGATTTTTTTTGCAAGTATACCATAGAAATGTGGGTGTCTGTTGTAATTTAAATTGTTCTTATAATGTCGAATGTTTCGATTGTTCTTTAATTAAAAGCGGCTAGAACGTACTTATTCTGTGAAAAGCTGATGTAACTCGCTATCTTGCTCAAGCATACGTTGAATGAGTGTTTCCAACTCGTTTTCATTTGCAACGTCATGTAATTCCTTACCGTACCAATCTTCTAACTTCGCTTTGGTAATCTTATATGAATGATCTTCAAAATCAAAGACAACCCATTCGGCATTATCAATTAATGTAAATAGATAACTAGCATTGTAAACAGCCGCTTCCTCATATTCACGTTCAGCCATTTCTGTATCTATATTTTCATACATGATGGTCATTCCATACGGTTGTGTTTTTGTTTCAAGCGAAACCTCATGAAACTTTTCAGCGTATGGAAGTTGTTCAATTATATGAATAACCGCACTATTATCCCCAATCAATGATCCTTTGTATTGAAATACATCCTCACTCTTTTGATTCGTAGTGGAACTGCAACCTGTCAATAGAAGGAGTAAACATAGTGGTAGTAGCAAACGCTTTGTGATGTTCTTCATTTTTCATCCCCCTCATTCGTCTTCATTGATCAAGCTAGTCTAATTAAAAAGTCACGATTACATGAAAGGTCCATTTGCTTTTATTTTCAACACTTTGTTTACAAGCAGTGAAATGTGGAAAAATATTAACGAAGCTAACACACCGAGTATAAAAATATTGGATATGAGTAATCCCGAGACTTCTCCGTCGATCAGGTACGTGATGAGTAAAAGTAAGCTTACAATGAATAATCCGCCTGCTATATATACGAGGATGTACATGATGTATTTCAAGACTTCATTTCGAAACTTGATTTTCTCGAAATAGACATCGACGTAATGCGAGTACACAATCCCACCAATTATATATATGGGTAAGGAATAAAGGAGGTATAGAACAAACAGCGCGCTGATAGTGAAGGTACTAACGCTATCTCGCTGTTCCATTGAAGATGTATATTCAAAAAAAGCCAAGCTTAAAGCAAATACTAGTGCAGAAAGTATAGCGATACTAAATCTTCGTAAAATTTTCATTTATTTTACCTCTATTCATGCTAAAACCTTAAGGTAGATGTGATTCACTCAACGTTCGATGGTTGTCACTTTATTTAAAATCACATCATTCATCGCCGAATACACTCCCTCTTTCCCGAATGCTTTGTAATACTTCTGCTCGTTGCTGGTTAAGGTTAATGTACATACTAAAAGCCTTCATTCGCTGTTTTATAAACTCATTTTCATCACGGCAAGAAAGTAACTTACCTGTTGAAAAAATTTGCATAGCAAATACTGTATCTACCTCTCGAATATTGACTAAATCGACTTCCCTTTTAGCAACTTGTGCTAGTTCACCCGCTAATATAAAACGTTCATATGATGAAAGTAAATCAACTGCATAATAACCCAAATCAATATCACTGTCTTCTCTAGCAGTGCCTTTTCCATGAGATCCAAATAATAAAATAAATGACGGATTTACTCGTTCATTTAGCAAGTCTACAACTTCTTTTTTTATTTCTTCAGATAGCATGACTCTCACCACTTTCGTCTGTTTTATCTATTATAAAAGGAGTAACCAAAAATGGCTACTCCTCCCCTCATCCACACTCGTTTCTTACATAACGATTTGCCGTTAACGCGCCCGATTAACGAAGATTATAGACTACAACCTTTTACTAAAAAACAGTAGTGATCTTAATTTCTTTTCGTTTAATTAGATCCGCTAAAGGAATTCCCTCTATTTTCACATAATCAATTATATATTGATTAAGGTCACCAAAATACTCGCTTACCCTTTTTTGACCAATCCACATAGCTCTTCCTTCTAAAGAATGTGAAATAAAGTATTCTTGCTTCTGATAAACAAATTCAATTTCCCTACCTTGTTCTAAGTAAAATAAAAAATGTTCATAACTAATACTTTCACCTGCTGGGACATCATCAAACCTTTTTAGTTTATCCATATCACAACAACCTTTCTTAAAGGCCCATTTTATGAAAAAGGGTACAATCCTTATTTAAGAATTGCGCCCGATTACCTTATTACTCGATTAATGTTGCGATATCTTTTTCAATTTCAAAAATCAAAAATCATCATCTTCCTCAACTATTACTTTTCCATATCTAACTTCTTTGTCAATTATCATTTCAAAGTAGTCCGTTTCGTTATTCAATTCAAAAACTGGACATTGATCATATCTAACATCACCAATAAAAATTGCTCTTACTTTTTTCATTGTCGTTTCCTTTCAATGCAATATTATTTTCCTAGCCATTTGAACTAATTGGCCCGATTGAAGCACATCTAATGGTTGCAAAAAAAGCACCTCATAGAGATGCTTTTTAACTAATTGTACTTAGATATAAGTCAAGAGAATCTTCTACTTCACGTTCTACTAATGCTATAAAATCGCTATAATCTTCTGTCGTATGTGCTTTGTCAAGCGCTTCATAATAGGCCAATCGATTTTCCACCTTAATAATGACAGGAGGAAACCCATCTTTCATTACTTCTAAATTCAGCAAAAGTCTTGAAGTGCGTCCATTTCCGTCTATAAATGGATGAATGCCTACAAAAATAGCGTGTAACATCGCTCCACGCTCAACTGGATGAAGATGGATAGCTTCGTTAAGATACCAATTCATCATTTGTTCCATTTTTTCTTCAAGTACATAATGTGCTGGTGGTCTATGTCTTGCCCCAGAAATAAAAACTTGTTCTTTACGATACGCACCTGCATACTCGTCATGAATTCCTTTCAGCACTAAACGATGTAGATTTTTTATTTGCCATTCAGAAAGGGGTTCTTTCATTTGGACAATTTCTTCAACATAAGTAATAGCATCACGATGATTGATGACCTCCAAATGTTCTCTTAGTGTCTTACCACCGATTGTAATTCCTTCAAGGACCACTTTCGTTTCGTTCATGGTTAAGGTGTTTCCTTCAATCGCATTCGAATTATAGGTCCATTCTAGAAATAACTTTTCCCGCAAACTTTTTAATGTATATTTAGGCAAGGGACGAGCAGCATCTAATTGTGCCTTCTTTTTATTAATAACTTCAAACAAATGAGTAACCTCCCAAGTATACAAGTAGAGTATTTCTATTATTATACCGCATATTGGAAAAGTTCTATACCTAATTGATAGTGATCATACTTTTAAATTATAACGATGTGATTTTAGTTAATGATTTATGGAGTATCTATTTTGTCGCTATCACGTAAACGCGCCCGATTGTTAGTTTACACTTTTCATTATCCTCAGAAGCTGTAAACCATCTGATTGATGTCCACTATATCCACCCATCCATCGAGGATATTTAACAGGTACTATTGTCGATATAAATTGAAAAAGATTAAAAACCATAGATCCAAAAAATAATTGATGGAGCTCATTTTGGGAAGTTATATTTGTTAACCACCCAAATAAAAGTGTAAGTAGCAAGGACATTAAAGGACCACCGGCTAATGCAGCTACTTTTTGCCTTTTATTTAATCTTGCATCCCAATATGCAAAGCCAGTGTAAGACCAAATTATATGAAAATGTAATCTTCCAATCTTAAAGTTTTCCTTATTTTTTTCGTTTTTTATACCTAAATAGATATGTACTTCAGAATCAGAAGAAAAAACAGCTCCTAATCCATGCCCAACTTCATGTAATAAAATAAAAAGTGGTATGAGTAAAACATAGAAAGATAAAAATATTAGTAGCACATATCCACCTCGCCCAATCTTTGTTCAATAAAGTTCATGCTCAAACTGGCCCGTTAATGGCATAAAATTTGTGCCACAATCAAGTACTCGATTGTCCCACATTACCTATTTTTCACCGCATCATCTGATTGTACATATAAAAACCATATAAGACGGGTAACAGCAAGCCAAGTGCTAAACAAATAACTGCTGCTAACTTTGACTGTTTAACAACACGTTCATCGTTAAGTCTTAAATGTTGGAAAAATGTAAGTGTAAAATAAAAACAAGTAATGATTTAAATTGTTGAGAGCATACCAATCCAATTTCCTGCCCCCATAAAATTCATATCATTCATTCTTTCAATCTCCTCTTCTAATAATTTGGTCCGATTGTAGCCCTGCCCTTATTCAGTAAACGTATCCATTTGTTAAAATATGTTCTTTAACCAAGTAAGTATATAGACAAACATAAGTGGTTCAATCAATACTAGGCAAAGTAAAGTGATGAAAAAGGATACACACGATATTATTTTCATTACGCCATTTTCCCTTTTGAGAAAAGCGATAAAACTAAAAATCATGCCAATTACTAAAAAGATATAACCGACTAGAACAACAGGCTCCATTATTTCAGGTGTTATCCAATTGACCACAAATGCCACTAATCCTAAAACTATAAAAACAATTGACCAGGTACTAAAAGGTCTTTTCATGTGTATCAATCCCCTTTTGTTAACCGTTCACTTCGGCCCGTTTAAAGCTCAAATCTTATTCTGTTAATACACCATTCTAATAAAAAACTATTTGTCTGATTGCTTAACTAAAATCAAACCTAATTTAAATAGCATATACAATATGAAAATAATCACTAAAGTTCTTGATAGTACAAATCCGTCAAGAGCTAATTCATAGCCGCCCGATAGTAATAGATCCGGGTTAATAATAAGAAAAGCTGCGATCAGTATAGGAATTGCAATTAAAAAAACGGCTAAAGTAGATTTATTGCTCATTTTCGTCCCCTCCTTTTTTTATTTATGCCATTCAGTTATGTAAAGATTCAATTGCCCTTACAAGTTACCTTCTCTTACTCATTATTCTTACTCTATTGCGGTACTCTGATAGTTACTTATAAAACAAACTTTTATTTATGAGATACATCATAAAAGACGGTAGTATAGTGATCAAAAACTGCCCAGAAATCGCCTTGCAGATTACCTAACATCGTTTGTAAATCACTTCTCGAAAAATACTTTCCGTTTTTTATAAATCTAATACTCTCTTCTAAGTTCAGGAAGTTATTTAAACTATCTACCAGGTGTACTCTTTGTTCCCTAGAATAATCTCCTTCAGACACAACAAGGTGTAACAAGGTGTTTCTTGCCTGTTGTACATCCAAAAGCATTCTATCCAGTTTGTCTTTATCCATTGTTTTCGAGTCCGTACCGATCAGCCATTCTTGTTCAAAAACCGGAAGAATAAATTGAGTTCGATTTACCGTAGGGTTGTGATGATCACTTTCTACATCCTTATCTAGATCTTTCTCATAGGCAGCTTTAAACTGACCCATCTTTTCTTCGTAGGTTTTGCTGTTATGAGTTTCTGGAACAGGATGATAGGTAAAGCTTTGATGGATGCTAAAAGGCGAGAACGGATAATACCAAGATATGAAAGCTACAACAAGTACAATACATACTCCTGCACCTATCCCCCAGATCTTCTTTTTACATTTTGTATTCATATAAAGCCCCTTTATCATCAGACTAATCCGCTTGTTCATTCAGATAGTTCGGTCTGATTGCAATATCAAGCGATCGCGTCGGAAAGTTTAAGTACGTCATAGATTAGCTTTCCGTTTCTTTTTCTTCTCTCTCTTTTATATATCTCTCGTACGCCTCTTTCACTCTGTCATTGCTATCGGCTGGTACGACTTGTTTATGGATTTCATTAATTAATATGAATGACCTGAAAATGACTCCGATGATTAGTACACATAAGATATACATTCCGACAGGACCAAAGAAAATCAACATCCCCGAAAACATGGCCACTAGTACGGATAACAAGTACTTCACAAAACTCCCCCTTCAATAACTACCTGACTGTTGCAAAAGAGTTCGATTGCGTTAATGAACTCCCAAACGTTTATACATCTGCATTCATCTCTACATTTCTTTTTCTAACGTCAGAAATTGTTTTTACAGCTAAACCAACATACAGCGCAATAAACCCCACTTTGACTGCGATTGGCCACTCCCAGATTACAGCTGAAAAGACGACTCCGAGTGTTATAGCCACATAGTACTGAATTTTATATGACTTTTTTGAGAAAATATCCACGACGAATAAAACAATGAATAAACCCATGAATAAATTTCTTAAAACTACAATCATAGTACTTGAATCCATATCTTCATGCCCCTTTTAAAAATATATATCCGAGAATTCATATTTCACTCTTTCCATCCGATCCATATCACGAGTAGGCTCATATATAGTTCCGTTAGTAGTGGAATTCTCGATGGGCAGTTCAATAGTAAATGTACTTCCCTCACCTAATACACTTTCAACGTACAGTGTGCCTCCATGCAGTTCGGCTAAAGATCTGGCTAAAGGTAAACCAAGTCCTGCGCCTTCAGATAGACGATTAAAATTACGATTCAATTGGATGAACTTCTTAAAGACTTCGTTTAGATCTTTTTGCGCGATACCGATTCCCTCATCTGTGACGGAAATTCTTACAGTGTTTTGATCGGTTACCATCAATTTCACCAGTATCTGTTTAGCAGTCGCAGAGAATTTAATAGCATTTGAAATAAGGTTGAGTAGAATCCTGTCGAATTTATAAACATCCAATGCCATCATTACCTCTTCCACTTCAGGATCAAAGAGGAGTTGAATATCTTGAGACTTCGTATAGTCTGATACCGAGTCTATAATCCCATCAATAATCTCTACAATATTATAATTGTATGTGCTTAGCTCATACACTTCCGATTCCAACTTGGAAATATCCAAAATATTGTTGACCAATTTAATGAGTCGATAATAATTTCCTATCGTGGCTTTATTGATATTGAAGAGTTCTTCCCTATGTTCTTCGAGAGAATTTTTTTCTAAATACAAGTTTACTAATTGTGCACCACTGAATATGACACTTAACGGTGTTTTGAGTTCGTGGGATATATTAATGAAGATTTCTTCTTGCATTGTGAGTAGTTTCTCCATATTTTCCGTTGCGATTTTCTCATCTGTTATATCAAACCCTACCGCGACAATCTTCTCTACTATATTGTCACACGTAAATATGGGATGGAATATAGTTTTTGTATACCTTTTCTCTCCTTTTAACATGGCTTGATGTTTGTGTACAAAAGGAATTTTAGTTTTAATGGAAGTGTGGATTTCATTTTTCACGTCATGTAAATTATCTGCTCTATAGAAATCAAAAAACGATCTTCCGATAATATCTAGTTCTGTAGAGATATTGCTTCGCTGCATCTGAATAAATTGAAATGCGTATTGATTAAGATAATCGATTTTATAATCTTCTGGAGAAAAGGACACATAGTAAATGGGAGACACATCCATGTTTTCTCGTAGTGCTTGATATTCTACTGCTTTATGGACGAGCGCCGTGTTTTTGTAAATCAAAATAGCGCCGTCTATATTTCCTGCCCTATCATAAAGGGGTTGGCCTTCACATGAAAAATACGTCGTAGACCGTTCGCTCGTTGCAATGATTTTGTGATTACTTAACTTTTCACCGCGTAACACTCGCTGATCGGGCGTATTTTCAAACGCAATCTTCTCGCCATTTACATCGTTTAATTCATACGCTTCATAGGCTATTTTAGTAGAACTCAATTCAAAATTCGTGATATGAGACGGAAGATAGGGTGATAAGAAATCTTTGGCCATATTATTTATATAGACGTAGTTCCCATCCTTATCCAAAATAGTAACCGCATCTGAAATATTATCCAGAATCAGTTCCATCCCGGTATGACGTTTTTCGGAACACTTTCTCTCATAAGCCCTCTCCGTCACATCATAAAAGGAAACTACGGTAAACCGACGATCACGTTCCCCCGTAATCATTTTTATATTGATATCCCAATACGTCGCCATTCCCCTAGCCCCGACAACCTTCACTTCAAATTCATGAAGAGACAAGCCTTCACAAAGTACATCCATGATAGCGGTTGGAAATACGGCATGATTACCTAACACGTTGTCGGAATTGCTATTCATCGACGATAAGACGTCTATATAATTCTCGTCATACTGCAGAAGAATTCTTTCTGGATAGCTAAAAATCGCGACAGAACCGTTTTTATTGGCTGTGTTGCTTCCGAAATTATTTAACGTGAAGTATAATGAAGGACTTTCTAACTTCTCAAAGTAATAGACGCTAACATCGGAATCCAGTGCGCTGAAGCTAATTGTCACTTCTATCGGCAATTGATCTTGGTTAAAAATATAGGTACGTGCTTCATCTTGAATGGTTTGAATGGATAGTTGATGTTCAGATTTTAGTAATACGCCTACATCTGTAAGTGATAATCCTATGAGAACCCTTTCTTCGTATCCAGTTAATTGCGGGAACCCATCACTGACTTTATAGATTTCATTGTTTTTCGCATATATATGAGGAATATCCGCTTTACGATTTATATTCATCACCACTTACCTGCACTCCCCTTTTCGACATTGGATGTATAGTCGTTAGTTGCCGGGTACGCCAATCGTACCGAAATAGGTTTCTTCACCATTTTTATAGACCTTGGAATACGTAAATTCACGATCTGATTTAATTCGATATAGCCAATAGGTATCTTCTGTCGGCTCATCATTTTCATTCAAATATATATGCATAGAATCTTTATCTGTTTCGATATCTAACCCACCAAAACCTTTTCCGTTACTGAGAAAATCCTGCGTTACGTATAAGTATTGAATATGTGCTTTATCATAATATTTATATATTCCGTTGCGTTCTATATCCTGACTCCCCTGTACACTCTGAATGAATCTTTTGACGTTTTCGTTGACTTGCTCCTGCTTTACTTCCGAATAGGATACTGTATTTTCAGCGCATCCGACCAACAGGCTACTAAGCACAAAAATGAGGAAAAAGAGCTTTTTCATACGCGCCACTCCCTTATTTTAACTAAATATACCATTTCTTTCATTCAGTTGTCTTTCAATAATGAAATTTTCTGGAAATCGTCTAGTAGAGTACTTGCATTTCCCCATTCCTTTACGTATTTGTGGTAAAATAGAGAGAAGATTCAACAAAGAGTCAAGTCACATATTCTATTTCCTAACAGAGTAAAAGAAGATTTTATTTTAAAGGAGGAATTATAAATGGCTAAAGACGACCGAAAAGAAATTGTGAAGGCAAATGAAATGCGCACGAAGGAAATCGCCAGAATGATCGATGAAGGCGGGATGGGCGCGGATAAGTATTATGATATTAAAAAAGTGTCACCGGAAGAAGAAATTGTAGAAGTATCCAAAGATAAAAATAAGTAAATGGCAGATCTGTCTGTGAAGTTACACCATTATCTCCAACATATATTTCAGTGAAAGGTGGAAACGAATATGACGAATGACGGCCGCAAAAAGATTGTGAAGGAACATGAAATGCGCACGAAAGGTATTTCAAGAATGATCGATGAAGGTGGAGTAGGTGCAGATAAATACTACGACATCGAAAAAGATGGAATTAAGGGAGAATATGTTCCGATTGATGATAAGGTGAAACGTGACGACGATAAATAAAGAATCTACTTAACACGCCACTTGCCGGTATCGGTACGTGGCGTGTTTTTAGTCTATGAACGAAAAAAGACCCCCGCATAAAACGGAAGTCTCTCATTCTTATAATATATACTTATCGATCTTCAATACCAATTCAGCAATTTCCGGCTTACTGACTTGATCGTCAGCTCCAACGCTGTCCCCTTTGTGCTTCAGATCATCTGTGATGAGAGATGAGAAGATAATGATGGGTAGAGCAGAAAGTTGCGGTGTTTCACGAACACGTTTTGTGAAGTGATGGCCATCCATTTGTGGCATCTCAATATCCGTAATGACCAACTGGACTTCCTTCTTCACGTCTACACCATCCGCCACTAACGACTCCAAATAATCGAACGCATCTTGACCATTTTCATAAAAGTCGAGATTTGCGTAGCCTGCTTCACTTAGCGTATCATGCAATAACTTGCGCAATAGCGGTGAATCTTCTGCAACCAAAATACGTTTATCCGAACGCTCACGTTTCCCAAGCTTCTTCACTTGGTCCACATTAATACCCGCTTCCGGATTAATATCCAAAATGATCTTCTCGAAGTCAAGCAACAGTAACATTTCGCCATCGAGCTTGATGACGCCGATGACTTGAGAGCTTTCTGCTGCATAGATCCCAGAAGGTTTCTCAATTTGATTCCAAGAAATACGGTGAATCTGTGTGACGTTGTGTACACGGAAGACAACCGTTTGTTTATTGAAAGCAGCGACGATATACTTGGCATCTTGCGGATTTTCCGATGGCGCCATTCCTAAAATCTTTTCCATACTGACGACAGGTAATACTTCACCACGTAGCTGAATAATTCCCTCTACCGCAAAATGCGCGTGGGGGATCGGTGTAATCTTCAATGGCATGATAATCTCTTTTACTTTGATCACGTTAATGCCGTAGCGATTACCTTGCATCTCAAATCCGACAATCTCCAGCTCATTTGTGCCGCTTTCCAATAAAATCCCTGAATCCTTGGACAAATTCTTCCACCCTCTCAGACAATGTGGTCTATTCATAGTATATTTATCGATAAATTCCATAACTTGTTGGTGCGATAGGACTAGTATACCATAGAAACAAACTTTCAATCTATGACAATGAAAATAAATCTAGTTCCTTACTTACTGCTACCGTCCGTTACGGATTATTTGGACAGAGACGCTGTTTATTGGACTCCAACACCCATTCTTCCAATTGCGGAACGGTTAAAGGCTTGGAGAAATAATATCCTTGAAAGATCAAGTCTGGCTGTAAGTCAAGCAAGAAGTCCACTTGTTTTTTCTTCTCCACACCTTCAATCACAATAGAAAGATCCATTGAGCAACCAATCGCAAGGATGGCATTCAGTACAGCACACTTTTTCGCTGGTGCTGGTACTTCATCCGTAAAGGACTTATCTATTTTCAGCGTCGTAATGGGCATCTGCTGTAAAAAGGACAAAGAAGACACGCCTGTTCCAAAATCATCGAGTGCGATGGAGAATCCATAGCGCCTGAATCGTTTCATCGCAGCAATAGCCTGAGTCGTGGACTTGGCGGTACTCGTTTCCGTCAACTCCAGTTCAATACGGCTCGGATCGAATCTGTATACATTGGTCTCTTTCCATAACAGATCGAGTAATTGTGGCTCGGTCACGTATTCGCCCGGGATGTTAATTGCCACTTGCGGCACATGAACGCCTTGTGAATCCCAGTTATGAATTTGCCTGCACACTTCGCGAATAATCCAGTCCGTCACTTCCCCCATTCGCCCTTCTTGCTCCAATATCGGAATGAACGTTGCTGGCGGGATGGCTCCGAGTTTTGGATGCGTCCAGCGAAGCAATGCCTCGACCCCGACGAATTCCTCGTTGTTTCCTCTAACTTTCGGTTGATAGACAATATACATATGATTTTCATCAAGTGCTTTGTTAATATCGCGCAAAACATCCTGCTCGTATGACATGCCATGATTCGCGGGATCAAACGTCAGCAATCCCCACTCATGGGAAGCAGTTGCTTGTTCAACGACTATTAAGGCTTCTTTATATAACGTCTTCACCGTTTTATTTTTGTCAGCCTTAGCCAAGCCACAGACGTACCGCATCTCTTGGCGCTTGATAGGTAGCAATTGATCGATTTCACGTTGCATAATGACCAAGTTTTTATAAAAATCTGCCGAACGACCTGTCTGATGCACGCAAAACAGATAGCGATTACCGCTCACTCTGTAGAGTTCCGCAAATGGCGGTTTCCATTTCGACAGTAACTCACCGATTTCTTGTAGTATCTTATCCCCTGCCATATAACCATATAATTGATTGATACGCTGTAAATCAGGGAAATTCCAAATGGCAACATCACCGGCTGCCACTTCATCCGTCAAACAACGCTCCCAATTTCGTCGATTCGGGAGTTTCGTTAGCACGTCAAAGTACTTCAGCCAATAATCCAAATAACCGTCGACATAGGAAGTCAATAACATGCCGAGTAGCAATAACCCAACGCCAACCCCGATCAACGTATTCATGATCTGCATATGCATGATGGACTCACTTAATGCTTGTCCTTCTTCTATATAATACGAAGTAGCAAAAATACCCAAGTAATGTGCAGATAACGTCCCCATTGTCAGGCTTAACGTGGCGATCCATTTCGATGACGACGTACGTTTGGGATGACTAATTGCCTTCAGCGCAACATACGCAAACAATCCACCCGCTATATTCCCAGCAATCACTAGTTTCCAATCGTGGATAATTAACGCATCCGCCTTTAACGCCTTCATGCCAAGAAAATGCGTGAGACTCATACCAAAAGCAATCGACGCAGCGGCCAACGCATGTCGCCAACAAGCTTTCAATGGAGCTTGCACGAGCCAGAACGCAAATATCACCGTGAGAAAGATCGGTACTATACATACAAATGCCCAACCGTAATGGATATGCATTTCAACAGGAATCAATAAAGAATTCATCGACAGAAAATGGGTGGCCCAAATTCCGAATGATAAAGCGAGTGTCGCCAATATTAGCCACACTTCCCGTTTGAAGAAACTCGGTTTCAACATCCGATCATATAATACGAGCGCGGTATAGGAAGCGAACGCTATAACTAAAATAGATAATAGTATCATCTTAGGTGAAAAGGATCCGATTAGTTGTGTGTATTCTTGGTTGTCTAGTATCGAATTCATACGTTCCACCTCCTCATCCCTTATTTAAAAAGGGAAATTCATACTTTATAATGATTCTTATTACTCATATCAAACATTGTATAATTGGAGTTGCTTACTATTCATTATTTACTATTCGTCGATTCTAGTCAATCATTTTCAGAAACCTTCAGAGCATTTAATTTAAAGCCACTTGGAATACTAGATATTAGACTATTTCAATAGTGAAGCCTTTTTGGTTATCACAGCTTATGCTGGATTATGGTAGAATAAAGCAAATTACGGAATTGAAGGAGAGTATATCTTTAATATAATTTACTTTTTACCTTAGATTTAAAGTTCAAGCGCCTATAATCCTCTTAACATAAATTATAAAAAAGCTATTTAAAACCATCATTAGATGTTTTTAAATAGCAGTCTATTACTATGAAAAGTATCATTTTAATTCTTTGTCACTGAATCCAACTTCTTTAAAGACTTCTTCATTATGTTCACCCAAATTGGGAGCATATCTATTTACAACGGCAGGCGTATTCGAAAAATTCACTGGAAACTTTATGTCCTTTATTATTCCTTCAGATGGATGTTCAACCTCTCTAAAAAAATCAATTTCTTTTAGGTGCGGATCATCAAAAAGATCTTTCGGTGAATTGATTCTAGTACAAGGTATATCTGATGACTCTAATATTTCAAGCCAATCTTCAGTTGTCTTAGTACTAATTATTTCCTCAACTGCTTGATACACAAAATCAATATTTGCTGAACGATTCTTCATGTTTTTAAATCGTTCATCATCTTGTAATTCACTATGACCTGATACCTGGAAAAATGTTTGCCATTGTTTATCGTTGTAAATCATTACTCCTATATAACCATCTTTAGTTTTATAAGGCTTACGATTCTTTGAGGTCACTCGGGAATAATAAATCGATCCTAAAGGCGGTGTGAAAGTTTCACCATACATATGTTCAATCATACTATAAGACACCATGGTCTCAAACATAGGAACTTCTATCTCTTGTCCTTCTCCGCTTTTTTCTCTATGATACAGGGCGGCTATGATGGAACTCATTCCAACTAATCCCGCTGTTTTATCGGCTAAAACAGTCGCCAGATATTGTGGTTCTCCACTAATTTGGCCTTGGGCAGCTGCGATTCCAGAAGCGCCTTGAATTATATCGTCGTATGCTGGTTTTTTACTATATGGACCGTCCTTGCTGAATCCGTACATTCCACAATAAATTAATTTATTATTAACTTTTTTTAAATCTTCATAGGATAAACCCAGTTTCTCCATTGTATGTGGTCTCATAGTGTGCACAAAAACATCTACTTCTTTAGTTAGCGCTAATAGTATTTCTTTTCCCTTTTCACTCTTTAAATCTAAAGTGATACTTCTTTTATTTCGATTTAAATGGAGAAATAAACTTCCCATACCCTCGTTTTTCGTTGGGCCAAGATAACGTGTACCATCTCCAGATAAATTCTCAACTTTTATAACGTCAGCTCCCATATCCCCCAACATCAAGGTGCAATAAGGTCCCATTACTACAGCCGTCAAATCTAAAACACGTATTCCTTTTAGAGGTCCGCTCAATTTCATTCCTCCTATCTAGAATTCATTCATTCACATTTATCATTTGTAATATATTATTATTGCTTCTTCATCATGAGTGCAGTTCGTTTTGTTTTAACCACTAATTCATCTCTTTGATTGTAACCACGATGTTCAAACCAAACAATACCTACATCTTCTCGAGACTTTGAATCCCTCTTTTTTATAACTTCAGTTTCCCCTCGCAAGGTGTCACCTATTCTAACTGGCGCTGGAAATGTAGTTTCGTCAAAACCGAGGTTTCCTTGTGTGGTACCTTCTGTTAATTCACCTACACCTACACCTACAACAAAAGATAGTGTAAATAAACTGTTTACGATACGTCCCCCATAAGGAGTCGTTTTTGCGTACTCTTCATCTAAGTGTAAAGATTGTATATTATGAGTTAAAGTCGTGAACAATAAATTATCTGTTTCTGTAACCGTTCTTCCTGGTCTATGCTTATATACATCACCAATGTTTAGTTCTTCATAATACTTTCCATACGCCATTATCTCATTTCTCCCTTTTACTTAAAATACAGCCCACCATTTAGTATCGTTTCAATATTTCTTCAGCTGTTTTTACATGTGCATAATCTATATGATCGCCTCTATACATAATTGCTGACTCACCTGATAACTCGGCCTTTCTAAATGCTTCCACCATACCTTCATAGTATTCTAATTCCTCACTTGAATAAGAATATATCTCATTTACTATTGATGCATTCGAGGGATGAAGGATTAATTCCCCAACAAAGCCAAGCCCTCTATTAAACACAGAGTGTTTTCTTAAACCTTCAAGGTTATGTACATCTTGCCATAGTCCTCCAAGGGGCATAACTTCTGCTGCTCGAGCTGCCATGACAATCTTCGAACGCATATATAAAGTTTCCAGACCTTCTGGAGTCCACTTATAGCCTAAAGCCCTTGCTACATCTCCATCCTTTGCGCTTAAACCAGCTATTCCAATAACTCTTTCAGATAACGCAATTTCATAAGCATAAATCATTGATTTTGCAGTTTCCAATATAGGAATAAAACTAATCTGTTGATGGTTTATTCCTTTTTCTGCTTCGATTTCTGCCACCAAATCAGATAATCGGGTTAATTCTTCTAAACTGTCTATTTTGGGTAAGACAATTCCATCAAGACCTTTTTTAATAATTTCTCTTAAATCATCAATATCAAAAAAATCTTTAGACTTATTAATTCTTACAAAGATTTTTGTGTCACTATCAGAGAACACTTCTATTGCTTTGGATACATTTGATCTTGCTTCTGACTTTAAATGTAAGGGAACACTATCTTCTAAATCAAAGATCACGCAATCCGCTTGACTAGTACGGACGTTCTCAAACCATTTTGGCTTTATCCCTGGTATAAATAACAGTGTTTTAAAATCCTTCATATAGACTCTCCTTTTATACAATGTAATATATACAAGTGATAATCCAAGGTGTATTTTGACGAACAACAGAATTCACTTTTTGATGTAACCTAATAAATGAGAAATATTGCTTGCTGCAGATTTTACATTGCTAATATATTCAACTTCATTTTCTTCTTGATAATCACCTATCGGAATAACGCAAATAATACTACCAATTACTTTTTGACTAGCATCAAAGATTGGTGCGCCAATACTTAGTGCTCCTTCTTTACGTTCATTGAAAGTCTTAGCATATCCATCATTCTTTATTTTCTTCAATTCTGCTCTAATTCGTGATTTACTAGCATCATCTTCTAATTCCCTATCAATAATTTCCGAAATATCATCTTGATCAAGATTAGCCAGTATATTCTTTCCACTTGCTGCAATATGAATTGGCTGTAGGACACCTATTTCTAATACATATTGAAGACCTTGAGAACCTTGTATACTATCTACAAAAGCCAATTTTTTATGTTGTGGATTGTATAACGCCAAATAGACAGAGTGAGGAATACTTTTAGCAAGCTCTTCAATATAAGGTCTGGCATACCTTTTCATATCCACATTATTCGAGATGATTGAAGACATTCTAATGAACTCGGATCCAATTCTATACTTTTCCGTTTGGTCGGAAAACTCCAGTATATTTTCAATCTTTAATGTTGCAAGAAGACGATGAACACTACTCACCGGCATATTCAAATATCTAGCTAACTCATTTACTCCCCATTCACTTTTCTCATCGCTAAAAGCTCTGAGAATAGTGAAGGTTTTAGAGATGACGCCAGGTTTCATAGCTACTCACCTATCTTATGTCAGTATTTTATTAATATTATTTCGCCATCAAATCTGGGAGGACTAACGTAATAAATGGTACACAGATTAAGAGTAATAGGATCAGTAAATCCATAATTACAAACCAAGTTACACCTCTGAATCCTTCAGATGGTTTTACTCCAGCAGCTCCAGTTGCAACAAACACGTTCATTCCTACTGGTGGTGTTACCAAACCAATTTCTACAGTCTTAGCAACGACAATCCCAAACCATATCGGATTAAATCCTAAGCTTACAATAATAGGGAAAGTAAGAGGGAGAGTTAAAATTAGAATCGCAATCTGATCCATGAAAAATCCAAGTATTAAATATAAGACCATAATGAAAGCAATAATCCAATAACGTGAAATATCCAGACCTTCAACATACAACACCAGTTTCTGTGTGACTTGAGTTAATGTTAAAAAGTAGCTGAATAGATGTGCACCAATAATAATAGTCATAATCATTGTTGTCGATTTAATTGTGTCATTGAGTGCATGAATAAACTTTTTGAAATTCATTCGTCTCATTAATATAACGACAATTAATGTAATGAATGCACCTAACGCTCCTGCTTCAGTAGCTGTAACAAATCCACTATAGATTCCACCAATGACTGCTATGATAATTAAAAGCATCGGCCAAACCATTTTTAAAGATCTTACTTTTTCTTTTAAAGTTAACTGTTCTTCAATCTTCGGTGCAATTTCTGGTCTGAGCTTAACCCAAACGATGATTACTATTATGTAACCTAACGCTGTTAAGATACCTGGTACAATACCCGCAATCAGTAATGAACCTACACCGGTCTCAGTTAAGATTCCATAAAGTATTAGTATGATACTTGGTGGAATCATTACGGCTAGAGTACCAGACATACTGATGACGCCCATTGTAAACGAAGTACTATAATTATACTTTCTCATTTCAGGTGCAGCGGCTTTTGACATAGCTGCCGCAGATGCTTGACTGGAACCTGAAACCGCTCCCATTAAAGCCCCCGCGAAAACAGTAGCTAAACCTAAACCACCAGGCAATTTTCCTAGCCACTTATAAGCTGCTTCAAATAAATCTTTCATTATACCACTTACCGTCATAAACGCTGCCATCAATATGAACATTGGTATAGCGCTCATCAAGAAGCTTTTCACGCTGTCATACGGTGTAGTCTGTATAATTCCTAAGAACGAATCCCAGCCACTAAACAAAAAGATTCCTATTGAACCTGAAATACCCAAACCAAAAGCAATCGGCATTCCCATAGCTAAAAATATCAAAAGTAGAATTATCGGTATGATAACAGTCAAAGTATATCCACCTCATCTTCCATTTTTGAATCTTCCTGCTCTCCCATCGCAAGTTTAATAATGAGAAGGAGTAGCCTGACTGTAATTAGAAACGAGCCAATAGGAATCCAAATATAAGATAACCATAATGGAAGATCTATTAAACCCGATGCTATTAAGTTGTTTTTCCAAGCATTCATAGTCATTAATAATCCTTGATATCCTATGAAGAAAAAGAAAACACTACCTAATGCGTAAAAGAAAATATTAAAGTAATCACGAAACCTTTGGGGTAGTCTTTCAAACAATATATCCAAGCGAATGTGTCCATCCACTTTTTGAACGTAACTCAGACTAAGAAATACTAATATAACCATCAAATACATTTCTGTTACTTCGTACGCTCCGGTGATTGATTGTTTAAATACATAACGACTAATAGCATCAAAACTTGTAAGAAGCATCATAACTGTCAAAGCAGTATAAGATAGCCACAGTGATAACGTTTCTACTCTTTGAAACCACTTTTCGATTCTCGCCATTAGACTCACCCCTTTTCTTTATTTAAAAAGTTCTTTGCTGATTACTTACACGCAAGAGCTATACTATTCCTTCAATTCTTTACGTATTTGTTGATATTTTTCAATTGCTTCGTTGGCATTGATACCACGTTTCTCCAAGTTCTTTGCCCAACGATCCCAAACCGGCTTAAGTTTTCCATCCCACTCAGCAGATTCCTCTTCTGTAAGTTCATAAATTTCCATCTTCGATGAAAACTCTTCAGCTAATTCTTCATTCTTGTCATCTAAATATACCGATAAGTGTTTTACCGTTTCATCGCCCGCTTCTGCTAATGCATCTTTCACATCTTCAGGCAAGTCTTGATAAATCTTTTCATTAATTGAATAAATTACTGTGAAGCTTCCTAGATTAGCGCCCTTAGTTGAATAGTTTGCTATTTCTTCAATTTGATATGGAGTGAAACTTGTGAAAGGGAATGTAACTCCATCTACTGTTCCACGCTCCATAGCTGTGTAGGCTTCTGTCGCAGGCATAAACACAGGAGATGAACCTAGTTCATCAAATCCTAGCTCCATAGTACCTGTCACGCGTGTCTTCATTCCTTTTATATCCTCAATCTTTTTAACTGGTTTTTTAACCGTTGCCAACTGATACTGCGGTAAAGCAACTGCATACAATGGTCGAACTCCATTTGGAAGGTATTCCTCATCCATTAAGTAATCTTTCATAAGCTTCCAAATAACGTTCGACCCTTCTTCTGAAGAATCATAAGCTCCTGGCAAAGTTGCGATTTCTGAAAGTGGCAAACGGTCTGCAGCATAAGACGTATAACCAATTTGAATCGTATTAGATAATGTTAAATCCAGATAACTATTTGCTTTACCAATTTGTTCTGCAGGGTAATATTCAAACTCTACTTTTCCATCAGTCAACTCTACTACTTTATCCATAAAGTACTTGGTGCCCTCTAAAGATAAATAGTTAGTAGTTGGGAAGGAGTCAGCAATTTTAAATTTAATCTTCTCTTCACTCGTAGTAGAACCCTTTTCCTCTTTTCCGCAGCCGGCAATAACGAGCATAGCTAGTAAAGCTACAAACAATACTTTAATACTTATACTATTCTTCATATTTTCACTCTCCCCTAATTTTTTCTCTGCCTAATATTTGCTGTACTCTTATTTTGGTGGTGAGTATATTAATACAAAGCGAACCGTTTCCTTACCGATGTTTACAACCTCATGCATAGCTTTCTTAGGTATCCATACAACATCATCTTGTCTTAAAATAGTTTCTTCATTTTCAATAATAATTTTCATTTCTCCACTTAATATAAACATTGATTGCTCGATCTCTTCGTGAAAATGAGGATCCGCCGTTCCTCCTGGCTCAATTTCTCCAATAATTACTTCTAATTGCTCCATACCTTCTTCTTTCCCGAACAACCTTCGATTAGATGTACCTTCATGTCCTGGCGGTGAGTACACTTCAACGTCTTTTGCATTTTTCCAGTAACTCATTCAATTACCCCTTTTCCTTTAGTATGCGCTTACATTATTATTATTGTTATAAAGACCGCAACTCCATTCCATTAGGTGGGATGGCGTTCCGATTTAGAACAACAATAGCATATGGTATTTTTCTTTGCAATATATTTTTAAATTATTCTGACATATCAATTTACTATCTACTATTGTAAAATTGTATTAAACAATTAATAACAATGTTCTTTTTAGTCAATGGATCTTTGCAGTTTCTAAATTATGTAATTAAATAGCTACATATTATCTATTTCAAATAATTGTAGGGCTAATCAGTAATTATATTAATATTGCAGTTATTAATTTAAAATCTAATGTTTACAACATTATTATTCATTTTTTATAATGTGGCTATGGTAGAATAAAGCAAATTACGGAATTGAAGGAGAGATCCCTATGCCCATCTATAATAAACTCGTCCGCGACCTGATCCCGGAAATCATCGAAGCCGACGGAAAAACATGTGTAACGCATACATTGAACGAGTCACAATACATAGCGGAAATAAATAAAAAGATGCACGAGGAACTGTCAGAGTATGAAGAAGCCACTAATGCGGAAGATGCTGTCGAAGAACTGTCCGACATGCTAGAACTAATCCATGCGGCAGCTATTTATCATGGTGTGACGGTAGAGGAACTGGAAGCCGTACGCGCGCAGAAAGCTAAAGCGCGTGGCGGATTCAATGAACGAATCTATTTGGTGGAAGTAGCGGATGACTAAACTGCGTCTACTGACGAAAAACTTGCTAAGCGACTTAAAGCGATTAACTGCCGAAGCGGATACGATCTACTGGATGACCGCGTTCATGATGAAATCTGGCGTGAACGAAGTACTCCCCGCTTTACGTGACGCTTCTATGCGTGGCGCGGATATCAAGATACTGACGGGCGATTATTTATCGATTACACAACCGGATGCACTGAAATTATTACATGAAGGATTACCTGCTGCCGAACTTCGCATGATCGAAAGTGGCGGTACATCCTTCCATCCAAAAGCGTATCTATTCAAATCACAAAACAGTTCCACCGTTATCATAGGATCGTCCAACTTATCGCGTTCCGCCTTGACGAAAGGAATCGAATGGAACCTTTACGCACCATCGACAGTAGACGAAGAGATTTTCGAAACGTCTGCGGATGAATTCATGAAAATGTTCTTATCTGTGAATACAGTACCGATTAACAATGAACAAATTGAATTGTATAGAACACGATACGATGAAACGAATCGCAAACTACCCTTTAGTTCAGTATGGGAACCTCAATCTGAAATCGAAATGACATTCGGTGCCACTGAACAAGAAGAAAGTAGCACCGTCGATCCAACAGCACCTTATCAATCATCTGTCTTAGATCCACGCCCTGCACAAGAACTAGCTCTCACTGCGCTCAAGCAAACAGTCGAAGCCGGCTATGAAAAGGCACTCGTCGTTCTCGCAACAGGACTCGGTAAAACGTATCTAGCAGCTTTCTTCGCAGAATCATACAAAAGCGTACTCTTTATCGCGCACCGTGAAGAACTGCTTACGCAAGCACAAACTTCATTCGCCCGGGTCTTCCCGAACCGCACAAGTGGCATCTACAACGGCCAGCATAGACAAGCAGACTCGGAATTCGTCTTCGCATCGATCCAAACACTCGCGAGACAATACCATTTACACCAATTCGACCCGACTGCGTTCGATCTAATCGTCGTGGACGAATTCCATCACGCGGCCGCCACTACATACGAACGCGTACTGGATTACTTCAAACCGGAATTCCTGCTCGGTCTAACCGCAACACCCGACCGACTCGACAACAAAGACGTCTACAGCCTATGCGACGGCAACGAAGCGATCTCGATCCACTTCCTAGACGCTATCCGGAAAAACTGGCTCTCCCCTTTCGTCTACTATGGCGTGATGGACGAAACGGATTACAGTCAATTAAAATGGCGAAATAATTCATACGATGAAGAAGAGCTATTACGCCTGCAACTACGGGACAGTTACGCACAAGCAGTACTCGACGCATGGAACGAAAACAAACAAACGCGAACGATCGGATTCTGTTCTTCCATTAAACAAGCGATCTACTTAAGCGACTACTTCACCAAAGCCGGTTACCGCTCACTCGCCTTGTACGGAAACACAGACCGACATACGCGTACTACTGCACGAAACTTACTAGAAACTGGTCAACTCGACATCATTTTTACTGTAGACCTATTCAACGAAGGCGTCGATATACCAAGCGTCGACACCCTCCTATTCGCCCGCCCTACCGAATCGCTGACCATCTTCACCCAGCAGATCGGTCGCGGTCTACGTATAGCAACCGGTAAAACACATTGCGTCATTATCGACTTGATCGGGAACTATCGCAATGCACGGAAGAAATTTGAAGTATTTAACGAAGACAAAGCTTTACCTACAAAAATCAGCAGCGAAACATTTACCGAGAGTGGCTATTTCGAATTCCATTTCGAAACAGCTATCATCGACTTGCTGGAAGCAATGAAACAGAATGAACCGATTCAGCAACGACTGATCAATGCGTATTTTGATTTAAAAGCAGAACTAGGGCACCGTCCGACATATCTTGAGTATCATTTGAAAGCGAATGAAGATGCGCGGGCTATTCAGCAGAAGTTTAAGACGTATCCGATATTGCTAGATTACGCGAAGGAATTAAGTGAGTTGGAGAAGGAAGTACTGACTCAACATAAAGACTTGCTAATTGAAATCAATAAAACGCTGATGAATAAAAGTTATAAGATGATTCTATTGAAGTATATGCTGACTAGAGGAGCGTCTGATTGGTATAAACCGGTAGCACCAAGTGAGGTTGCCCCCTTCTTCCATGCGTACTTGATGGAGAAACCTTATCGGCGTGATACGGATCTGTCGGATAGACAGGGGCAGTTACTTCGGGAGTACGATGAGGATAAAGTTGCGAAGTTGGTTGCTATGATGCCGATGTCGAAGTGGAGTGGATCTTCGAAAGGTTTGTTTGTGTTTGAGAATGGTGCGTTTGGAACACAGATGAAAGTTGAAGAGCAGCATGAGGATGTTTTGTTTGGTTGGGTACAGGAGATTTGTGAGTATCGGTTGCATTGGTATTTTGAGAAGATAGGTTCTATTACGTAAAAAAAGTTGCGACTTTCGCGCAACTTTTTTATAAGCCGGAAGGGTCTGAAACATTTTTACTAATTAAACAAAGTGTTTCCCATGTAATGCATAAGATACTTACCGAGAATCTTTTTTCAATCCACTCCCCCAACGCTGGGAGTGACTTGATATTGTAATACCTCTCTCTAGATGGGCATTATTTCAATCCACATTCTTATAATTTAGAATGACATTCAATCTAATAAATTAACTCATTATAACACAAGAGAACAAAATATTCAGTTTTAATAGAGGTATAACTATAGTCTTGTCGAATTATATAGCTTAAAGGGAGGAGATATGATTTGAATAGTTGGGATAACTGGGAAAAAACGTACGGAAATCCACCAATATTACAAGGTAAAGATTTTGTAACAACGATATTTAATCCGTTAATTGAAGAACAAATGATTTTAATCACTGGTGATAACATCGATGGTACGGATGAAGGCTTAACATTTTTATTTATCTATTTAATAATTGACGGTGAAGTAGATCACGGACTTGAAACGCTAGCTTTCAATAATCCAGAGGAAGCGCAAAGTTTTGTGCAGAACCTTCCTAAAATGACGGCTCTTCAATTTATGTTCAAGACACTTGGTGTCCAACCTGGTTTTCTTTATTAAATAAATGTAAGCAGCCATCATTAATAGTTGGCTGCCTTTTTTTAATAATTTATCAGAGTCCATCTAGTTCAATTGATAGCCTATCCGATTAATATATTCATATAAGAATTATTTCGAACAAAGTCCTGCAAATATATTTCACCCCTTAGAGATTCACCTCAATTCCAAACCGATCAAATTTCAATGCTTTTAGAATTAATGCTTCCTGAAGGTCCGATATCTTATTCGCCTACCATGCCATCGTTATCATTATCTCGCATATATTTATACAACCAGTGTTCGCTAGTTATTGGCATACTAAAACCTGCTGCTTTTGCTTCTTTAATTGTTACTTGACCATTACCGTTTGTATCAACACTAGAGAGCTCACCTTCGTTTGTGGAAGTTCCTTCTGAATTGGACTCGGATTCATTATTCTCGGTTAGTCCAAGAGATTCGTTTACCTCATCTGGATTCACATTTTCAAATGTATCCGTAATAACATTTCCCTTTATTGTATAGATATATTTGTAACTTGAAGGAATCTGCGATTCCGTATTTGGATAGGTGATAATTGCTTCAAATTTGGTAGCTCCACCTGCTCTTCGGATCTCGTTTTCCATATGCGCTTGATCACCATGTCGGTTGAGCGTGCTATCCTGTGGGGTAATATTATATGCATTCGATACCCCTCCGAGAGAGTCAGCAATTATATGGCCTTCATCTAAAACATCAGATTCAACTCCGGGAACCTTAGCCTCATCAGAATAGTATCTGCCAGACGATAAAACAGGTTCTTTACTGTCATCTTGCAGGATGATTTCGTCAGCTATGACACGTACTAGTTGTCCGTGTTCATTAGTAAACCCCCAATATTCCCGGTCCCCATAACCAATGTCAACAACGACGTTAGGTTCACGATAACCTGATAAATCACCACCATCAACTTCAATTAGTTTGTATCCGGAGAACAGTTCCTTCTTGGGTTGAGTTGGTATTTCTTCTTTCTGTTTCTCTACTACGGACTCCTCTTCTTTCTGTTTTTCGACGGCCGTAGTGACAGTTTCTTCTTTTCCACTATTTTTATTGGGTTCAACAGTCGTGGCTTTTTGCGGATTTGTTTCTACATCTGTAATGGATGCATCTTCTGAGTTGGTACAACCGACAATAAAAACGATTGTTAATAGTAAGATTAAATAGTTCATTATCTTTTTCATTCTTCAAACCATACCTTTCATCTGTGTCAAATCTTCATCCAAAAATTATATCATAAGTAAACGCGCATTCTACCATTTCCCATGAAGTTTAAATTAAAATACACGAGAATTAGTAGAGTTCGTAAAAGCACACTTTTACGGACGATTTATAACAGACTCAAAAATAGCAAATGCAGTGTTCATAAAAGTGTTAAAATAAATTACGAACGTTCACTAATTCACTAATACTTTTACGAACGAATTTCAGGTATAATGTAAGGAAAGAATCTTTTTCGAGGTGAACTATGGAACAACGCAAATTTGGTTATATACGCGTCAGCAGCAAAGATCAAAATGAAGGTCGGCAATTGGATGCTATGAAAAAGTTAGATATTAATGAACGCGATATTTATTTGGATAAGCAAAGCGGAAAGAACTTTGAACGTGTAAACTATCAATTGCTTAAACGGATTATCCGAAAAGGTGACGTATTGTATATCCATTCGCTGGATCGATTTAGTCGTAACAAAGAAGAAATCCTGCAGGAATGGAATGACCTGACGAAGAACATCGAAGCCGATATTGTTGTCATGGATATGCCGTTACTCGATACGACGCAATATAAAGACAGCATGGGAACCTTTATCGCGGATTTAGTTTTGCAGATCCTTTCCTGGATGGCTGAAGAAGAACGAGAACGCATTCGAAAACGGCAGCGTGAAGGAATTGATTTGGCGTTGCAAAATGGGGTTCAGTTTGGAAGACCAAAAATTCTTATTTCAGAAGAGTTTAAAGGGGTTTACATAAAGTAGAAGGCTAGAGAAATAACAGCTGTGGAAGCTATGAGGGAATCTGGAGTTAAAAAGACTAGCTTTTATAAATTGGTGAAAGCACTCGAAGAAGAAATATCGAGCACATTATAATAGAAGAAACTCTTAAAACCTCCTTTACCGAGAATGGCAAAAGAGGTTTTGTATACTTACAACGACTGATTTAAAAGTTCGGAATTCAACAGATTTATAATACCGAAGTTAATTTCTCTTCTATGCCTACAAATATTTATCCAAGGTTGTCTCGGACACCGTTAGGTAATGTTGAACTAAAGTTTCCAGTGATTTATGTCCTGTTTGTTGAGCGATAGTTGGTAAGTCTGCACCTGCAGCGTGCATCGCTACCACCTGACTTTTTCTGAAATTGTATCCGGTAAGTCCCCCAGTCCACCGCTGCAGAGCTTTACAATAACCTATTTCACTAATAGCTGTGCTCTCATAGCGTCCATTCTTATATACTCTCCCTACAAAGTAATCGTCTGTTTGAAGATTGTATTCGCGTATATAATCTTCAATTGCGATAATAACTTCTGGAGTAAGCCGTTTAGTATGCCATCTTTTTTGTTTCTTCAAATAAACATGAACGGATCTGTTTTTTAGATCAAAATCTAATATTTTCATACGAACCATTTCATTAGGTCGGTTAGCGGTTACAAGATTAACTAAACAAATTGCTTTTGCTCTTATCTGTAGCTTATTAAGAGTATCCATCAATTCTCTCTTATCAATGGCTGATTTTCCTCGAATCTGAATTAAATGGCATATTGATCTTCACGATACATTTTCCGCATCGCTGAAAGCTCGTATGCCACTCTAGACCTTCCTTTGAAATCTATACTATGAATCAGAGTTAAGTATTTTCTAATAGCTGCCAGTCTACGTTCCCACGTCGCTTTTTTAATTCTTTGTTTGGTCAATGAGATATATAAATAATCGAGCAGCGCCTCTGTTTCAATTAGTTGGCTAGTATTGGTGCAATATTCTTTGCACCTACGAATATCCCCCTCATATTGTCTTGGGATCTCCCCCATCTTATTTTCAATATCAACTTTCCTTTCGTAGTGACGTTTTTGAGTCTCAAATGTATCTTGATGCTTTGATAATTTAAAATCTGACATTCCTTTTCCTCCCCACTTCTTTTAAAATCAATCTTGGCCAACATTTTGACAGATTGATTATGAAAATAATTATGAGGCTATACAAAGGAGGCAGAGAAGTAATATAGATAATACCAGTGAGTAACAATACCTTTACTACTTCATACCTTACGGATAATAAATGTACTTTTCAGAAATGGAAATGTTATACTCACCATACAAGCTTGGCTAATTCGTAATAGACCGGTATTCAGTAATCGGGCCATGATTTTTGTATAATTTTTCATTTTATATGCAGACATATTTACTCAACTTGTATAGGGGGATGGGCTATTGTCAAAAAAGAGTATTTATCGTGATATCATTTATTTTGATACGGATAAGGTGCAATCTATATTAGCACAAATTAATAAAGGATTAATAACTTCTATGTTGGAATCTACAAATTCAGAGCATAAAGGGAAAGGTGAACTAAAAACTGGAAAGTTGATGGAGCTACTTTTACAATTACCTATTTCAGGAGAAGGAAGTTATGAGTACACCAGAATTAAAGGACTTCATGAAGAAAAGTCTTTACATGATTTTGCTTTAACCGAGTTGCTTGAGACTTTACCATTAAATGACGTGACTTCACTAAAGAGAGAGGCTTTTAATTCAGGTAAAAAGCGAACCTTTGTAAAGGTACGAGGAGATTTTTCTTTATACGATTATGAAGATCTGGCTAGGACAATTGAAAGAATAGAAATTATAGATTCATTATTCGGGAATGCAAATGATGAAAATGCACAAATGAAGAGCTTTGCGGATTTTATTAAAGCTGCCTATGAAGGACTCACAGCCATTGAAATTATTAATAAAAGCGACATCAAATTTTTAGGAGCAATTAATCCGATTTATCTAAGAGAAACAATGAGAAACCTTCTTTTCAAGTATGGTGGTAGTCCTAAAGGTGAATGGGAAATGGTTTGTCAAATAACTAATTTACCCGGGCGAAGTAGTCAAAGTTTAAATGATTCCTTTAAAAACTTCGGAGAAACTATTGATCAAAATGCCATTAGTAAAGCAAAATCAATAAATCCTATTATGAATGAAATTGTAAATGAATTCAGTAAAATAAACGATATGTTTTCATCTGTATCATATCCAAACATTTCTGTAGAGCCTATAGCTGTTTATAAAGAAATGAGTTTGTGATTAAAGTGTGTTTAGGGTATATGCCAATAATCGGGCCATGCTGCAAAAAGAAGTTCTAAAATAAAATAAAATCAGGTGATAAAGTAAATGACTAACTCATTAAAGGAGAAGGAAATGGAGAATTTAGTTTATTCTATAGGTAGGTTAGAATCTGAAATATACTATCCCCTTGGAACATGTACGCTTATAAATAAAATTGATACTTTAATAACAGCTGCACATGTAGTCAATGGGAATGATAATAATTTAGTAATTAAAATAAATAATAACATTTCAGGTTACCAAGATACGACAGAGAAGAAGCTCACATTAGTAGGTGTGAAAATTGAAATGATTGATCCTATTAAAGATATCTGTGTATTAAAGTTGGTTCAAGCATCTGGGGCAAAATCTAATCTTAGAATAGGAAATACTGATAGTTTAGCGATAGGTGAGAAAGTAGCCATTATAGGTTTCCCACATTCAGATTTAGGAAGAATCGTGTTAACCCAGCAAACAACGGAGGTAGGGGCAAAAATACTGTTAGGCAATAGTGGCGTTAAAACAAAACATCTTGTTCTAAATATACAAGCAAGACCAGGTCAATCAGGAAGTCCAGTAATTAGTTTGAAGGATAGAACCTTAGTGGGAATTCTGATTGGCCCTTATGTGCCAACTGTAACTGGTGGAATAAGTTTGGGAGGGATAGATCCACAGACATTACATCAAACAACACATGTAGTTTCTTCAGAGTATCTACAAAGGATGATTGAAAATGAAATGGAATGAAATAGTAAGTACTTTTGATATTCCGAATGAGGAATGGCTAATAACACTACCTAAATATCAACAAAGTACTATAAAAGAACTCTTGAATATTAAGGATCCAGAGGATGTTGCCATTGCGTGGTTGACTGCCACAACACAGAATACTTCTCCTTTTAGTGCAAAAAAGGAGGATTCTAGTAGATACTTTGATTTAATAAAAATAGAACTTTATAAATTACTGTGTGGAAATCCTGAATATAGTGAAGAAAGAAAAGAATTAAACGGAATAATTAGTTCACACAATAATAAGACCCTTGTAGTATCAAGTATTTCAGGAATTATTGGATCAAAAGTTGGGTTGGCTGGTACTTTTATAGCACCTGTTACCGTATTGATTTTTATGACAATATCTAAAGTCTCTGTCAATGCCTGGTGTGAATGGCAGAAACAAGATGAGACTCAATAATATTATTAACTGGAAATTATATAGTCATTTTATAATACTTGTTAAATGAAAAAGACATCTTAAAAAGTGAATCTCAATATTCAACTAAAGGAAGCATTAACAGTAGAAGATTAAAGCCGTAATAGGACCAATTAGTCTCTTGTCAAAGAATGGTGGTCTTATATCCAGTGAGGAAAGGGAAAATGGAATAGCGAACTAATCACTTGTAATTTGTAAAAATTTGGTTTGATGTCAGATGAAAAGCTTCTTTTGAACTAACGTCTTTACTTGTGAAGTAACATATATCAACGTTCTACATCATGGTATTATAAATACAATATTGAATTGGGAGGAGAGATGTTAAATGACGAAAATTGTTAACTTTGAAGCGATTAAGAAACAATTCATCCTTGTTAAACCCCTGGGAAGTGGTGGAACCGGAGATACACATCTTTTGAAAGATGAGACAACGGATATGCTTTTTGCATTTAAAAAATATGTACCAAAAGATTCGAATTATATAGATGAAAATTATGAACGTTTTATTGATGAGATAAAAATTTTATTTAATTTGTCCCACCCTAATGTTGTACGAGTTTATAATTATTATCTGTATCCTCAACAAAAGACCGGGTATCTTCAGATGGAATACATAGAAGGTGATTCAATTGCAGAATTTGAAATAGATCCTTTTGGTGGAAAAAGGTGGTCAGACATTTTTATTGAAACAATAACCGCCTTCGAATATTTAGAATCAAACAATGTCTTACATAGGGATATTCGTTCAGCAAATATTATGATAGATAAGAATGAAAATGTTAAAGTTATTGATTTTGGTTTCGGAAAGAAATTGGAGGGTTTGGATCTTTACGCTAAAAGTGTTCATTTAAATTGGCCTGTAACCCAATTGCCAAATGAAACAAACTATGAAGGTATATATAATCATCAAAGTGAAATTTATTTCCTCGGAAAATTACTGGACAATGTTATCGACAGGAGTCTATTTACTTTTAATTTTGAACATATCATTGAAAAAATGATTCAATTAGACCCTGAGAATAGATATAAATCGTTTCATGATATTTCAATAGATATTTCTAAGGGTGTACTTGGAGAGATTGATTTTACAGAAGAAGAAAAGGATATATATGGAAAATTTGCAAACATACTCTCGGCTGTCATTATGTATTATTGGTCAGAATACGATCCGATTCGTGATGATAATGAAATCTTAAATAACCTTGCTAATCTAATAAGAAGAAGTTCACTTGAGAACGTTATTCAAGATAATGCGTTATTAATTACCTGCTTTATTAAAGGCCATTATAACTACAGTAATAATATAGATATTGAAGTATCAATAATCTCAGATTTTTATCGATTGCTAGATAGCCTAAGTCCTTACAAGGTAAAGATTGTATTAGATAATATAGATGCAAGATTATCTACTATAAAGGTAGAGGCAGTAGAGGATGATTTGCCTTTCTAAATCATTACGACTTAATATTTAATTGCACCGAGAAAACACAACACTTATGGCCATTAACTATGACGAATACATAACTACCCGAAATACTGAGTACAGAGAGTTGTCAAAAGAGTATTTTGAAAATCAAATCCTTTTATAAAGATGCTTAGAAAACAAATAGACTATGACATGGTGAACCAGTAAGAAATAGAGTAGGCGCATGAATTCATTCATGCACCTACCCTATTTCTACTTTTAAACTTGTTCAAAACCATATATGGATTTTCGGTGTACGGATAATTCATGTTGGAAAAACTGCGGAATTTTAAAGTGCTGAGGGTGTTACAATTCAAAAGTTATGACACTCTCGTGCTGTAAAAGAATATGCGGAAAATGAAATCTGACAAAAGTGAACCTTCAATTTAATTATGCGCTAAAATGAATTGGAAATAGTGAAAAAAGGAGGTTTTGAAGCCTGATGAAAGACATATTTTCAAACAACGTAAATAATACTGAAACAACCGCTTATATGAATTGGAGAACACAACGCTTAGACCATATTAATAATATGATTGTTGTCGCAGAAGGGTTTAGAGACTCATCTTTATTATTAGTAAAAGAGATTTTGAAAGATAATACAGACAAAAAAGCCGATATATTGATTTTCCCAATCCTATTTAATGCGAACCACAGTATTGAAGTATATTTAAAAGCAATCTGTTGGACTCAAAATAGATTATTGGATAAAGACGATAAGTTTGATGAGAATCATGATTTAAGATGGCTTTTTAAAAAAGTAGTCGATTTGGAAAATGAATTGAATAATTCGAATGACAAAGCAGTATTTCACGAAATGTTGAGCAACCTAAAGGCTTATATTTATGAACTTTATGGGAAAATTGAAAGAACAATTAAAGACAAAAAAGGAAATGATAAATCCATTTATGATATTACATTTTGTCGTTACACCTTTACTTTAGGTAAGGGTAAGGATTTAGCACCGCAGTTCTATATCAATACTTTCGAAAATGTAGTAGTGGATTTAGAGAACTTCCTTACAGTATTTAAAAGTATTTTTGATAACCTTAAATCTTTATCAATGTATTATTCGAGTTTGCTTGAAGCTAAGCAAGAAAATGAATATGAAGCACTCCAACTTCAAAAAGAAATGGAATCTGAATTTCGTGGTGATTATTAAATACCCTAGCTAAAACTAATGTGTCACTTTGACCAATAACTTGCACTTATTTCAACTAATATTTAGTACATCTAACCTGAAAAACCAACTACCTTGAAACCATAGAGTATTAGTTTCAGTAAAAATGTATCCTACGGGTACACTCCAAAGATACAAAAAACATACCATAAAAAATGGTATGCTCCTTTAATTGAACTGAACCCCAAAAGGAGACACTTTTTTAAAGTGTCTACCATTTGGGGTTCAGTTCACCATTATGTTTACCTCACTCTTCTTTTAACTGATAGAAAAAATCTTGTATCTTTTAAAATGCACTTGTTAAGGACTTCCAATTTTCGTGCTGCATACTATCGGTATACACTGTATTATTGATACTAAGGTTTTCGTTCTTGTCACGAACAAAGCCCCATTTAATATTATTTTCTTGTGCATACTTCTTGAATGCTTCAAATTTATTTTCTACTTGTCGGTCAATATTCTTGCTTTGACCATATTTTTGTTCTCCCCCTTTGGTTTCTATAATCCAGACGTCACCATTTTTGAGCTTTACAATGTAGTCTGGATAGAAAAGCCATTGATTACTTATCCCATCAATATAAACTATGGAAAAGTATTGCTGCCCTTTATCTCCATTCGAATATACCCAATCGACAGATGGATTATTTTCACAGTATCTCTCGAATAATCTTTCAGATAGTGAACGAATCCCATCAACTAACACCGACGATGGATACTCTTTATAAGCATTACTTAATATATCTACAATATCGGATTCGTATGGATCAATTTTGATGAAATCTTGTTCTGGAATTCTAAATTCACTTCTCTTAGGAGTTAAAACCATTGAATTTTGTTTTGCCAACTGACTTGTTGCTATTCTAAAATCCTCTTTTAACAATGGCACATTATTAATAACAAAAGCATAAAACTCTTTTGTGTTTAAATTTAGGAGCGCCCCACTATTGAACGAGGTTTTGCGGAACAGCCTTTCCAATATTGTTCTTAATTTACCTTGCTGAATATCTATAGCTAATTTTATTTCATTTATTGAATGTAATAATTCAATCCCATGTTTACTGGTATCAACCTCTCGGTGAGTTTCGAAAAAAGATCCAATATCGGAATCTAAAATTGAAGCTGTTTTAATAAATTCACCTTTTCTGGCGACCCTTACTAATTTATTGGTAATTTCATATTTTTCGGATTTGAACATTCTTTCATTGTCTTTTTTCTTGTTTGTCAATTTATACTTTTTAGTAAAGAACTTATGTATTACATTATAAGTTTCTCTTTCTCCAAGACCGTCAAAATCTAAATCTCTTAGTTGTTTTTCCAATGTAAACGTTTTACATTTTTCTTTCAAAAACACTCTTTTAACTTCGAATGCATTATCAATACTCTGTTTAATACTTTGACGGTACTTTTCATCAAATGTATATAGATAGCAATTATCCAACAAGGTATCTTCATAATGTTTAGCCTCTGGCATCCTTCTTAATCTTCCAATGGTCTGAATTGTGAAGTCCTCATTCATATTTTCACGAAGCTTAATAAGAACTTTTGCTCTTGGACAATCCCATCCCGTTGCTATTGCCTGTTTCATAAGTAAAAATACTGGCCGTGCATCTGATTCCTCGATACCTTCTTTATTGATTTTATCGCTGCTATCGCTCATCCATTTTGCAACTAACTTATTTTCATACGTATATCCCATTGCCGCTAATTTATCTTCGACACGTTCAATAAGCTCTGTTGACATGTCTGGAAACTGAATCAAAACTAAAGGCCTAATTCTTTTATTTTTATTTTTGTAGGCATCTGCTATTGTCATTCTCTTTTCATTAGCCAACTCAATCAAATATTCATGTTCATTATCAATTGTGGTGGCTGCTTCTACCCCGTCATTGATGTACAATGCATTTGTTATAAGACCCGAATTTATAACATCAATCTCTTCGATTTCGTGGAATTCGTAAATCGGATTCTTTTTGGCTGTAGCAGATACCCTTATTGTAAATAAGGGTGCAAAAGAATTAATAATGTCTTTTGCTTTGTTCGTATCATTTGAATGTTCCTCATCAATGATTAAGATAAACTTGGTGCCATCCCTATGCGCGTCGGCAATACGTTCGTAAAGATTTTTTCTCTCGCCATCTGTGATAGCTTTATTTCCTCTTTTAGTGACTAACTCCCAGTTTATGAAAGTTGTATCGCCTGTTTGGAAACCCGTAGTTAATACTTCGAATAAATTCTTTGAATTTCTACTAGGTAGATGCCTTAACATCTTTTGTCTACTCTGTTCTTCTAAATCTCCTTTTCCAGGACAAAGCCATACGAAGGATACATTCGAATCAATCATATTAAGGTACTTATCAATATAATCGATTAGAATGATAGTCTTGCCTGCTCCCGTAGGCGCTTTAACTACAACGGTGTCTTTACCAGTAACGGTTGAAGTAACATCAATTAAATACTCAACACAATCGTTTTGAAAATCAAGTAATCCTTTTGGTAACCCTATCATAATTCTCCTACCTCCCTTAACTCACTATTGAAGTAGTACTCTGGTATAGGAATTAATTTAATTCCTAAATTGTCAAATACCACTTCCTGACTTCTTGTCAGTAATACCTGTGAAGAAATATATATTGCTTTACATTTTTCAAGAATCTCTTGATGCTGCTCAATATTATCTGCATCCTCGTCTGTTAACAAAATAATGTATTCTTTGTTATCAATTTTGATTGCGTGCTCAAGCTGTATCATCTCTATCATGTGTTTTAGAAGTTTTCCAGTGAAATCATAATCGTCATCATTGGAGAATTTTTTAATGTAATCTGTCTTGTAATACTTGAAGTTTGTAGAAATACCTTCTACTTTTTCAGCTATTATGTCTTGGCCTATTAATTTAAACACGCCATCCTTTAATTCTTTTATTATGTTTGTAAAGTTCGCCAGACTACGTTCCTCTATTCCTTTGACGTCTTCCAAGATTTTTTCCATGTCATTCAAATCATTAATATTAAGGAATTTCTCAAATAGTACACTTTCTTTTTTTCCTTGATACTCATAACCATTAATAATGTTGCTTACCCTTTTATAAGTCACATTTTCCGCAATATTATTTTGATTGTTAGTACAAAGAATAAATTTCCGTTCTCCACCATCGTCTTTATTTAATTCAATAACCGCCTGTCCCGTAGTTCCAGAACCAGCAAAAAAGTCTAATACTAATGCATCCCTTTTAGGAAACAGTCTTAAAAAGTATTTAATCATCTCTAAATTTTTAGGATTATTAAATGTGCCACTTTCGCCTAATACATTACCCAATGCTGTCGTACCATCATTAGTTGAAAACTCAATAATACTTCTAGAATTACCCCTACTATACAAGTTGTAAGAAAGCTTTCCGTTGTCATTATATACTTCTGACTTATCGACAAATGTTCTTTTCCTAACAGCATATGACTTAGATCTTTTGTTTTCCGTAATTACAATGAGATGCTTATTCTTATTAAATTTATCTAAATCCCAAGTCCAAGCACCCAATTTACCCCTCACTCTTGGTGGTCTAATAGGAACATATCCTTCTGTAATTAGATCCTCATTATCCGTATATAGTTCATCTTCATCATTTGAAGTCTTAGCCAACTCAATATTATAATCGCAAACAGCCTTCTTATCCTTAGTTGTTGGATTATAATAAACTGTATACCCTAGATTCTTCCGTGCATTTAATACGCCACCTTCGCCCCGTGTTGTTATTGGATCATTAAGGTAATAAAATTCTTCACCTTCTTGAAGAATTTTTTTGACACTAAAAGCGCTATTCAGTAGTGTAGGTTTTACTTTTGTACCAATATAATTACATTGCTTTCTGTAAACTAATATATATTCATGGTTTTTTTGAATATTGATAGTATCATTTTTTGAATCCTAAATTGCAATATTAAATTAGCCACTTAGATAAAATCCAGTGTATGTATGAAGGGGAATGTGATCCCTCAATTAACGGGTTAGTTTTGGAAATACTATGCTAACCTAGCCAACTCTTCTTCAAACAAAAC